>DASZLQ010000068.1:0-8783 GCA_035552295.1 Mycobacterium sp. | reverse complement strand
GGACTCGTCGGTGAACCGGTCATAGCCGGAGCCCTCACGTTTCCCGTCTGGGCAACTCGCTACCGGGCCGCCTTTGGCGGCGAGTTCATAGACATCGGCGGGATTGGTGCAGTCATTGTCCGGTTGTGATTTGAAAAGCCTTCCAATATAAGCAATTTCGCCAATGCACTCGCCCACCCGCATTGACGTATCAGCGGCGAACGAATTATCGTGTCGTGACCCCTCAGCGTGCTTCGAAACGGCGTGGGCGAAGTTCCCGAGGATTCCCAGCCCGCTCAACGCCAACAGCACGATACCGATCGTGATGAGCGCGTTGGCCGACTTTCCAGCACGGCGTTGCGGCGGGAATCCAGGTGGGTAACGGCGATAGGAAGGCCCTGGATACGGGCCTTGATATCCCATCGGCGTTGGCGGCGGCCTCGGTGGGTACTGGTAGCGGGGGTTGACAGGAATGTGGGGGGCTGTCGGATAGCGTGGTGAATAAGGACCGGTCTGCGGGCGACCACGTGAACGTTCCCACAGGCCAATGATCAGACAATCAATCCGATTGTGGGAATGGTGACTAGCGCTGCCAAATACCCAGCCTGAACTTGCGCTTCACGCGAGGCGAGAGATGCGACAGTCACAGCGGGATCCTAGGTCTGAATGGCCGGGTAGGGCACTTCACCCGCGCTCGACGGCCAGTCCCCGCACCGTCGGCGCGGTCGCAGGCCCTAGGTTCGCGGTCATGCGCCGAACCGCGATGGCAACCTTAGCTGCCGGAATGCTAGTGGTCACGTCGCTGGCCGGCTGCGGCGGCGGTGTGCTGAGCCCCGATCTGGTAATGGTGAACGGTGGGGAACCGCCCTACCCGCTGATCCCGACCAGTACCAACGACAGCAACGGTGGGAGGATCGTCGACCGGCTCTTTGCCGGCCTCATGTCCTATGACGGCGCCGGAAACCCCTCGAAAGAGGTTGCCCAGTCGATCGAGACCGCAGACAACGTCAACTACCGCATCATCCTCAGGCCGGGTTGGAAGTTCACCGATGGCTCGGCGGTGACGGCCCGCTCGTTCGTCGATGCGTGGAACTACGGAGCGCTGAGCACCAATGCCCAACTGCAGCAAAGCTTTTTCAGCCCGATCGAAGGGTTCGACGAGGTCTCCGGTATGACAAGCGACGGAAAGCCGGCGCCGAAAACGGGACGCACCACGATGTCTGGGCTGCAAGTGGTCAACGATCTCGAGTTCACGGTGCGGCTCAAGGCGCCGACCATTGACTTCACATTGCGATTGGGCCATAGCGCCTTTTATCCGTTGCCTGACCTAGCGTTTCGCGACATGGCGGCGTTTGGCCGCAACCCTATTGGCAACGGCCCGTACAAGCTTGCTGACAGCCCTGACGGGCCGGCCTGGGAGCACGATGTCAAGATCGACCTGAGGCCCAACCCCGACTATCACGGCAACCGGAAGCCCCGCAACAAGGGCCTGAGGTTCGACTTCTACGCCAACCTGGATACCGCTTACGCCGACCTGCTTTCGGGCAATCTCGATGTCCTGGACACGATTCCGCCCAGCGCGCTGCCGATCTATAAGCGCGACTTGGGCAATCACTTCACCAGTGGTCCCGTCGCTGTCAAACACAGTCTCGATACCCCGCTGCGGCTGCCGCATTTCGGCGGTGAGGAAGGCCGGCTGCGCCGGCTTGCGCTGTCGGCCGCCGTCGACCGTCAGCAGATCTGTCAGCGGATCTTCATGGGCACCCGCACGCCGTCGCGTGATTTCACCGCCAGGTCGTTGCCGGGTTTCGATCCGAACTTACCGGGCAATGACGTGCTGAACTTCGATCCCGATCGTGCGCGGCAGCTTTGGGCCCAAGCCAACGCGGTCTCGCAGTGGAATGGGCAGTACGTAATCGCCTACAACGCTGACGCCGGGAACCAGGAATGGGTGGATGCGGTGGCCAACAGCGTCAAGAACGTTCTGGGCATCGATGCCGTTGGCGCGCCGCAGCCTACTTTCGCCGGATTCCGCACTCAGATCACCAATCACACCATCGCGACCGCGTTTCGCGCCGCCTGGCAGGGAGACTACCCGTCCATGATCGAGTTTCTTGCTCCGCTGTTCGCCACCGGGGCTGGGTCTAATGACGTCGGCTACTCCGACCGCGACTTCGACGCGGCGCTGGCAACCGCCGAGGCCGCCTCCACTCTGCCGCAGTCCAATGTCCTGACCAACGACGCACAACAAGTCCTGTTCCGCGACATGCCAGTTGTTCCGCTTTGGGACAACGTCAGTGTGGTGGGCTGGTCGATGGAGGTGAAAGGCGTCGGGGTCACCTGGAACGGCCTGCCCGACTACGAGAACATCGTGAAGGGCTGAGATGGGCTGGTACATCGCGCGCCGCATCGCCATCATGGTGCCGGTCTTCATCGGCGCCACGCTGCTGATCTACGGCATGGTTTTCCTGCTGCCCGGTGATCCGGTGGCAGCAATGGCAGGAGACCGCCCGCTGACTCCGGCGGTAGCCGCGGCGCTGCGTGCCCGTTACCATCTCGATGATCCGTTCATAGTGCAGTACCTGCGCTATCTGGGCGGTGTCCTGCACGGCGACCTAGGGCGCTCGTTTTCCGGGCTTCCGGTGAGTGCCGTTCTGGCTCATGCGTTTCCGATTACCATCAGACTGGCCCTGATCGCGGTGGCGGTGGAAGCGGTGCTGGGGATCGGGTTCGGGGTCATCGCCGGCTTGCGCCAGGGCGGGATCTTTGATTCCACGGTGCTGCTCACCGGCCTGGTCATCGTCGCGATCCCCATATTCGTTTTGGGCTTTCTGGCGCAATTCGTTTTCGGCGTCCGGCTCGGAATTGCGCCCGTCACGGTGGGCGAAAGGGCGACCTTTGCGCGGCTGCTGCTGCCCGGGATCGTTTTGGGCTCGGTGTCATTTGCGTATGTCGTGCGGTTGACCCGATCCGCGGTAGCCGCCAACGCGCACGCCGACTACGTTCGCACCGCCACCGCCAAGGGTCTGTCGCGACCGCGAGTTGTGACGGTCCACATTTTGCGCAACTCGCTGATCCCGGTGGTGACTTTTCTCGGCGCCGATTTGGGGTCGTTGATGGGTGGAGCCGTCGTAACCGAAGGCATCTTCAACATCCACGGCGTTGGCGGCGTGTTGTTTCAGGCTGTCACCAGACAGGAGGCGCCGACGGTGGTGTCCATAGTGACGGTGCTGGTGCTCGTCTATCTGATAGCCAACCTGGTGGTGGATTTGTTATACGCCGCCCTCGACCCTCGGATCCGATATGGCTGAACACATCACAGACCATCATGGCTTCTGGCGCGATACGTGGCGCAAGCTGCGCCGGCGTCCGAAGTTCGTCGTCGCCGCCGGGCTGATCGTTTCCATTGTTGTCGTCGCGACATTCCCGGAATGGTTCACCGGAATCGATCCCACCTATGCCGATCCCGGCCAGAGCCTGCTTCCTCCATCGGCCGCTCACTGGTTCGGTACCGATTTGCAGGGCCACGACATTTACGCGCGCACCATCTACGGAGCACGGGCCTCGGTCATGGTGGGGCTGGGGGCTACTCTGCTCGTATTCGTCGTGGGCGGAGCGCTGGGTGCGCTGGCCGGCTTCTACGGGGGCTGGATCGACGCCGTGGTCTCGCGTATCAGCGATATCTTCTTCGGGTTGCCCCTGCTGCTGGCCGCCATTGTGCTCATGGGCGTATTGCACCACCGTCGGGTGTGGACGGTGATCGTCATTCTGGCCGTGTTCGGCTGGCCACAGGTAGCCAGGATCGCTCGCAGCGCGGTGATCCAGGCGCGGGCCAGCGATTATGTTCTCGCGGCGAAAGCCTTGGGGCTGAGCGGCTTCCAGATCCTGGTCCGCCATGCGCTGCCCAACGCATTGGGCCCCGTTTTCGCGGTGGCTACCCTCGCGTTCGGTGTGTTCATCGTCACTGAGGCCTCGTTGTCCTACCTTGGCGTCGGATTGCCGTCATCGGTGGTGTCCTGGGGTGGTGATATCAATCTGGCGCAGAGCCGGCTGCGATCTGGCTCGCCAATACTGTTCTATCCGGCTGGTGCGCTGGCGATTACGGTGCTGGCCTTCATGATGATGGGTGACGCTTTGCGCGACGCTCTGGATCCGGCCTCGCGGGCGTTGCGCGCATGAACGCCGAAGAATCGCCGCTGTTGTCGGTTGAGGGCCTGGAAGTCACGTTCGGTGACCACGCTCCCGCGGTGTGCGGAGTCGATCTGAAGGTGCTGCGCGGTCAGACCGTCGCGGTGGTGGGCGAATCGGGATCGGGGAAATCCACCACGGCCGCTGCCATCCTTGGTTTGCTTCCACCCGGTGGACGAATTACGGCCGGGCGCATCGTGTTCGACGGACGTGACATCGCCGCGGCCGATCGCCGGGTACTCAGCTCGATCCGAGGGCGCTCCATCGGATATGTGCCTCAAGATCCGATGACCAACCTCAACCCGGTCTGGAAGGTGGGATTTCAGGTCCGGGAAGCGTTGCGAGCGAACGCGAATGGTCGCGAGGCGCGGCGGCGCGCGATGGAGCTGCTCGCCGAGGCGGGTATGCCCGATCCGGTAAAGCAAGCCGGCAGGTACCCACATCAGCTGTCCGGCGGAATGTGTCAACGTGCGCTGATCGCTATCGGCTTGGCGGGCCGGCCGAAGCTGCTCATCGCCGACGAGCCGACGTCCGCTCTCGACGTGACCGTGCAGCGGCAGGTGCTCGACCATCTGCAACGACTCACCGACGAACTGGGAACAGCACTACTGCTGATCACTCATGACCTGGCGATGGCCGCTGAACGCGCCGAAATTGTCGTCGTGGTCCATCGCGGAGTAGTGGTGGAATCGGGTGCGGCACAGTCAATCCTGCAGGACCCACGACACGAGTACACCCGGCGGCTGGTGGCCGCGGCCCCCTCGCGCACGGCCCGCAACTCCCGAAGTCGGCAGCAGGCCGCCCCGGGCGGTGACGACATTCTGGTTGCGTCTGAGCTGACCAAAATCTACCGGGAGTCGCGCGGCGCACCCTGGCGGTGGGCTGAGTTTCGTGCCGTCGACGACGTGTCGTTCCGGCTGCGACGGGCCAGCACCCTGGCGATCGTCGGGGAATCGGGTTCGGGGAAATCGACGGTGGCGCGGATGGTGCTTGGTCTGCTGCAACCCACGGCGGGCTCGGTGGTTTTCGACGGCACACAGATCGTCGACACATTGGACCGGGACAAGGCGATGGCCTTTCGCCGGCGGGTACAGCCGGTGTTCCAGAACCCGTACAGCAGCCTGGATCCCATGTATTCGGTGTTTCGCGCGATCGAGGAGCCGTTGCGGATCCACCGGGTGGGTGACCGCAGGCAGCGTCGGCAGGCGGTGCGCGAACTCATCGACCACGTGGCACTGCCGTCGTCGGTGTTAGGGCGGCTGCCCCGAGAGCTGTCCGGTGGTCAACGCCAACGGGTCGCGATCGCGCGGGCGCTGGCGCTGCGGCCCGAGGTGCTGGTGTGCGACGAAGCGGTCTCGGCACTCGACGTCCTCGTGCAGGCTCAGATACTCGACCTGCTGGCGGATTTGCAAGCCGAACTGGGCCTGGCCTACTTGTTCATCAGCCATGACCTGGCCGTAATCCGGCAGATCGCCGACGACGTCCTGGTGATGAAGGCGGGCCGGGTGGTGGAGCAGGCGCCCACCGAGGAAGTGTTCACCCGGCCCGGCCACGAGTACACGCGTCAGTTGCTGGAGGCCATTCCCCACGCGCCGGTGCCTCCCCGCTAGGTTGGCAACCTGTGACGGCTGACCCGCTGGCCCCGCTGATGGAGCTTCCCGGCGTCGCCGAGGCGAGCGACCGGGCCCGCGATGCGCTGGGCCGAGTCCACCGGCACCGGGCGAATCTGCGGCGCTGGCCGGTGACCGCCGCCGAAGCGGCGTTGCGTTCGGCGCGCGCCTCCTCGGTGCTCGACGGCGGGCCCGTGCGACTGGAGGACTTGGCGCAGGCCTCACAAGACAACCCGGCGGCCGGCGATCCGGTCTTCGGCGGCGCGCTGCGGGTGGCCCAGGCGCTGGAGGGCGGCGGGGGTGCCCTGGTCGGTATATGGCAGCGGGCACCCTTGCAGGCACTGGCCCGCCTGCACATGCTGGCGGCGGCGGACCTGGTCGATGACGATCGGTTGGGTCGCCCGCGGGCGGACGGCGAGATTGGGCCCCGGCTGGAGGTGCTGGCGGAATTGGTGACCGGCCGCACGCGGGCGCCTGCGCCGGTGGTCGCCGCGGTCGCACACGGAGAGCTGCTGACGCTGAAGCCTTTTGGCAGCGCGGACGGCGTGGTGGCTCGTGCGGTGTCGCGGCTGGTGACTATCGCCAGCGGGCTCGATCCGCATGGACTGGGTGTGCCCGAGGTGAGTTGGATGCGCCAACCCGCGGACTATCGCGATGCCGCGCACCGATTCGCCGATGGCACGCCGGATGGTGTGGGCGCTTGGCTGGTGCTGTGTTGCCGGGCGATGCAGGCCGGCGCGCAGGAGGCGTTGTCGATCGCCGAATCACTGCCGAATCGATAGCTCCCAATCGGTTGCCGACGGGCTGCAAAACGGGGGCGGACAATTCGCCGAATAAATGTAGAGCGGGCGGCGTTCCGAAAAATTCGGTCCGCCGCCCGCGAGCACGGAACTCGGTTACCAAGCGTGCATCTCTGGGGCTGCGTGGGTGGCCTCGGCGATCTTGCGACGCTTCCGGCTGCAACCCCACCCAAAGGGCCGTCGAGACCGTCCGCTCTTCGCAATTACGCAGGCCCGCAACACTTCTGCCATCTTCGCGGCTGTGACTCCGCGTGGGTGCCGGGTACCGTGCTGGGTTACCCAGTTCGGGAGGTCGGTCCTTCTCCTCTGGATCGATCTTGGCCTTACCGGGCTTCCGTGACTCCTTTGTACTCCGTGACCCCGATCACATCAAGAGTCAAATGCCGTGAAAACGCTGAACTGATATCAGCCGGTGATCTGAAAAGTTTGCTGGACTGCCTCCGGGGGTTACAGCGCAAACCGGCGCAGTAGCGAATAGGTCAGCGCCCCGGCGGCCAGTGCGCTGAAACCCACTGCGGCGGTCGTCGCGACCGCAGCTCCGGACGGCGCCGATATCCGGTCGCGCAGCGACACCGGCCGCGAAAATGCCAGCACCGGCCATCCACGGGCGATCGCTTCTTTGCGCAGTGCGCGGTCAGGGTTGACCACGCTTGGATGGCCGACGACTTCGAGCATCGGCAGGTCGGTGACCGAGTCGGAGTAGGCGTAGCAATGCTCGAGCGGGTAGCCCTCGCGCGCGGCCAACTCGCGGATCGCCTGCACTTTGCCTTCGCCGTAGCAGTAGAACCCGATCTCGCCGGTGTACTTACCGTCCTCGACGACCATCCTGGTCGCCATCGCGTGGGTGGCGCCCAGCGCCCGCGCGATCGGTGCGACCAGCTCCTCGCCTGATGCCGACACCACCACAACATCGCGGCCGAAAAGCTTATGGCTGGCGATCAAGTCCGCGGCTTCGGCGAATACCAGCGGCGTGACGATGTCATGCAGCGTTTCGCTCACGATCGACTTGACCTGCTCGACATCCCATCCGGTGCACATGTTGGTCAGGTGGATGCGCATCCGGTCCATCTGGTCGTGGTCGGCGCCGGAAAGCAAGAACAGGAACTGGGCGTAACTGGACTTGAGCACCGCTCGCCGGTTGATCAATCCTTGATCGAAGAAAGGTTTGCTGAATGCCAACGTGCTGGACTTGGCGATGATGGTCTTATCGAGGTCGAAGAACGCCGCCGTGCGACGGGTGGGACCGGTGTTTCCTACTGATGTCTGCTGGTCAGCGGCCGAGCCCGGGACGGTCACCGCCCCATCATAGGCGGGCAGCGGGACAAATCGCGACGTGGCCGACAAATCGGCCGGTCAAGCCCCGTTGGTTGCTCGCGAGGGCGGCAGCGTCAGGTGCGAGGGCGCTAGAAGCCATGCGGACAAGTTGAAACAGCTCTTGCGCTGCAAGATGCTGTCATGTGTATAGTAAGCAGTACTCGGCTTAGCCGAGGGTGCATCAGCCCGACCCCCCGGGGCTGATACACGACGACCCTCGCCTCCTCCCCCCCTGGCGGGGGTCGTCCCTTTTGTCGGGCAAGCTCTCGCCGCAGTTGTACACAGATCGGGCGTTGTCCACAAATCCTGTTCGGCGACTGGCGGCACCGGCTCATGTCCGGGCACCGTGGCCCAGTGACCACTCTGAACGGCTCTGGCGGCGCCCCCGGAATCCTGGCCATATTGGACGAACCCGCGTTGCGCGACGAGGTCGACCGAGTGGCCGCGGCCGTCGGGGCGCGGATCGTCCATGCCGACAGCGCAGCGCAGATCAGCAGGAAAACTTGGTCGGCGGCCGCCGCGGTGGTCCTTGACCAGGCCGCAGCCGACCGCTGCGCACGCGGTGGACTGCCGCGCCGCGCGCATGTGCTCGTCGTGACGGGCGGTGAACCGGCGCCGGCGACATGGGCCGCAGCTGTCGAAGTGGGCGCCCGACATGTGCTCAGAATGCCCAGTCAAGAACGCGATCTGGTGCGCGAGCTTGCCGACGCCGGCGAATCCGCGCGCGACGAGCGCGCCCGCGGCGCCGTCGTCGCGGTGATCGGCGGGCGCGGTGGAGCGGGTGCGTCACTGTTCGCGGCCGCGCTGGCGCAGGTCGCCGCCGACCCGCTGCTCATCGATCTCGATCCTTGGGGCGGCGGCATCGATTTGTTGGTGGGATGCGAAACCACCC
>DASZLQ010000067.1:0-21298 GCA_035552295.1 Mycobacterium sp. | reverse complement strand
GGCTGGTGGCAGTGGACGAGGTTTCAGTCGGCGTCGGGCACGTTCCAGAATCTGGGCTATGCGCTGCAGTGGCCGCTGTTCGCCTGGTTCTGCGTTTACGCGTACCGCAAATTCGTTCGCTATGAAGAGGCGCCACCGGAGCCGCGGAAGACCGGCGCCGTCACCGAGATACCCGCCGGGCTGCTGCCCGAGCGCCCCAAACCCACGCCGCAACCACCCGATGATCCCGCACTTCGGGAGTACAACGCCTACCTGGCCGAGCTCGCCGAGAAAGATGCTGAAAAGCAGAACAGGACGACCGCATGAGCACACCCGAGACACCCGGAGCATCGGCGCCAGCAGTCTCCGCCGACAAGATCCGCACCGCGCTACTCGGCTATCGGATCATGGCGTGGACGACGGGTATCTGGCTCATCGCACTGTGCTACGAGATCGTCTCGCACCTCGCCTTCCATCACGAAATCCGGTGGATTGAAGTGGTGCACGGCTGGGTGTACTTCGTCTATGTGCTAACCGCTTTCAACCTTGCAGTCAAAGTCCGCTGGCCGATAGTCAAGACGATCGGCGTGCTGCTGGCCGGCACCATCCCACTGCTGGGCATCATCGTCGAGCACTTCCAGACCAAGGACGTCAAGGCGCGCTTCGGGCTGTAAGGCCCGATTGGCGTTAAACACGTCGGCCACAGGTGTTTCTCCTCGAGGCGACCCGCTTTCTGCCCGCCTCAGAGCGACAACTTCAGTTGATGCAGTGTCGGATTGGCTTGCAGCAGCGGAGTTGTCGCTCTGAGGCGGACAAAACGTCGATCCCCTTCCGCCGAGGCTCCGGTGACGGGTGCGGTTAAGGCCCCAGCTCGGCGAGCGCTCGCAGCGCCGGCAACAGCAGCGCCAGCGCCCGGCCCCGATGCGAGACCGCATCCTTCTCCGCCGGGCTGAGTTGCGCCGCGGTGCGGTCGCTTCCGTCGGGAATGAAGACCGGGTCATAGCCGAACCCGCCGTCGCCGCGCGGTTCGCGGGCGATGGTGCCCGGCCACTCGCCGTGCACAACGACTTCGTCGGAGGCCGAGACCAGTGCGCAAGCCGATACGAACGCCGCGCCGCGGCGTTCGTCGGGCACATCGCGCAACTGCGCCAGTAGCAGTGCGGTGTTGGCTGCGTCGTCGCCGTGGTTACCCGACCAGCGCGCCGACAGCACGCCGGGCATACCGCCCAGCGCGGTCACCTGCAAACCGGAGTCGTCGGCCACAGTCGCCAAACCGGTCGCGGCAAACGCATCTCGCGCCTTGGCCAATGCGTTGTCCTCAAAGGTCGCACCGTTTTCGGGCGCTTCGTCGAATGGCGCCACATCGTTGAGCGACACCAGCGTCAACCCCGACAGCCCGGCGGCGTCCAGTACTCGGCGCAGCTCGGCCAGCTTCTTGGGGTTGCGGCTGGCGACCAGCAGCCGGGTCAGCTTCCGAACGCCTTCGACGGTGGCGGCCCGTCGGGCAACGCACCCGGATACGGCCGCTCCAATGCCTCACGCTGCGCCGCGAACAACGTGTCGCAAGCACCCAGCGCCATGTCGAGCAGCTTGTCCAGCGTCGAACGAGGAAACGTCGCACCCTCGCCGGTTCCCTGGACCTCCACCAGGGTGCCGGTGTCGGTGGCCACGACATTCATGTCGACTTCGGCGCGCGCGTCTTCCTCGTAGGGCAGGTCCACCCGAATCCTGCCGTCGACCACACCGACGCTGACCGCCGCGATGGCACACGACAGCGGCCTGGGATCCGACAGCTTCCCCGCCGCCGACAAGTAGGTCACCGCATCGGCCAGCGCCACGTAGGCGCCCGTGATGGCAGCGGTGCGGGTGCCGCCGTCGGCCTGCAACACGTCGCAGTCGACGGCGATTGTGTTCTCCCCCAGCGCCGCCAGGTCGATGCATGCTCGCAGCGAACGGCCGACCAGCCGGCTGATCTCCTGGGTACGCCCGGACAGTCGGCCCCTCACCGATTCGCGGTCAGAGCGAGTATGCGTGGCCGACGGCAGCATCGCGTACTCCGCAGTCAGCCACCCCAGGCCCGAGCCCTTGCGCCAGCGCGGTACGCCCTCGGTGACGCTGGCGGTGCACATGACCTTGGTGTGACCGAATTCGATCAGTACCGAGCCCGCCGGGTGTTCGGTGAACCCGCGGGTGATGACCACGGGGCGAAGCTCGTCGTCAAGGCGGCCGTCTTCTCGTTTGGACACGACGCCAACCCTAACGCGGTTGGTTCAGACCCTTTCAGAGCGGCGGACGTCGAACGTCTCACCGCACACCACCGCGTGCACGGGACCTTCGAACTCGGCCTTGGCCTCGCTGATCACGTCCTCACGCGAAGTCCACGGCGGGATGTGTGTGAGCAGCAGCTCACGAACGCCGGCCTGTGCAGCAGCCCTGCCGGCCTCGGTGCCCGACAAGTGCAGAGCGGGCGGACGATCGGGCGCGTGCGTCCAGGAGGCCTCGCACAGGAAAACATCGGCATCGCGAGCCAGCTCGACGAGCTGATCGCAGGCGCCGGTGTCACCGCTGTAGACGAACGAGGCACCGCTGGGATCGGTGACCCGCAAGCCGTAGGACTCGGTTGGGTGAGCCACCACCCGCGGCACCACCGTCAGCGCGCCAAACGTCACAGGCTCACCGTCGACCCAGTGATGGACATCGAAGATGTCGGAGCAATCGTCGATCTCGCCGCCAAAGGGTGACGACGCGGCCCCCAACCGTGACCACGTATCGCTCGGGCCGTACAACAGCGCTTTGCCGAGGGGGCGCGACGGGTGATAGCGACGCCATACGAACAGGCCCGGCATATCGAGACAGTGGTCGGCGTGCAGATGGGATAAGAGCACATGCACCGAGCCGGGATCCATATACCGCTGCAGCGCGCCGAGCACGCCCCCGCCGAAGTCGAGGACCAGCGGCGCAGTATCCGGAGCCTGAAGCAGATAACCCGATGCAGGCGAATCCGGACCGACCACGCTGCCCGAGCAGCCGAGCACGGTTATTCGCACGAACACCACTGTGCCATGCCCAATACCACCGTGGAGAAAACATCGCCGCATTGATGTGATCAGAATCTCTCCCCGCGCGTCTCCCCGCGCTGGTCCGCGCGTTAGTCGATGCGGGAGTGGCGAACGGGTTGGACACCTGTCACCGCGGGCCCCAAGAATCGCGCCGCCAGTTTGGTGAACGCTTCGGGGTCGCCGGTGGCCTCGTACACCCGGGTAGCCGGCGGCGCGTCATGTGGCCGCAGCAGGTCGTTTTCGGTGAGCACCCGAAGCACTTCCTTGGCGGTTTCCTCGGCGCTCGAAACGAGCGTCACGTTCTCGCCCATCGCCAGTTGAATCAGCCCGGACAGCAGCGGATAGTGCGTGCATCCCAGCACCAGCGTGTCGACCTGGGCACGCTGCAACGGCTCCAGATAACCCTCGGCCAGTCCGAGCACCTGACGCCCGCTGGTGACGCCGCGCTCGACGAAGTCGACGAAACGCGGGCAGGCCACCGCGGTGATCTCGGTGTCGCGTGCGGCGGCGAACGCGTCCTGGTAGGCGTGCGAGGCGATGGTCGCCTGCGTGCCGATCACCCCGATACGGCCGTTGCGAGTGGTGGCGACCGCACGGCGCACCGCGGGCAAGATCACCTCGACGACGGGTACGTCGTAGCGCTCGCGAGCATCCCGCAGGCACGCGGCCGAAGCCGTGTTGCACGCGATCACCAATGCTTTGACACCCCGACTCACGAGATCATCACCGATGGCCAGCGCGTGCGCGCGAACGTCGGAGATAGCGAGCGGACCGTAGGGACCGTTGGCGGTGTCGCCGACGTAGATGATGTCCTCGTCGGGCAGTTGGTCGATGATGGCCCGCGCGACGGTCAGACCCCCGACGCCGGAGTCGAAAACCCCGACGGGCGCTAGTGGCGAACTCACGTCTTGGGGCGCCGCGAAACGGTGCGGGCTTTTCTCAGTGTGCGGGCCTTGCGCTCCGGGGCGGACAACAGATATGCGGCCGCAACGCCGGCGACCGCGCCGGACAGATGACCTTGCCAGGACACACCACCGCATTGGTGGAGCACCGGCATCGCGCCGAGCAGCACGCCGCCGTAGAGGAACAAGACCACCAACCCGATGATGATGTCCCACAACCTGCGCACGAATATCCCGAACACCAGCAGGAAAGCCAGATAGCCGAAGATCAGGCCCGAGGCCCCGATGTGGTCGGTCGGGCCGCAACTGCTGCCCACGTTGCCGATCAGCCAAGTGCCGAACCCGCCCAGGATCCAGATGATCACGGTGGCCCAAACGAACCGAGACATTCCGGCGAGCGCCACGAGAAACCCCAGCACCAGCAGCGGGATCGTGTTGGCCGCCAGATGCTGCCAGTTCGCGTGCAGAACCGGGGCGAAGATGATCCCCCACAGCCCATCGGTCTGACCCGGCCTGATGCCGTTGACGTCCAGGGAATGCTTCATCAGCTGGTCGATCAGCTCGACGAGGTACAACAGCGCCACGAAGGTGAGGATCGTGGCCCCGCCGACCACCCAATGCGGTCGCTTTTTCGCCTGCGTCGCCGGCGCCCGCGGATGTCCTTGGGTCATGCCCATAGCTGCCCTTCCAGAGCGTTCTCGGCATCATCCAGGCTACCTGCATAGGCGCCGGTAGACAGATACTTCCAGCCGGCGTCGGCTACCACAAAGGCGATGTCGGCACGCGCACCCTCGTTGAGCGCTTTTCGCCCGATGCCCAGCGCCGCGTGCAGCACCGCGCCGGTCGAGATGCCCGCAAAGATTCCTTCGGAGTCCACCAGCTCGCGGGTGCGACGGACCGCGTCGGCCGCACCGACCGAGTAGCGGGTGGTCAGTACCTCCGGGTCGTAGAGTTCGGGCACAAATCCTTCGTCGATGTTGCGCAGCGCATACACCCCTTCGCCGTAGCGAGGTTCGGCGGCCACGATCTTGACGTCGGGAACATGCTCGCGAAGGAATCGCCCGGTGCCCATCAGGGTGCCGGTGGTACCCAAGCCGGCGACGAAGTGAGTGATCTCGGGTAGGTCGGCCAGCAGCTCGGGACCGGTGCCGCGGTAGTGCGAGTCGGTGTTGGCCGGGTTGCCGTACTGATACAGCATCACCCACGACGGGTTGGCCGCGGCCAGCTCCTTGGCGGTCGCCACCGCGGTGTTCGATCCGCCCTCGGCCGGCGAGAAAATGATCTGCGCGCCGTAGAGCTCCAGCAGCTGGCGCCGTTCTATGGATGTGTTCTCCGGCATCACGCAGATCAGCCGGTAACCCTTCAACCGGGCCGCCATTGCCAGCGAGATGCCGGTGTTACCGCTGGTCGGCTCGAGGATCGTCGCACCCGGCGCCAGTGACCCGTCCTCTTCGGCCTGCTCGATCATCCGCACCGCCGGCCGGTCCTTGATCGACCCGGTCGGGTTCCGGTCCTCGAGCTTGGCCCACAGCCGTACGTGCGGTCCATCCGACCCGTCGCTCCAACGCGGTGAGAGCCGCGATAGACCGACCAGCGGCGTGTTGCCCAGGGCCTGCAGCAGCGAGTCGTAGCGCGTCATGTGCTCCGCTCACCCACCGGCTCAACCACCCGCCACCGCCGGCAGAATGGTCACCGAGTCGCCGTCGGCGATCGCGGTGTGCAGGCCGCCGGAGAATCGCACATCCTCGTCGTTGACGTAGATGTTCACGAAGCGGTGGAGCTTCCCGTTATCGATTAGGCGCTCGGAGATACCGGAGTAGTTGGCCTCCAGATCGCTGATGATCGCGCCCAGTGTTTCACCCCTCGCGGAGACGCGCTTCTCGCCAGCGGTGTGCGGCCTGAGGATGGTCGGGACGGACACGGTGACGCTCATGCGGGCCTTTCTAGGACGGGTCAGGCGGGTACTGCTCGACGATATCGACAGGTTCTTCGGTGACGGCGCCGTCGGTGATGCGATAGCTGCGCAGCTCGTGATGGTCCGGGTCGCGGGTAGACACCAGCACGTAGTGCGCGTCCGGCTCGGCAGCCAGGTTCACGTCGCTGCGGCTCGGGTAGGCCTCGGTTGCGGTGTGCGAGTGATAGAGGACGACCGGGACCTCATCGGCATCGTCCATTGCCCGCCACACCTTCAGCTGCTCCTGCGCGTCGAAGCGGTAAAACGTCGGCGAGCGCTCGGCATTGACCATCGGGATGTGCCGCTCCGGACGATCGGAGCCCTCCGGGCCGGCCAGCACCCCGCACGCTTCGTCGGGGTGGTCGCGGCGCGCATGGGTAACCATGGCCTCCACCAGGTCAGCACGGATCAGCAGCACGTCGGCTGTTCCCTTTCCCGAGATCTTGGGAGCCGAATGCTCCGGGCAACATGCCGCGGTAGGTGGGTATTCCGGCCACCGACTCCGCGGCCAGCACACCGACCAGCACCGCACGCGCCAGGCAATCAGCCGCGGCCGCGCCAACCTCGGTGACCAGCCCAGTCTCCGGGGAAAATGCGGCGGGCGCTGGTTTCGAGCTGACCGCCGGCGGCACCTCGACAGCCCCGGTAGCCAGCGCGAACACCATGTCGCCGTCCAACGGCGTATGTGCTGGCCGGATGGTGCGGGCCAGGCCATCGTGGGCGGCGATCGCGACGCGTCGGCATGCGGCCGGGGTCAGCGCAGCGTCGGTCGCCACCACCGCGATGGTGGTATTCAGCGGGCTCAAAGCCGACGGCAGCTGCGCGAACGCGTCGATCTCCTCGGCCGGCGGTGGCCTCAGCGCGAACTCTTCGATCAAGGCCGCCATCCATGGCAGTCCGGTGGCTCGGTCGACGACGTCGCCCGCGGAGTTCACCGCGACCAGCGCGCCGACGGTCACGCCGGACGGCAGCGTCGTCGACGCGGTCCCGATACCACCCTTGAGTACGCCGGCCCGCGCTCCCACTCCGGCGCCGACCGTGCCGACGAGCACACCTTCATCGCTTGCCGCACTGGCTGCCCAGTAGCCGAAGTCAGCGGTCGGCCGGCAGTCCCAGCCGCCGACCGGCAGGTCGAAAATCACCGCGGCGGGCACGATGGGCACCACGCCGCCCTCCATTGCCACGCCACGGTCGTGCTCCTCCAACCAGCGCATGACGCCGTCTGCGGCCGCCAGACCGTAGGCGCTGCCGCCGGCGAGCAACACCGCGTCGACGAATCGCACGGTGTTTGCCGGATCCAGCAGATCGGTCTCGCGGGTGCCGGGCGCGCCGCCCCGACAATCGACCGCGCCGACGGTCCCGGGCGGAGTTAGCAGGACACTCACGCCGCAGGCCCAACCGGCGCCTAAGGACGCGTCGGGATCCAGTCTCTGGTAGTGGCCGACCCGGATTCCCCCGACATCGGTAATCGAGTTCATCCGGCCCCCATCAACATCATCGGGGCCCCATCAGCACCAGGACCAGGTATTCCTGTAAGACGGTCAGCCACTGGTAGACGTCGTAATGCGGGGCCAACGGATGGTCGGCCGGCAGGCGATCCGGGCCCTCGGGCCCGATCTCGAGCATGACTCCCAGCGTCAGCCGAACGTCGTTGACCGCCGCGATCCACGCGTTGGCACCTTGCTCGGTCAGTTCAAACCGGCCGCCGTTTTCCGGCAGCGTGTCCAATAACTCTTGTGCGGCAACGCGTTTGGCGCTGATGATCTCCGGTTCGTGCAGACTGCGCAGTGCGGCGTTGAGGCTTTCGGAAGTATCGGCCGACGAGTCGTCGTCCTCGTCGGATTTGTGGAAATCTGGCAGCAGTCGACGCAGCGTCGACTCCCGCGGCGGTTCGGAGTTTCCGGTCTTGATACCGGTGATGTCCTCGAGTTCGTCTGCCGGCGAGGAAGATTCGCGCTCGTCGAGCAAGGCGATCATCGCGGTGAGGAGGTTCTTGAGCAGGGCCGCCTCATGCGGAGCCAAGGAGGACCGAAAACGGGGACCGTTTGCGGTCTCGACGCGCTTCCACTTGCGCACAGGAATCCCGGGTGCCCTCGAATCTCACCGGTCCTGCTGCAGCGTCGCCCACAAACCGGCGGCGTGCAGCTTGGACACGTCGACTTCCATGGACTCCCGACTGCCCGCCGACACCACGGCCTTACCTTCGTTGTGCACCTGCAGCATCAGCTTGGTGGCATGCGGCTCGCTGTAGCCGAACAACTTCTGAAACACATACGTCACGTAGGTCATCAGGTTGACAGGGTCGTCCCACACGACGGTGACCCATGGACTGGCCGTGACGTGTACCGGAGCGGACTCGCGCTGTCCGGTAGTGCCCGGCTTGGTGGGCGCTGACGCAACAACCATGGCCTCCACGATACCGAGAGATGGGTCCCCCGCCGCCAGCCGTTACCTTTACGGAATGAACGACCCGGTCTTAGCTGGGCTGCTAACAGACAAATACGAGTTGACCATGCTGGCAGCGGCCCTGCGCGACGGCACCGCCAATCGCCGGACCACCTTCGAACTGTTCGCCCGCCGCCTGCCCGAGGGTCGCCGCTATGGCGTGGTCGCCGGAACCGGCCGACTGCTGGAAGTGTTGCCGCAGTTCAGGTTTGATGACGATGCGTGCCAGCTGCTGGCGCAATTCCTCGACGCCGACACGCTGCGTTACCTCCGCGATTTCCGGTTCGGCGGCGATATCGACGGCTATGCCGAAGGCGAGCTGTACTTCCCGGGTTCGCCGGTGCTGTCGGTGACCGGCAGCTTCGCCGAATGCGTGGTGCTCGAAACCCTGGCGCTGTCGATCTTCAACCACGACACCGCGATCGCGTCCGCGGCCGCACGAATGGTCAGCGTTGCGGGAGAACGACCGCTGATCGAGATGGGATCACGACGAACCCACGAACGCGCCGCCGTGGCAGCGGCCCGCGCCGCCTATATCTCAGGGTTTACCGCCACATCCAACCTGGAAGCCGAGCGGCGATACGGGATACCCACGGAGGGCACCGCCGCGCACGCGTTCATCATGCTGCACACTCGCGAGGACGAGTCCCCTGAAATGGCTGAACTGGCGGCATTTCGCGCCCAGGTCGACGCGCTGGGCGCACAAACCACGCTGCTGGTCGACACCTATGACGTGACGATCGGCGTGGCCAACGCGGTAGCCGCTGCCGGGGCGACGCTCGGTGCGGTGCGCATCGACTCCGGAGAGCTGGGAGTGTTGGCCCGCCAGGTGCGCGAGCAGCTCGACCAGCTGGGCGCGCTCCAGACCCTCATCGTGGTGTCCGGCGATCTTGACGAGTTCTCCATCGCGGCGTTGCGCGCCGAGCCGGTGGACAGCTACGGCGTCGGCACGTCGCTGGTCACCGGCTCGGGCGCCCCCACCGCGAGCATGGTCTACAAACTGGTCGAAGTGGACGGCATGCCGGTGCACAAGCGCAGCGCCCACAAGGAATCCGGCGGCGGCCATAAAGAGGCGGTGCGTTTGTCACGCCCGACCGGCACGATCACCGAGGAGGTCGTACATCCGGCGGGCCGTCCGCCCCCTGCCACCGAGCCGTTCCGGGTGTTGACCGTCCCGCTGGTGCGCGGCGGGGATGTGGTGGCCGAAACGGGTCGAGGAGCGCTGGCCGCCGCCCGGGACCTGGTGGCGTCCGGGCTGCACAGCCTGCCATGGGAGGGATTGAAATTGGCGCACGGCGACCCGGCGATCCCGACGGTGCAGATCCGCGTCTGAGCTATACCGTCGACACCGTCGACGTGCCGCGGAGCCAATAACCAAGGGAGTAATCACGCCAGAAGTGTCAGTATCAGTGCCGGAGCTGCTGGCCATCGCCGTGGCCGCGCTCGGCGGCAGCGAGCGCAGCGGTCAGCAAGAGATGGCCGCCGCCGTTGCGCAGGCCTTCCAAAAAGGTGAGCACCTCGTCGTGCAGGCAGGCACCGGAACCGGGAAGTCACTGGCGTATCTGATTCCCGCGATCGTGCGCGCGGTCAGCGACGAGGCACCTGTCGTGGTTTCGACGGCGACCATCGCCCTGCAGCGTCAACTCGTCGACCGTGATCTGCCCCGGCTAGCAGATTCGCTCACCGATGCACTGCCCCGCCGGCCGCAGTTCGCGTTGCTCAAAGGGCGACGGAATTACCTGTGTCTCAATAAAATTCACAACGGCAGCGCGGCCGACGCCGATGAAGAGAATCTTGCCGAGCGGCCGCAGGACGAACTCTTCGACGCGATGGCGGTCACCGCGCTGGGTCGTGACGTGCAGCGGCTCACCTCCTGGGCGTCGACTACCGACACCGGTGACCGCGATGACCTCAAGCCCGGTGTACCAGACCGATCCTGGTCCCAGGTCAGCGTTTCCGCGCGGGAATGTCTCGGCGTGGCCCGCTGCCCGTTTGGCACCGAGTGCTTTTCCGAACGGGCAAGAGCAGCCGCCGGCCGGGCCGATGTCGTCGTCACCAATCACGCGCTGCTGGCCATCGATGCCGTTGCCGAATCGGCGGTGCTGCCCGAACACGCGCTGCTGGTGGTCGACGAAGCGCACGAGTTGGCAGACCGGGTGACGTCGCTGGCGACCGCGGAGCTGACGCCGGCCACGCTCGGTGTTGCATCACGGCGGATCACCCGCCTGGTGGATCCCGAGCTGACCCAGCGGCTGGAGGCGTCGTCGGCCAACTTCGCAGCGGCGATCCACGACGCAACACCGGGCCGCATCGACCATCTCGACGAGGAGATGGCGATATATCTGGCCGCGCTGCGCGACGGTGCCAGTGCGGCCAGGTCGGCGATCGACACCACCAGCGACGCCAAGGCGGCATCAGCGCGGGCCGAAGCCGTTGCGGCGCTGAGCGAGATATCCGACACCGCTACGCGGGTTCTGGCCTCGTTCGCTCCTGCTATCCGCGATCGCACGGACGTGGTCTGGCTGGATCACGAGGACAATCGGGGTTCGCCCCGACCGGTGCTGCGGGTGGCGCCGCTGTCGGTGGCCGCGTTGCTGCGCGACCAAGTGTTCGCGCGGTCGACGACGGTGTTGACATCGGCGACCCTGACGGTCGGTGGGTCCTTCGACGCAATGGCCACGGCGTGGGGCCTGGCCGGGCCGGACTCCGGTGAGTACCCACCGTGGCGTGGTCTCGACGTCGGATCGCCGTTCCACCACGCCAAGGCGGGCATCCTCTACGTCGCGGCCCATCTTCCACCGCCGGGCCGTGACGGCACCGGCTCGGCCGAGCAGCTCACCGAAATCGCCGAACTCATCACCGCCGCCGGCGGGCGCACGCTGGGGTTGTTCTCGTCGATGCGGGCCGCCCGGGCCGCCGCCGAGGCCATGCGCGAACGGCTGTCGACCCAGGTGTTGTGTCAGGGCGACGACAGCACCTCCGCGCTGGTCGAGCAGTTCAGCGCCGACGCAGAGACCTCGCTGTTCGGCACCTTGTCGCTGTGGCAGGGCGTCGACGTGCCGGGCCCGTCGCTGTCGCTGGTGATGATCGACCGCATCCCGTTCCCCCGGCCCGACGACCCACTGCTGGGCGCTCGCCAGCGCGCGGTGGCCGCACGCGGCGGCAATGGCTTCATGGCCGTTGCGGCCAGCCACGCGGCGCTACTACTCGCGCAAGGGTCGGGACGGCTGTTGCGTCGTGTCACCGACCGCGGAGTGGTTGCGGTGCTCGACTCGCGGATGGCCACCGCCCGCTACGGCGGTTACCTGCGCGCCTCGCTGCCGCCGTTCTGGCAGACCACCGACGCCGCGCAGGTCCGCGGGGCGCTGGAGCGGCTGCGCACGGCCCCAGAGGTCACGCCAGGGTGACCAGGCCGAGCTCGTTGCTGGCGGCAAGCATGGGATGGTTGGGCAGCACGCGCACCGTGTATCCGACCGCTCCGGCCAGTGGCAGCGGCATCGTGGTCGAGAAGACCTGGTTGCCTCCTTCGGCGGTTCCGGTATACGACATTTCGACGGTTACCGGGTCCAGCAACGCATCGCTGGCGTCAACCCTGCCCACGAGCGCTTGGACCGTGACCTCGTCGGGCGCCAGCCCGGCCAGTTGCACGGTCGCGGTCAGCGTCAGCTTGGAGCCCAGCACCGGAGTATCCGGCAGGCCGGTGCTGTCGACGTCGGTGATGTCGATCTTGGGCCAGGCTCCTTCGGCGCGCCTCCGGTAGGCGGCCAGCTCGCGCGCAGCGCCGAACTCGCCGCCGGTTGCCTCGGTTTCGGCGCCATCCGCCGCCGCGATGGTCCTGCGCAACGACTGCGCCGCCGGCGTGTAGTAGTTCTCGACGTAGTCGCGCACCATCCGGGACGCCAGCACTTTCGGGCCGAGAGTCTGCAAGGTGTGGCGCACCATTTCGATCCATCGCGGTGGTAGCCCATGTTCGTCGCGTTCGTAGAACTTCGGCGCCACCGCTTGTTCCAGCAGGTTGTAAAGCGCGCTGGACTCCAGGTCGTCGCGACGGGCCTCGTCGGCCAGGCCGTCGGCAGACGGTATCTCCCAACCGTTTTCGCCGTCGTACCATTCGTCCCACCAGCCGTCGCGAATGGACAGGTTCAACCCACCATTGAGCGCGCTCTTCATTCCTGAGGTGCCGCAGGCTTCCAGGGGCCGCAGCGGATTGTTCAACCACACGTCGCAGCCCCAATACAACAGCCGGGCCATTGACATGTCGTAGTCGGGCAAAAACGCGATGCGGTGGCGCACCTCGGGCCGGTCGGCGAACCGCACCACCTGCTGGATCAGCGCCTTGCCCCCGTCGTCGGCCGGGTGCGACTTACCGGCAACGATCAGTTGAATCGGTCTTTCTTCGTCGAGCAGCAGCTGTTCCAGTCGGTCCGGATCGCGCAGCATCAGTGTCAGCCGCTTGTATGTCGGCACCCGCCGAGCGAACCCGATGGTTAGCACGTTTGGATCGAATGCCGTTGAAATCCAGCTCAGTTCGGCATCCGAGGCACCGCGTTCCAGCCACGAGCGGCGCAGCCGGGCCCGGACATCCTCGACCAACAGCGCCCGCAGTTGCGAGCGGATCCACCACAGATGACCGGGGTCGACCTGCTGGAGCCGCAACCACACGCCGGGGTCGCTGAACGAGTTCGACCCGGCCAGTTCGCGGCCCAGCTGCAACCACTGCGGCGCGGCCCAGGTGCGCGCATGAACGCCGTTGGTGATCGACCCGATGGGTACCTCGCCGGGGTCGAATCCGGGCCAGAGCTCGTTGAACATGGCCCGACTCACCCGCCCATGTAGCAACGACACACCGTTGGCGCGCTGGGCAAGCCGCAGACCCATGTGGGCCATGTTGAACTTTTCCGGATCGTCCTCGGCGCCGAGCGCGACGATCCGGGCCGTCGGCACGCCAGGCAGCAACATAGGCGCACTGGCGCCGGGATTTTCGTCGGGGTCGTCATCAAGATGGTCGTCGAAGTAGAGCTGCACCATCTCGACCGGGAAGCGGTCGATGCCGGCGGGCACCGGGGTGTGCGTGGTGAACACGGTGCTGGACCGCACGACCGCCAGCGCGGTGTCGAAATCCAATCCCGAATCGGTGATCAACTCGCGGATGCGTTCGGCGCCGAGGAATCCGGCGTGTCCCTCGTTCATGTGAAATACCTCGGGCGCCGGCAGCCCTTCGATGGCGGTGAACGCGCGGATCGCCCGTATCCCCCCGATGCCGGCCAGGATCTCTTGCCTCATCCGGTGTTCCTGATCGCCGCCATAGAGGCGATCGGTGACACTGCGCAGCTCGTGCTCGTTTTCCGGGACGTCGGAATCCAGCAACAGCAGCGGAACACGGCCCACCTGGGCGACCCAGATCCGGGCCCGCAACTGCGCGGAGTCAGGCAGGCTCAGCTCGACCAGCACGGGATCGCCGGTGGCATCGGTCAGCAACCGCAGCGGAAGCCCCTGCGGATCCAGCGACGGGTAGGTCTCGTTCTGCCAGCCGTCCGCTGTCAGCGACTGCCGGAAGTAGCCGGAGCGGTAGTAGAGGCCCACCGCGATCAGCGGCACGCCGAGATCCGAGGCCGATTTCAGGTGGTCACCGGCGAGGATGCCCAGACCGCCCGAGTAATTGGGCAGCACCCCGGCGACGCCGAACTCCATCGAGAAGTATGCGACGGCTGCGGGCACCGTGGCGCCGGCCTGCTGGTGTTGCTGATACCACAGTGGACGGCTGAGGTAGTCGTTCAGCTCGGCCGCAAGTTCATCGAGCCGAACCAGGAACCCTTCATCGAGCGCCAGCTCGTCGAGGCGTGCCGGTTTCACCGCACCCAGCAGCGCAACCGGATCGCTACCGCACCGGTCCCACAACGTCGGATCGATGGTTGCGAAAAGATCCTGTGTCGGCTTGTCCCACGACCACCGCAGATTGGTCGACAGCTGGTCCAGCGCGGCGAGACGCTCGGGTAGATGGGCACGGACGGTAAACCGGCGGAGGGCTTTCACGCGTCTCTACCTTACTGAGGATTCCCCTGCGCGCACGGCGAGGTCAGAGACCGCTTTTAGCCCGCGTGTGTGACCGGACACTAGGGTGGGTATCGGGTAGTTATTGGGGCCGCAAAGATGCTTCCCCAGCAGAGAACGTTCCCCACTGGAGAAAGTTTCGGACGATAGGCATTCCGCGACGCAGCACTCCGCGGTTTGGCCGCACACAATCGGAACGGAGTGGTGGTGCCCGGTCGTGTCGAGATCGACAACGTCCAGCCCGTCGTTTCATGCGGCGCATACCCCGCCAAAGCCGTGGTCGGTGAGATGGTCCCGGTCAGTGCGACGGTATGGCGTGAAGGCCACGAGGCCGTCGCGGCGACCCTGGTGGTCCGCTACCTGGGGCCGCGCTATCCGCAGGTAACGGAGACCCGCCGGATCAGGGCCGTCCAGGCCCCGGAAAGGCCGGTATCGGCGCCCGACGCCAGGGCGACCGAGCGGGTCAAGCCGCTGCAGCTTCGGATGACGATGGGCCAGGAGCCCTACGTTTTCCACGGTCAATTCACCCCCGACCGGGTGGGTCTATGGACGTTCCGCGTCGACGGGTGGGGAGACCCGATCCACACCTGGCGGCATGGGCTTGTCGCCAAGCTGGACGCCGGCCAGGGCGAGACGGAATTGTCCAACGATCTAATGATCGGTGCTGCGCTGTTCGAGCGTGCCGCGACCGGGGTGCCGCGCGCAGGTCGCGATCCGCTGCTGAAGGCCGCCAAGGCGCTGCGGACCCCGGGGGACCCGGTGACGCGCACCGCCCTGGCGCTGGCGCCCGAGATCGATCAACTTCTGACCAACTATCCGTTGCGCGACATCGTCACCCGCGGCGAGCAGTTCGGGATCTGGGTAGATCGGCCGCTGGCCCGCTTCGGCTCGTGGTACGAGATGTTTCCGCGCTCGACCGGTGGGCTCGACGCCGACGGGAAACCGGTACACGGCACCTTCGTCACGGCAGCCGCGGAGCTTCCGCGGATCGCCGAGATGGGTTTCGACGTTGTATACCTGGCACCGATCCACCCGATCGGCAAGGTACACCGCAAGGGCCCCAACAACTCCCCCACCGCGGCTCCGACAGATGTGGGATCTCCGTGGGCGATTGGTAGCGATGAAGGCGGCCACGACGCCATTCACCCCCGTCTGGGCACCATCGACGACTTCGACGATTTCGTCGCCGCGGCACGGGATCTGGGTATGGAGGTGGCCCTGGATCTGGCGCTGCAATGCGCACCCGATCACCCATGGGCCCGCAATCACCGGCAGTGGTTCACCGAATTGCCGGACGGCACCATCGCATACGCGGAAAACCCCCCGAAGAAGTACCAAGACATCTATCCGCTCAACTTCGACAACGATCCCGCGGGTCTTTACGACGAAGTGCTGCGTGTGGTGCGGCACTGGATCGACCACGGCATCAAGTTTTTTCGAGTCGACAACCCACACACCAAGCCGCCCGACTTCTGGGCATGGCTGATCGGTCAGGTCAAGGACACCGACCCCGACGTGCTGTTTCTGTCGGAGGCTTTCACGCCACCGGCCCGCCAGTACGGGCTGGCCAAGCTCGGCTTCACCCAGTCCTACAGCTACTTCACCTGGCGCACTGCCAAGTGGGAACTCACCGAATTCGGCAACGACATCGCCGCGCTCGCCGACTTCCGCCGGCCGAACTTGTTCGTCAACACCCCCGACATCCTGCACGCCATACTGCAGCACAACGGCCCCGGCATGTTCGCCATCCGCGCGGTGCTGGCGGCGACCATGAGTCCGGCCTGGGGCGTGTACTCCGGTTTCGAGCTGTTCGAGCACCGCGCGGTGCGGGAAGGCAGCGAGGAGTACCTGGAGTCGGAGAAGTACGAACTGCGTCCCCGCGACTACGCGGGCGCGCTTGCCGAGGGCAGATCACTCGAGCCGCTCATCGGGCAGCTCAACGCAATTCGTCGGCTGCATCCCGCGCTGCAGCAGTTGCGCACCATCCACTTCCATGGCGTCGACAACGAAGCCCTGATGGCGTACAGCAAGTTCGACCCGGCCACCGGCGACTGCGTTTTGGTGGTGGTGACACTCAACGCGTTCGGGCCCGAGGAAGCGACGCTGTGGTTAGACATGGCCGCATTGGGTATGGAACCTTACGAAAGGTTCTGGGTACGCGATGAGATCACTGGACAGGAATTCCAATGGGGGCAAGCGAACTACATTCGTATCGACCCCGCCCGGGCGGTCGCGCACATTATCAACATGCCGCTCATACCGTACGAATCCCGAATCGCGTTGCTACGCAGGAGGTGAGCGAACGTGAGCCGAGCTGACCAACTAGCCGGGGCGCGCCTGGCGCCTGACCCTGCCGACCTGACGCGCCTGGTGGCAGGAGCGCACTACAACCCGCACGGCATCCTGGGTGCCCACGAGTACGGCGACCACACCGTCATCCGGGCCTTCCGTCCGCATGCGGCCGGAGTCGTAGCGATCGTCGGCGACGACCGGTTCCCGATGCGGCACATCGATTCGGGCCTGTTCGCCGTGGCGCTGCCGTTTGTCGACCTGATCGACTACCGGCTGCAGATCAGCTATGAGGGTTCCGACCCGTACACCATCGCCGACGCCTACCGATTCCTGCCCACGTTGGGCGAAGTCGACTTACATCTGTTTGCCGAAGGCCGCCACGAGCGACTCTGGGAAGTGCTTGGCGCCCACCCCCGCTCGTTCACCACGGCCGACGGTGTCGTCGGTGGAGTGTCGTTCGCCGTGTGGGCGCCCAACGCCAAGGGTGTCAGCCTGATCGGCGAGTTCAATGGCTGGACCGGTAGCGAGGCCCCGATGCGGGTGCTGGGCTCGTCCGGAGTATGGGAGCTGTTCTGGCCGGAGTTCCCCGTCGACGGGCTGTATAAGTTCCGCGTGCACGGCGCCGACGGCGTCGTCACCGAGCGCGCCGACCCGTTCGCTTTCGCTACCGAAGTGCCGCCGCAAACCGCATCCCGGGTGACAACCAGTAAGTACCACTGGGCTGACGACGAGTGGATGACGCGGCGTGCACAGCGCAACCCGGTGTTCGAGCCGATGAGCACTTACGAGGCCCATCTCGGCTCGTGGCGCCCTGGACTCAGCTACCGCCAGCTTGCCCGCGAGCTGACGGATTATGTTGTGGAGCACGGGTTTACCCACGTGGAATTGCTACCGGTAGCCGAGCACCCGTTCGCCGGATCATGGGGATATCAGGTCACCTCGTACTACGCGCCCACATCGCGATTCGGAACACCCGACGATTTTCGGGTGCTGGTCGACGCCCTGCACCAAGCCGGTATCGGTGTCATCGTGGACTGGGTACCCGCCCACTTTCCCAAGGACGCATGGGCTCTGGGACGGTTTGACGGCACCCCGCTGTACGAGCATTCCGATCCGGAGCGCGGTGAGCAACTCGACTGGGGCACTTACGTATTCGACTTCGGTCGGGCCGAGGTACGTAACTTCCTCGTCGCCAACGCGCTGTACTGGCTCGAGCAGTATCACATTGACGGCCTGCGGGTGGACGCCGTCGCGTCGATGCTCTACCTGGACTACTCGCGCCCAGTAGGCGGCTGGACGCCGAACATCCATGGCGGCAGGGAGAACCTGGAAGCCGTCCAGTTCCTGCAGGAGATGAACGCCACCGCACACAAGGCGGCGCCCGGAATCGTCACCATCGCCGAGGAGTCGACGTCGTGGCCTGGCGTGACGCGGCCGACCAGTGTTGGCGGGCTTGGCTTTTCGATGAAGTGGAACATGGGCTGGATGCACGACACGCTCGACTACGTCGGCCGCGACCCGATTTACCGCACCTACCACCACCACGCGATCACGTTCTCCATGCTGTACGCGTTCAGCGAGAACTTCGTCCTGCCGATCAGCCACGACGAGGTGGTGCACGGCAAGGGCACGTTGTGGGGCCGGATGCCCGGCGACGATCACGCAAAGGCGGCCGGGCTGCGCAGCCTGCTGGCCTACCAGTGGGCTCACCCGGGCAAGCAGCTGCTGTTCATGGGCCAGGAGTTCGGGCAGCGCGCCGAATGGTCCGAAGAGCGTGGCCTCGACTGGTTCCAACTCGACGAGAACGGCTTCTCCAACGGAATCTTGCAGCTGGTGCAAGATCTCAACGGCATCTACCGCGAGTCGTCGGCGCTGTGGAGTCAGGACATCAAGCCCGAAGGCTATTCCTGGATCGACGCCAACGACGCCGCCAACAACGTGTTGAGTTTCCTGCGATACGGCAGCGACGGCTCGGTAATGGCGTGTGTGTTCAACTTCGCCGGCGCCGAACACAGCGGCTACCGCCTTGGCCTGCCCGGCGCCGGGCGCTGGCGCGAGGTGCTCAACACCGACGCGACCGTTTACAACGGCAGCGGGATTGGCAACTTGGGTGGGGTCGAGGCGACCAATGAGCCGTGGCACGGTCGTCCGGCGTCGGCGGTGCTGGCATTGCCGCCGACCTCAGCGTTGTGGCTGGAACCCGAAGAGCCTTAATACAGCGCGTTAGCGAGATTGCGCCGCCCTGCGATGACTTCGGGGTCGGCCGGATCGAACAATTCGAACAGCTCGATCAGCCGGGTGCGCACCGATGTGCGCTCGTCGTCGGACGTCCGTCGCACCAACGCGACCAGACGATCGAAGGCGCCGGCCACATCCTGGCTGAGGATCTGCACGTCGGCGGCGGCGAACGCGGCCTCGATGTCGCCAGGGTCGGCGTCGGCGGCGGCAATCACCTCCGGTCCGTGCGCGGTCGCCCGCATCAGAAACACGATCTGACGCACCGCGCCTTTGGCTTCGGCGTGGTTGGGATCGGTGTCCAGAATCGCCTGATACGAGTCGAGTGCGCCGCTGAGGTCGTTGTCCTCGAGTTGCCGGCGGGCCTGCGCGAGAGCCGGGTCCACTTCCTCGGGCTCGTCGGAATCTGTTCCATCGCCGAGCTTTCCCGCGGTCGCCGACAGCAGCGAGTCGACCCAGCGGCGTAGCTGTTCCGGCGGCTGCGCTCCCTGGAAGCTGGAAAGCGGCTGTCCGGCGGCCAATGCCACCACGGTGGGGACCACTTCGACGCCGAAAATCTGCGCCACCCGCGGCGACACGTCGACGTTGACGCTGGCCAGTGCCCACTTCCCGTTGTCGGTCGCGGCCAGACCGGACAATGTGTCGGCCAGTTGCAGGCAGACCTCACTGCGTGGCGACCACAACAGCACGACCACCGGCACCTGGTTGGAGCGCAGCAGTATTTCTTCTTCGAAGTTGGTCTCGTTGACCTCGACGCCGGCCGACGCTGAGGCCGACCCGTCGCCGCGGTTCTCGCCGCTGGCGGGAGGAGGTTGCTTGAGGGCGGACAGATCGACCGCGCCGGCCAATGCGGGCCCGATCGGTGGACGTGGACGGCTCACGTAGTCAAGTCTGGCACGGCGGCGTCGACCGCGTCTCACCCGGTTCGGGCGGCTGTATGAGCAACATCACAGCAGTCGTCGACAACACCCCGCCGTCACCCTTTCAGCAAACTTCTGGACAACTGTTCAGGCAGCCGTACGCCAAACCGTACTGGCCGGTAACTAGCCGGCGCGCAGGATCAGGGCATCGCCCTGACCGCCCGCGCCGCACAGTGCAGCAACGCCGTAGCCAGCACCGCGGCGGGCCAACTCAAGAGCCACGTGCAGGGCGATCCGGGCACCTGACATGCCGATCGGGTGTCCGATCGCGATGGCTCCGCCGTTGACATTGACGATCTCCGGGTCGATGCCAAGCTCTTGGGTCGAAGCCAGCGCGACCGCGGAGAACGCCTCGTTGATCTCCACCACGTCGAGCTGATCGACCGAGATGCCTTCGCGTTCGATCGCCTTCTTGATCGCGTTGGCGGGCTGCGATTGCAGCGTCGAATCCGGACCGGCCACCACACCGTGGGCGCCGATCTCTACCAGCCAGCTCAAGCCCAGCTCGATCGCCTTGTCCTTGTTCATCACGACCACGGCCGCGGCGCCATCGGAGATCTGCGAGGCTGATCCGGCGGTGATGGTGCCGTCCTTACGGAAGGCCGGCTTGAGACCGGCCAGCGACTCGGCGGTGGTGTTGGCCCGGATGCCTTCGTCCTCGGTGAATTGCAGCGGATCGCCCTTGCGTTGCGGGATGCTCACCGGCACCACCTCGTCGGCGAAAACGCCGTCTTTCCAGGCCGCAGCCGCCTTTCGATGCGAGCGCGCCGCGAACTCGTCCTGCTGGAGGCGGGTGAACTTGTCGACGTCGTTGCGCTGCTCGGTGAGCGCGCCCATCGGCTGGTCGGTGAAGACGTCATGCAGGCCGTCGTAGGCCATGTGGTCACGCACGGTGACGTCGCCGTATTTGTATCCGGAGCGGCTGTCGATCAGCAGGTGCGGGGCCTTGGTCATGGACTCCTGGCCGCCGGCCACCACCACGTCGAACTCTCCGGCCCGAATGAGCTGATCAGCTAGAGCGATGGCGTCGATTCCGGACAGACACATCTTGTTGATGGTCAGCGACGGCACGTCCCAACCGATACCGGCGGCAACGGCGGCTTGTCGCGCCGGCATCTGGCCGGCTCCGGCGGTCAGCACCTGGCCCATGATCACGTACTCGACCAGCGAAGCAGGGACGTGGGCTTTTTCCAGGGCACCTTTGATCGCGATGGCACCCAGATCGCTGGCACTCAGGTCCTTCAGCGAGCCCATCAACTTGCCAATCGGCGTACGGGCTCCAGCAACGATCACCGATGTCGTCATGACTACCTCCGAAGCGGGGTTCAACAGCCGATCGATGAGATCGGGAGAAGCGGATTTGTTCTCCCCAGGTTACCGTTACGTGATGACCACCGATCAAGTTGACACCCGTCGAGTACTCAGCACCGCTCTGGTGACGGCAGTCGACCACGTCGGCAT
>DASZLQ010000066.1:0-7835 GCA_035552295.1 Mycobacterium sp. | reverse complement strand
CACCGGATCGGAGAGGACTCAACAAGTGGACAAGTTGGACAACAAGGTCGCGGTGGTGTCGGGCGCCGCGCGCGGCCAGGGTCGATCGCATGCGGTGACACTGGCCGCGGAGGGCGCCAGCATCATCGCCCTGGACATCTGCGCGGACATCGAGGGCAACACTTATCCACTCTCGCGCCGCGAGGATCTCGATGAGACGGCGCGACTGATCGAGAAGGAAGGGGTCCGCGTCGACACGATCGTCGTCGACGTGCGCGACCGCACCGCGGTGTGGAAGGCGGTCGCCGACGGTGTCGCCGAACTCGGACGCCTCGACGTCGTGGTGGCCAACGCCGGGATCTGCCCGTTGGGAACGGAACAGACCATCCAGTCGTGGTCTGACACGGTCGACACCGATCTGGTTGGGGTCTTCAATGTGATTCAGGCCAGCCTGCCACACATCAGCGACGGCGGCTCGATCATCGCCACCGGGTCGCTGGCCGCCCAGCTGGGAAACACCGACAACCAGGGGCCGGGCGGGTGCGCTTACACGTTCGCCAAGCAGACGGTGGCCCACTACGTCAACGATCTGTCGCTGCAACTGGCCGAACGCAAGATCCGGGTCAACGCAGTGCATCCGACCAACGTCAATACCGACATGCTGCACAGCAAGGGCATGTACAGCGTGTTCCGGCCTGACCTGGACGCGCCTACCCGCGAGGACGCCGAGCTGGCGTTTCCGGCGATGCAGGCGATCCCGGTTCCCTACATCGAGCCGCAGGACGTGTCCCTCGCGGTCCTGTTCCTGGCCAGCGATGACTCGCGGTTCATCACCGGCACGCAGCTACGTATCGACGCCGGTGGGCTGGTGAAGGCCAAGCCCTGGCAGGGGTGACGCCCGGCGCTACTGCGCACCCGTGGTCTGCGCCAGCCCCCACAAGTAGGGGTCGGGTTGTGTGCGGGCGATGATCGCCGCTGCGCGGGTGCGCACGATCTCGTCCTGCCAGTCGATATCGGCCTCGAACCGGCCGTTGGACAGACGCGAGTCTGCCTCGTGGTCGTGATGGGCCCAGAAGTTCCCGCTCTGAATGGATTCCAGCACGGTCACCGCGACTTCCTCCGGCTCGGCGAGAACCGCTGCGACACCGGCCGATTCGAGGCCTTGCTGCACCATCGTCATGACGCTTGGGTCCCCACCCAGATTCGTCTTCGTCAGCGGCGGAAAGACAGCGTGAGCGCGAATCACCGAATTCTGATCGCGCAGTGTCGCGTACAGACCCTCCATCAGCGTGAGGACGGCGGCCTTGCTCGACGAGTAGGCGGGCGTCTGGTACATCACACCGACAGCCCCCGAGCCTGAGGTGGTTCCCAGCACATCGCCGGGGGTGCCTTGGGCGACCATCCTGGGCACGAACGCCTTGATGCCGTGCAGCACCCCGTAGAAGTTGACACCGTAAACCCGATGCCAGCCATCGATGTCGTCCTCGAAATAGCTTCCGGCATAACCGATGCCTGCGTTGAGGAACGCGATATCGACGTGTCCGTATTCGGTGAACACCTGATCGGCCAGCGCCTGCATCGACGTCAGTTCGGAGACGTCGGCGACGATTCCGGTCACGTCGAGGCCGGCAACACGCTGTGAGGCGACCGTTGTCGTCAACGTCACCGGGTTGACATCGGAAAGCACCACTCGGCAGCCGTGCTGGGCGAGGAGCCGCCCGGTCGCTGCACCGATGCCCACCGGGCTGCCGCCACCCGTGATGACCGCGACATCTCCGGTCAGATCCCTGGCCACCGCTGCTCTGCTCCCGCCGTACTCAGTGTGCGTTGACACGATCGGCCGATTTGTAGACGTACCTGGTTTGCAGCTCGGCGTACCCGTCGATGCCCGGTGTGCCACAGTTGCGGCCGATGCCCGAGGACTTGGTACCACCGAACGGCACGTGCGGAGCCACCTCAGCGTGACTGTTGACCCACGCTGTCCCGCAGTCCAGCCGTGCGGCCAACGCGGCGCCGGTTTCGATGTCGGCGGTCCAGATCGATCCGCACAGACCGTATTCGGTGGCGTTGGCGGCCTCGATCGCCTCATCGATGTCACGAAAACTCATGACCGGCAACACGGGTCCGAACTGCTCCTCATCGACCACCTTCATGCCCGCCCTGACGTCGGTGAGGATGGTGGGCGCGATGAAGTAGCCCCGCGACGCGGGCTGCGCCCCGCTGGTGGCTGCGCGCGCTCCTTGAGACAGCGCATCGGCCAACAACATTCGGATGCGGTCGTACTGCGGCCGGGTGGTCAGCGGGCCGAACGTTCCCCCCGACGTCTCGGGCGCCGGCACCGCGGCGTCAGCACGTCGAACCAGTGCATCGATCATGTCGTGATAGATCGACGCATGGACATAAAGACGTTTGATCGCCGCGCACACCTGACCGCTCATCAGGAACGCGGCGTTGAAGACGGCCTCGGCGACGGTCTCCACGTCGACATCGGGCAGCACAATCGCCGCGTCGTTGCCACCGAGTTCGAGCACCAGGTTTTTCAGCGACGGCGCCGCCGCCGCGGCGATCTGCTGCCCCGCCGCCACCGACCCGGTGAACGAGATCATCCGGGTGACCCGATGGGTCACCATCTGCGCGCCGAGGTCGTCGCCGCCGGCCACGATGTTGAGCACACCGGGCGGCACGATGTCTTGCCAGATTCGGCCGAGTGCCAGGGTGGCCAGCGGGGTAAACGGCGAGGGCTTGGCGACGACGGTGTTGCCAACGAGCAGCGCGCTGGCGATCTTCTCGCACATGATCAGGATCGGGGCGTTCCACGGGCTGATCGCCGCGACGACGCCAACCGGCTTGCGCACCACCGTGACCGTACGCTCCGGGGTGTCGTCGAGCACGTCGACGGGGATGTCGGTGGTCGCTAGGTGGGCCATGAACACCGGGGCGGTGTAGGCCTCGGCCGCGGCGCCGACTGCGCCCTTCTCGAGCGCGGAGATCGCGACAATCTCGTCGAGGTGCGCCACCAGCGCGTTGCTCATCTGGCCGATGACCTTCTGCCGCGCGGCTTGGCCGAACGCATACCACTGCGGCTGGGCGCGCTTGGCAGCAGTCATCGCTTCATCGAGCAATTCCACCGTGGCATGCGGGCACATCGCGACCATCTCTCCGGAGGACGGACTGACGATCTGGAACAGGGCGTCATTTCGCACGATGCGCCCGTCGATCAAATGCCCCAGCGTCGACACCTCGTCGATGAGCCCCACGTGCGTTCTCCTCACTGTCACACCGTGCAGGCCCCGCATCGACGAGCTGGCCCATCGCCCCTGCACACGAACTGAACAATTGTCATAGTCTTTGCTATGGGATTGTCGACCATCAGACCACATTGGCCGTGCGCCAACAACTACTTCCGGTCACCTGGCTGCGGACCTAACGCACGCCAAGCGCCCTCCCCGACCGGCGATTTCCTCGACAAGCCAACGGTTCTGAAGTCAGGTCAGCCCGGTATCGGGCGAGACGCCACACCCCGCCGACATGTGCGATCTGCGCGATTCCGGCGCCGCCGCCAACCCAGGGCTCCAACCCGTCCTTGAACTCTTATAGTGACTACTATAACGTGGAGTAAGCTGTCACTTCGGACGTTGGAGACCACCATGACGCTCACCCAGGACAAGTACCGTCTGATCTCGGCTGACGACCACGTCGACCTATCGCACGAGCAGATCAAGTCCAATCTGGCTACGAAGTTCCATCAGGACTACGACAACGCAGTCGGCGAATTCGTCCAGCAGATGATGCCGATGCTCTCGGCGTCGACCAACCAGCTCTGGAAGAAGCAGAATGGGCAGGAAGTCGACGGCGACGATGAGCTCTACGGGTTCGCGACCGGCAATCACCCCGCCAAGGGGCGCCCCGGTCACACCGTGGCCAAGGAGCGGTTGGCCGACATGGACTTTGATGGTATCGAGTCGTCCATCACCTACTGCGAGGTCAGCGCGTTCCGCTACCTGTTCATGCTCAAAGAGGGCTCCAAGGAAGCCACCCGTGCGTTCAACACCACCCTTGCGCAGTGGGCCTCTGAGGATCCCGACCGCCTGCACATCAACTTCCAGATCCCCATCCACGACATCGATGCCGCGGTAGCGGAGGTCAAGCATGCCGCCGACGTTGGGATCAAGTCGATCCAGATGCCGGTCTATCCGTCCGAACTCGGCCTGCCCGACTACTGGGACGAACGCTACAGTCCGCTGCTGGCGACCATCGAAGAAACCGGCATCCCGATCGCCCTGCACATCGGCCTCAACACCACCCTCGACGGCCTCGCGCGGCGCGATCCCACCCCGCAGCGCGGCATATTCGTCCCGATGGTGCCGCTGTCAAGCGCAGAATCCATGGGAATGTGGCTGCTGACCGGCATCTTCGAACGCTTCCCGCGACTGAAGACGGTGTTCGTCGAACCCGGCGTGGGCTGGGTCAGCTGGTGGCTCTACACCGTCGATGACATGAACACCCGGCAGGGCTACGAGTTCCCCGGTCTCAAAGAGCTGCCCAGCCACTATTTCCGGCAGAACGTGTACGTCACATTCATCGACGAGCCCGGCATCTTGCAACACGGCCGTGAGCGTCTCGGGGTGGACAACATCATGTGGTCCTCGGACTACCCCCACCCGGTGTCGAGTTGGCCGCACTCCCAGGACATCGCATCCCACCTGTTCCTCGACGCGACCGACGAGGAACGCGACAAACTGCTGTTCAAAAACGCCGAGCGGGTCTGGAATCTCTGACAGCTCGTCTCGAGTCTTCGCTGAAAGGTAATGATGTCGGGCGTATTCGACGGCCTGAAGGTCCTCGACCTGTCATGGGGTATCGCTGGTCCGATCGCCACCATGCTGCTGGCCGATCACGGTGCGCAGGTCACCAGAATCGAACGGCCACAAGGTGATCCGTTCTCCGCACACCCTGGGTACAAGGTGTGGCACCGCGGCAAACGCAGCGCCGTGCTCGATCTGAAGGATAGCGACGACCACGAGGTGTTCCTGCGGCTGGCCGCGGCCGCCGACATCCTCGTCGAAAGCTTCGCACCCGGCGTCATGGACCGGCTGGGCCTCGGATACGACCCCCTCGCTGAGGTCAACCCCCGGCTGATCTACGTATCGATCACCGGATACGGCAGAGACACCGGCGTCGCCGACCGGCCGGGCTACGACAGTCTGGTGATGGCACGCACCGGACTGCAGTTCGACCAACTCGGGCGTGTCGGCGGCCATCTGCACCACATCAACCGCGAGCCCGACTACCCGCTGGAGGATTTGGACACACCCGAAGGCAGCGCCGACGGGCCACAGCGCGACGGACCGATGTTCTCGGCTTCGCCCTGGCCGAGCGTGAGCGCGGCCTATTTCGCGGCGATGGGTGTTGCTGCCGCACTTGTCGCTCGGGAGTCCACGGGCCGCGGCCAGCACGTGGAAACCTCGCTGCTGCAGGGCGCTTTGGGGGCAGGCACCGGCGCGCTGCAGCGTGCCGCCGACGTCCAGGCACCGATGTTTTGGACGTGGGTGTTCGATCAGCGCGCCTCCAAGGGTTTCTTCGAATGCGCCGACGGCCGCTGGATTCAGCACTGGGTGCCCAACCCGAAATTCGTGCTCGGGTCGTCGGAGGGCGACAAGCTCGAGCCCGCCGGCGTTCGTCCGTCCGAGGACCCTGATCGGATCCTGACCGGACCCGAGGACCTCATCGTCTACTGGCACTACCTGCCGTTGATGCGCGCCGCGTTCGCCAAGTTCACCTCCACCGAGTGGCTCGAGGCGGCCCGGGTGGCCGGTGTGTGCCTGCAGGTCGTGCAGTCGCCGGCCGAAGCGCTCACCGACGAACACATGCTCGCCGACGGCTGCGTCGTGGTGCTCAACGATCCCGAGCTGGGACCGCTGAACCAAGTGGGTTCGGTGCTGCGGCTGGATCGCAGCCTCGGCACACCCACGGTCGGCGCGGCGCGGCGCGGCGAGCACACCGATGCGGTGCGGGCCGAGGCTGCCGAACTACCCGCCGCCGCACCGCAGTCGGCGGCCGCACCCTCCGCAGGGAAACGACCGCTAGACGGCGTGTTGGTTGTCGACCTCGGCCTGGCCATCGCGGGTCCGTTCGGCACCCAGCTGCTGTCCGATCTCGGCGCCACGGTGATCAAGGTGAACACGCTGTGGGACGGCTTCTGGCACTCCACGCATATCGCGTTCGCCGCCAACCGCGGCAAGCACAGCCTGTCGGTCAACCTCAAGGATCCCCGCGGCCTGGACGTGGTGCGGCGGCTCATCGACAAAGCCGACATCGTGCAGCACAACATGCGCTACGGCGCGGCGGTACGCTTGGGACTCGACTACGACACGGTCGCGGAGACCAATCCCGACGTCATCTACTGCCACACACGCGGTTTCGACCGCGGCTACCGCGACGGTCAGCCCGGCAACGACCAGACCGGAGCCGCCCTGGCCGGAGTGGAATGGGCCGACGGCGGAATGGACGACGGCGGAACCCCGGTGTGGTCGCTGACCTCGCTGGGCGACACCGGGAACGGCTTCCTGTCCGCGATCGGGATGCTCGCCGCGTACTACGACCGGCTGAAGACCGGCAAGGGCCAATTCGTCGACACCTCCATCCTGTACGCCTGCTTACTGACGGCGTCGGGCACCTACGTGGACGCCAACGGGCGGGAGGCCAACCGGCCCAAGGTCGACAAGATGCTGTTCGGATTCAATGCGCTGCACGGCATTTACCTGACCGCCGACGGCTGGCTGACCATCGCCGCACTCACCGACGACCAGCGCAGTGCGTTGGCCGGCGCGGTAGGCATCGACGCGCTGACCTCCAGCGAGCCCACCGAGCCCATCGGACGCGGCACCAACGACGCGGCTGTGCGCAAGGAACTCGAAGCGGTCTTCTTGACCCGCAGCGCGCTGGATTGGCGCGATGCGCTCGACGCGGCAGGCGTGCCAGCCGAGGTCAGCGATCCGGAGTTCTCCCGCAACGTATTCGACGACGCAGAACTGATCGCGCGCAGGTGGGTCACCTCGTACCGGCAGCCCCATGTCGGCAAGTTCGACCAGACCGGCCTCGGAGTCGACCTGTCCGATACGCCCGGCGTCATCCAGGGTCCGCCGTTGACCGTCGGCACCCACAGCAGGCAGATCCTCTCCGACATCCTCGGATACGCCAGCGACCAGATCGATGAACTGATCGGCGCCAATGTCATCGTCCAGACGGAGGAAGAGCCGGCTACGGCGTGAACGGGCGATATCGAGTGAATTCGGTCCATCAACGGCGCAGAAGCTGTGCAGCTCTTCGTCATTGATTTGCGCTGCGCCCGGGACCGAAGTAACGAAGGAGAACGTGCTGTGCGCATCGCCGAGCCCCCAGCGGCACCGACTCTTCCACGGCGTATCCGCGCCCGCTACGACGTCAGCGCTGTCGTCGACGAGCCGGGGGCGTGGCGGATGCGTGCCGAGTTGGTCATTCCGGCCGTGGCGAAGCACACCAACCACCTGACCCTGCTGTGCTGTACGCCCGGTGGCGGGTGCACGGGCGACTACTTCGACCTGGGTGAACCCGACGCGGGATTCAGCTTCGCCCGCTGCGCCAGCGCAGCCGGGTTCGCCTGCGTGCTGATCGACAACCTCGGCACCGGACAGTCGACACCGGGCGACAACCTGTGGTTCTCGCCGCAGACCGTTGCACGCGCCGGTGTCGAAGCATTTCGGTTGGCGGCCGACGACTTACGGGCATTGCTGCCGGCGACCATCACGGTCAACACGGTGGCGGTGGGCCATTCGATGGGCGCGATGCTTGCGCTGATCGGCGAGGCCATCAAACCC
>DASZLQ010000065.1:0-17434 GCA_035552295.1 Mycobacterium sp. | reverse complement strand
CCTTCCACAACGCCGTCACCGCGTCGGGTTCCTCGCTGCCGGTACGCATCGTGACCACCAGCCGAGCGCCACCCGACTGAGCCAGCTCATGAACGACAAGGGCGGACCATCCGTCCAGCAGGTGCGCGTCATCAACCCCGATCACCACACGGCCCCGACGCTGCTGCGCGACAAACGAATTGATCACACGTCGCACGTTTGTCAGCGGATCCGACATCGCCTCGCCCAGCGAACCGATGAACGCCCCCAGGGGCAGCGCGCGCGCCGATTCGGTACCGACTATCCACGTGGTGCGCTCCCCCGACGCCGCGGCGCGCCGCAGCACTTCGCGGGCCAGCCAGGTCTTGCCCACACCGGCCGCTCCGGCGACCAGCACGCCGGAGTGGTTGCCAGCCCCGCTCAGGGCGCGGCGAATGGTCCCTAATTCACTATCACGCCCGGTCAGCGGCGTGGCGCCGATCACTCGGCGACTATATCTGTGCGCCAGCCTTACGCGTGCCGATTTCCCGCGTTTCGGGTGAGCTCAGATCGAATACACATCTAGTCCACACCTATCAGTGAAGTGGCCAACTACGCTATCGGCGCCCGCCGCGGGCCGTGAGCATGGCTTTCGTCAGGTACGGGCTCGGCAACGGCGGTGGGCTATGGCAAAGATCGGCAATCACGCGGTGGTATTGGGAGCGAGCATGGCCGGCCTGCTGGCCGCGCGGTCGCTGAGCGAGTTCTTCGACGCGGTTACGGTGGTGGAGCGCGACCCGCTGCCCGACGCCCTTCCCGACGGTGGCGCCGCCCGTCGAGGTGTGCCGCAGGGCCGGCACCTCCATGGCCTGCTACCCCGCGGTGCCCAGGTGCTCGAGGAACTGTTCCCCGGCATCCTCGATGAGCTAGTCCTCGACGGTGCGCACTACTTGGACGGCCGGGATCTGTCGCGGCTGCACTACGACATCGGGGGACACCTGATGGTGCGCGGCGGCAGCGCCACCTCGGTTACGGCTTATCTGGCGACGCGGCCCTTCCTCGAGGAACACGTCCGCGCACGTCTACGCACGGTCCCCAACGTCACGCTGCTCGACGAGCACGACATCGTGGAGTTGACCTCGACGCCCGACCAGGACCGCGTCACAGGCGCACGGGTAGTAAACCGTCGCACCCGCGAAAGCGCCAAGCTGAGCGCCGATTTGGTGGTCGATGCCACCGGGCGCGCCGCCCGCACCCCGACCTGGCTGAACGGCCTGGGCTACGACCGCCCGCGCGAGGATCATGTCGTGGTGCAGCTGACCTACGTGAGCCAGTTGCTGCGCATGGCACCGGACGCGCTGCACGAACTCGGTTTCGTCGTCGGAGTCGTGCCGGGCCGGCCGCACGGGCTGGGCATTCTCCATTGCGAGAACGACCTCTGGATGTTCACCGTGTTCGGCATAGCGGGTCACGAGCCACGCCCCGACCTTGCGGCGATGTGCGAGTTCGTCGAGGACTACGCACCGGTGCAGATGCTGGCCGCGGTGCGAGCCGCCGAACCCATCGGAGAGGCGACGCGGCACCGTCAGCCGTCCAGTCAGTGGCGGCGCTACGACAAGATCCGGCGATTCCCGGAGGGCCTGCTGGTCATCGGCGACGCGATCTGCAGCTTCAACCCGATCTATGGCCAGGGCATGACGGTGGCGGCACTGGAGGCGTTGGCGTTGCGTGACTGCTTATCTTGTGGCACAAGGGATTTGGCGCGGCGATTCTTCCGCGCCGCGGCAGTGCCGGTCCGCCAGGCATGGGAGCTGTCGGCCAATCCCGACCTCTCGCTACCCGAAATCGACGGCACACCACCGCTGCTCACCCGGCTGCTTAACGTATACGTCGATCGCGTGCTCACCGCGGCCGAATACGACGCTGTCGCAGTCAATCAGTTCTTCAGAGTGACCTCACTCGTCGACTCTGCCACCCGGCTGCTGCGCCCGGGCATCATGTGGCGCGCCGCCCGCGCCAACCACCGCAGGCGCCGACACGAGCTCGACGAAGTCCGCGTCCTTGCCGAGAGCGTGTCCCGCTAGCCGACGGATGCCGCAAATAGCGCTGCCCGCCGCTGGTGAGCGCCCTATTGTTAGGCCGATGACTGCCGCGTTGACCTGCATGACGTGCAGCGCAGAATTGCGGCCGACCGCAAAGTTCTGCAGCGAATGCGGTGCGCCGGTCGGGGCGAGCATGCCTGCGGCCGAGTACAAGCGGGTCACGGTGCTGTTCGCCGACGTGGTGGGATCGATGGACATCGCCGCGACGGTAGGCGCGGAACGATTGCGCGAGATCATGACCGAGCTCGTCACGCACGCGGCGGCAGTGGTGCAGCGTTACGACGGCACGGTGGACAAGTTCACCGGAGACGGCATCATGGCGGTGTTCGGCGCGCCGGCCGCTTTGGAAGACCACGCACTGCGGGCCTGTCTGGCGGCGCTGGGCATTCAGGAAGAGGTCACACGCCTCGCGGCAGAGGTCGAACGCCGCGACGGTGTCAACCTACGGCTGCGGGTGGGACTGAACTCCGGGCAGGTCATTGCCGGTGAGATCGGTTCTGCTGCTTTGGGTTACACCACCATTGGTGAACAGGTGGGGATGGCTCAGCGGATGGAGTCGATTGCGCCGCCCGGCGCGGTGATGCTCAGCGAATCCACGGCGCGGCTGGTCGAAGGCGTCGCGGTGCTTGGAGAGCCGCAGCTGGTGCGTATCAAGGGCGCCCAAGACGCGGTACCTGCGCGACGGCTACTGAGCGTGGCCGCGCGGCGGACCGACTCCTCGTATACGAACTTGGTGGGCCGCGAGTGGGAATTGACCACGCTGGCGGCGATGCTGGATCGGTCGATGGCTGGCCGCGGGTGTGTGGTTGGCGTGGTCGGCCCTGCTGGTATCGGCAAGTCCCGACTCGCCCGAGAAGCCCTACAGCTTGCGAAGCGTCGTGGTGTCGACGTGTTTTCGACCTTCTGCGAATCACACGCGACCGACATCCCCTTCCATGTAGCGGCGCGTCTGCTGCGGGCGGTCGGCCAGCTGAGCGGTCTGGACGATCGGGCCGCCCGGGCACAGGTGCGGGCCCGATTTCCGGACGCCGATCCGCAAGACCTGGTGCTGCTTGACGACCTCCTGGGCATCGCCGATCCCGATGTGGCGCTGCCCAAGATCGATCCGGATGCGCGGCGGCGGCGGTTGACCGCGCTGATCAACACCGCCCAGCTGGCCCGCGGCGAACCGGCGGTATTCGTCGTGGAGGATGCGCACTGGATCGACGAGGTCAGCGAATCCATGCTCGCCGACTTTCTTGCGGTGATCCCCCAGACACCCTCGCTGGTGCTCATCACCTATCGCCCCGAATACCTAGGAGCTCTGGCGCATCTCGCCGGCGCGCAGACTATCGCCCTGGCGCCACTCAGCGATGCGGAAACCTCAGCGCTGGTCGCTGAACTCTTGGGTCCTGATCCGTCCGTTGGCCCGGTCGGCGAGATCATCGCCGGACGCGCGGCCGGCAACCCGTTCTTCGCTGAGGAGATCAGCCGTGACCTCGCCGAACGCGGGGTGCTGGTCGGTGAAAGCGGCAGCTATGCCTGCCACCTCGACGTCGCCGACGTCAGTGTTCCGTCAACGCTGCAGGCGACAATCGCTGCCCGCATCGACCGGCTCGGCCCCGCGGCCAAGCAGACGCTGGCCGCCGCGGCGGTCATCGGCTCTCGCTTCAATGACGACCTACTGGCCAGCCTGGAGGTCGATCCGGTCGTCGGCGAGCTGATCAACGGCGAGCTCATCGACCAAGTCCGGTTCACCCCGCGCGCCGAATATGCGTTTCGCCATCCGTTGATCCGAACAGTGGCCTACGAATCACAACTGAAATCCGATCGCGCCCGGCTGCATCGACGGCTGGCTACCGCGATCGAAGCGGGCGAGCCGGAATCGGCCGACCAGAACGCCGCGTTGATCGCCGAACATCTAGAGGCGGCCGGTGATCAGCACGCGGCCTATGGCTGGCACATGCGCGCGGCAACGTGGGCGACGAACCGCGACATCGCCGCGGCGCGAATCAGCTGGGAGCGCGCCACCAGAATCGCCGACGCACTATCCTCCGATGACCCCAACCGGACAGCCATGCGCATCGCCCCTCGCACCATGTTGTGCGGGACCGCCTTTCGAGTCCAGGAGGTTGTGGCCGGCACCCACTTTGAGGAATTGCGGCAGTTGTGCGCCGACGCCGGCGACAAGGCGTCATTGGCCGTCGCCATGCATGGGCTGGTGGCTGATCACGCATATCAGGGGCGGGTGCGCGAGGCGTCGCAGTTGGCATCTGAATTTTGGGCCCTTGTCGAGTCGGTCGGCGATCCGACCTTGACGGTCGGGCTGTCCGCCGTCGCGATCTACGCCAAAATGGAGAGCGCCGAGTTGGGGGACCTACTCCGGTGGTCGCAGAGGGTCATCGACCTGGCCCACGGTGACCCGTCTAAGGGCAATTTCATATTTGGGTCTCCGTTAGCGCTCGCGCTCACGTCGCGCGCCATCGGCCGCTATTGCCTTGGTCTTCGCGGATGGCGCGATGACCTGCAGCAGGGATTGGCCATGGCGCGCAGCACCGATCCCCTCACCTATACCGCGGCGATCGCCTATGCCTACGGGGTGGGAATACCGACCGGCGCACTGCTGCCGGACGATTCCGTGATACGCGAGATCGAGGATGCGCTGCACAGTGCCGAACGATCCGGCGACGATTTCGCCGTGGCCCACGCGCAAGTCACGCTGGGCGCCGCGCTAGTGAACCGTCCAACAGCACCGGAGCGTGACCGCGGACGGCGGCTGCTGGCGGAGGTCCGCGAGGTCTTCCTGCGCCAGGAACACCACCTGTCCGATTTGCCACTCGCCGACGCGCTTTTGGCGCGTGAGACGGCTCGACGCGGAGACCACGATGGTGCGATACCGCCCATGCGGGCTGCCGTCGACAAACTAGTCCGCGAGGGCCAGCTGCTGGGATGGGGAGTCGTGACGACGGGTGTTCTGGTGGAGACGCTGCTGGACCGCGCGGCCGACGGCGACGTAACGGAAGCCGAGGCCGCGATAGAACGGTTAGCGGCGGCGCCGACCGACGAGGATCTTGTTCTGCGCGACATCATGCTGATGCGATTGCGCGCTCTGCTGGCCCACGCTCACGGCGATGTTGCGGCCTACAAACACCTCAAGGAAAACTACCGCGACATGGCGAGAACGCTTGGCTTCGAAGGCCATATTGCCTGGGCCGACGCGATGCCGTGACGCACTAGCCCCGGTGGAACGCCGGCGGCAGCGGCATACCGAGTTCGGCCAACACACCGCGCAATAGCGTTGGGTAGTCGGTGATGATGCCGTCGACGCCGTCGGCGATCTGCTCGCGCATGGCGTCGGCGTCGTTGACGGTCCACGGAATCACCTTGAGCCCCAACACATGTGCCCGATCCACGAAGACCTTGCCGTCGATCAGCCCGTAGTCAGGCGAGAGAATATTGGCACCCACCATCATCGCGCCGATCAGCGGGTCGCCGACGACGGCTGGATTGATACCGGCCAGCCACGGCGAGCCCGGGATCCAGGTCTGCTCATCCCACAATGCCACCAACGGAATCGACGGCTCGGCCTGCCGCACCAGCGGCAGCGTGCGCCAGTCGAAGCTCTCAATCTCCACGCGGTCGATCCTGCCTGCCGACCTGACCGCCGCCAGCACCACATCGACGAATTCTTGCGGCTCCGCCGAGGCGCCCGGGTGATTGGCCTCGACCTTCGTTTCGATGTTGTAGCGCACCCCGTCCGGATACGAAGCCCGATACGAGTCGGCGAGCCCGAAAACCTCCGGCAACGTCGCTATTTTGTTGCTCCGCACCACTTCTGCCCGAGGAAACTCGTCAAGCCTGCGGCCGCAGTCCAGCGTGCGGACCTGCGCCAGGGCAAGCTCGTGCACGAGCTTGCCGACGTAGGGATACTCCGGGTCGCCGGCGAAGACCGGCGCGGTGTCGGAGCACTTCTCGGGCTGAATCGTCGCGTCGTGCCATACCAGAGGTTGCCCGTCCTTGCTGATGACGATGTCGAGTTCGAGCGTGCTGACCCCTAGTTCGAGCGATTTGGCGAACGCCCGCAGTGATTCCTCGGTCGTCTCGCCGCGCCCGCCGCGATGGGCCTGCAGGTCAAATCCGGAGGGTTGCGCCGATGCCGTCGGCAAGAGCGCGAGAAGCGTGACGGCCAGCGTCAGAAGGACGGCGCCGAGACGGACGGTCAATCGCGTTAGCTCCTGCGCTGACGGGCGATTTCGGCGAGCACCACTCCGGCGGCCACCGAAGCATTCAGCGATTCCGTATGACCGGCCATCGGGATGGATACCACCTCGTCACAGTTCTGCCGCACCAACCGCGACAGACCCTTGCCCTCGGACCCGACGACCACCACCATCGGGTCGGTGCCGTCCAGCTCGTCGAGTACGGTGTCACCATCGGCGTCCAAACCGATCACCCGCACTCCGGCGTCGGCCCAATTTGTAAGCGCCCTAGTGAGATTGGTGGCTCGCGCCACCGGAATGCGGGCCGCCGCCCCCGCGCTGGTGCGCCAGGCGACCGCCGTCACAGAAGCCGAACGTCGCTGCGGTATCAGCACGCCGTGACCACCGAATGCCGCAACCGAACGAACGATGGCGCCGAGATTGCGGGGGTCGGAGATGTTGTCCAATGCGACCAGTAGCGCCGGCGGCGAGTTGGTAGCGGCCGCGAGCAGATCGTCGGGATGCGCGTAGTTGTACGGCGGCACCCGCAGCGCGATGCCCTGGTGCAAGTGGTTGCTGGTCATCCGGTCCAGGTCGGTGCGCGGTACCTCAAGGATCGCGATGCCCAAATCGGCTGCCCGCGCCACGGATTCGGTGAGACGCTCGTCGGCTTCGGTACCGAGCGCGACGTAGAGCGCAGTCGCCGGTACACCGGCGCGGAGGCATTCCAGCACCGGGTTCCGGCCGAGCACCGTTTCTGTTTCGTCGGTGCGTTTGGCCGGCCGCCGCGGCTGCGACTGGGCACGCTTGGCGGCGGGATGGTTGGGACGCATACGCGCGGGCGGTGTGGGACCGCGCCCTTCCAGCGAGCGGCGACGCTGGCCGCCCGAGCCTACGGTGGGGCCCTTCTTGGTGCCGGGTTTACGCACCGCTCCCCGGCGCCGCGAGTTACCCGCCATCTACTTGTCGTCACCGGCCAGCAGCTCCCACTGCGGCCCGTCGGCGGTATCGGTGACCTCGATGCCGGCGTTCTTGAGTCGATCCCGGATCTGGTCGGCGAGCGCCCAGTTGCGCTGCTCGCGCGCCTTCTCCCGGCTTTCCAGCTCGGCCTCCACCAGCACGCCAACGGCCGCGAGCGCGGCAGACGTTTCGTCACGAGATTCCCAGCGTTCATCGAGCGGGTCGCAGCCCAGGATGCCCATCATCGCACGGATCGATCCGGCATGGTTGAGGGCACCTTCGTGGTCGCCGGCGTCAAGCGCCCGGTTGCCCTCCGCCCGGGCGTGGTGCACCTCGGCCAGCGCGATCGGGACCGCCAGATCGTCGTCGAGCGCTTCGGCGAACCGCGGTGTCCATTCGCCGGGCACGACGGCACCGGCCCGGCTGCGGACACGGTGCAGGAAATCCTCAACCCCGACATAGGCTTTCACCGCGTCCTGCAGTGCGGTCTCGGAGAATTCCAGCATCGACCGGTAATGAGCGCTGCCCAGGTAGTAGCGCAGTTCGGCCGGTCGCACCCGCTGCAACATCGCCGGGATGGACAACACATTGCCCAGCGACTTGCTCATCTTCTCCCCACCCAGCGTCACCCAGCCGTTGTGCAGCCAGTAGCGGGCGAACCCATCCCCGGCGGCGCGGCTCTGCGCGATTTCGTTTTCGTGGTGCGGGAAGACCAAATCCATTCCACCGCAGTGGATATCGAATTCCGGGCCGAGATACTCGTGCGCCATTGCCACGCATTCGGTGTGCCAGCCCGGACGTCCGCGTCCCCAAGGCGTGGGCCACGACGGCTCGCCGGGCTTGGCGCCCTTCCACATGGTGAAGTCACGTTGGTCTCGCTTGCCGCTAGCCACGCCCTCGCCCTGGTGGACGTCGCCGATCTTGTGCCCCGACAGCTGGCCGTACTCCGGGTAACTGAGCACGTCGAAGTAGACGTCGCCCTCGCCGGTATACGCGTGGCCTTTTTCGATCAGGCGCTCAATTAGCTCGATCATCTGCGTGACGTGCCCGGTCGCTCGCGGCTCTGCCGACGGCGGCAAAACGCCCAGGGCGTCGTAGGCCGCGGAAAAAGCGCGCTCGTAAGTGGCGGCCCACTCCCACCAGGGCCGGCATGCTGCAGCGGCCTTGTTGAGAATCTTGTCGTCGATATCGGTCACGTTGCGGATGAACGCGACGTCGTCGCCGCGCGCGATCAGCCAGCGGCGCAAGATGTCGAAGGCCACCCCGCTGCGGACATGGCCGATATGGGGCAGACCTTGCACGGTGGCGCCGCACAGGTAAATGGAGACGTGGCCCTGGCGCAGCGGAATGAAATCACGCACGGCACCGGCTGCCGTGTCGTGTAGCCGCATACGGGCGCGATCGGTCACGACGTGCCAGCTTACCTGCTAGTTCCGATTTCCCCGGCCCTCAGGGCGCTTGGCGACGGCCTCCGCGCAGCTCATGATTGTGCGGCGAACATCCGGTGAGGCGGAATGCGGCCTGCACGCCGCGGCCTCGGCGTGCGCTCCACACCGTGGAGGGTTCACGAAGGGGACGATCATCACCGAGCCAGCGGCTCATGGCAACGGCGAGACACCGAGCGCAGCGACGGGCCCGGCGCCGACCACGCCCCGTGCACTCGCCGAATGGAGCAGGGGCACCGTCGGGCCCGATTATGTGTTTGTCTGAACCATTAGCAGGGGTCGCCATTGGGCGTGTAATACGGCGCACCTTCTACCGTGTAGCACGGCACCTCACCCGGAAAGTACGGGTCGGTGGCCGCCGCGATGGCTGCGCCGGCCGCCACGTCACCGGCTACGCCGGGGGTGCAGCCACCCACCGAGACATGGCGTCCGTTGGCGCCGGCACAAACATCGGCGTGCGCCACGGGCGCTATGGCCATCGGCGCTACCGCCATCGCCATGGCTGTCAATATCGCTGCTGTCAGCTTCTTCATCTCATACTCCTTTACTAACCCGGCCCACCGGTGATTATCGCAGTCAGCCGGTCGTTTTGGGCCATCTTCGCGTCGCCAGACCGCTGCCCACGTCATCGCCAAAGGTTGACCTCGCCGGCTCAAGCGCGTGCGCGTCGCCTGTGTGGAATCGCTGGTGGCACTTGGGCTTTGGCGAGCAGCTCCTCGTATGACACCTGAAGGCAGTCGGCGAGGAACCCTGGATCGGGCACCACGCGCCGGCAGCTGACGACGGTGACCTCGATCCGACCGCAATAGCTGAACACGCCGAACGCCGGCGCCATGCCGTGAAAGATCGGCGCGATACCGAAGAATCGTTCGGCGCGTGCACCGTTTGTACCGCGGCGCCTGGGGTCCGGGGACGTTGGAGACGCCGACATTGGCCATGGACTTGCGGTTGCCGAAGATCAATTGGCCGGCGGCCAGCGCCTTGAACCCCCACGAGTTGAGGGCCCCGGAAACGATGCGCTGAACTCTGAGAGCGCCTGCGCCCCAATGGCTTTCCGCATATGCTTAGACCTCCATGGCCGCGGAGCCTACTGGATCCTGCACCCGCTCGAATCGCGTTCGCAGAAGCTCTCAGGGCGCTTCCCCGATGGGGAGCAACAACGCGGTAGCGATGGCGGCCATACCCTCGCCCCGCCCTGTCAGGCCCAGCCCATCGGTGGTCGTCGCCGACACCGATACCGGCGCCCGCAGCAGACCCGACAGCACCTGCTGCGCCTCGGCGCGGCGCGGGCCGATTTTTGGCCGGTTACCGATCACCTGCACAGCGGCGTTTCCGACCCGGTAGCCATGCCCGGCGATCAGGTCGACGACATGGCGCAACATATCGGCGCCGCTGACGCCTTTCCAGCGCGGATCGTCGACGCCGAAGACCGCGCCGATATCGCCCAGCCCCGCGGCCGACAAGACGGCGTCGCACAGCGCATGGACCCCGACGTCGCCGTCGGAGTGTCCGGCGCAGCCGTCAGCGCCGGGGAACAGCAGCCCCACCAGCCAACAGGGTCGACCGGGTTCAATCGGGTGCACATCGGTGCCCAGACCAACTCTCGGCGGCTCGCTCACCGGCGCACAATCGCTTGGGCCAGCAGCAGATCCAGCTGGGTGGTGATCTTGAACGCCAGCGGGTCGCCGTCGACCACCTGAACCTGGCCGCCGAGATGCTCGACGAGGGACGCGTCGTCGGTGAAATCCGCGGTGCCGGCGCCCCGAGTAGCGCGGTAGGCGCGCAACAGCAGGTCGGTAGCGAACCCTTGCGGAGTCTGCACGGCCCGCAGCCCGGCCCGCTCCGGCGTGCCCAGCACAGCCCCGTTGGCGTCCACGGCCTTGATGGTGTCATGCAGCGGCAGCGCGGGCACTACGGCGCCGTGACCGGCCCGCAACGCGTCGACCACCCGCACGATCAACTCGGGTGGCGTCAGTGCCCGGGCGGCGTCGTGCACCAGGACGAATTCCGGCGCTGCGCCCGCGGAGAGGGTCGACAGGGCCAGGCTCACGGACTCGGTGCGGTCAGCTCCCCCGGCCACGATGGTGGCTTGTTCGCCCAACACCCGCTTGGCCTGGTCGATGTGATCGGTGGGTACAGCGACCACCACATGACTGACGACCCCAGACTCCAGCAGGCCGGTGACGGCACGTTCGAGCAGGGTGCGCCCGTCGAGCTCACAGAATGCTTTCGGGATCCCCGCAGCCAGCCGCTCCCCCGACCCTGCGGCCGGGACTACTGCGACTACGCTGCCCGCTGCCCCGACCACCAGAGCCTCAGGGCTTTCAGGAAGCGGCGGCCAGAACCTCGTCGAGGATGGTCTCCGCTTTGGCGTCGTCGGTGCTCTCGGCTAGCGCCAACTCACCAACCAAAATCTGGCGTGCCTTGGCCAGCATGCGCTTCTCGCCGGCGGACAAGCCGCGCTCCTGGTCGCGACGCCAGAGATCCCGCACTACCTCGGCCACCTTGTTGACGTCACCAGAAGCGAGCTTTTCCAGGTTGGCCTTGTAGCGGCGCGACCAATTGGTCGGCTCTTCGGTGTGCGGGGCGCGCAACACCTGGAAAACCTGGTGGAGGCCTTCTTGGCCGACGACGTCGCGGACACCGACGTACTCAGCGTTGTCGGCGGGCACTCGAACTGTCAGGTCGCCCTGCGCCACTTTCAAGACGAGATACTCTTTTTGTTCCCCTTTGATGGTCCGGGTTTCGATCGCCTCGACTAACGCAGCACCGTGGTGTGGATAGACAACAGTGTCGCCGACCTTGAAGATCATCTGATTAGAGCCCCTTTCGTTACTTCATGCTAGCACGGCGGCCCAACGGGTGCGGAACAACGGTGCAGGTCAGGGGCACAACACATGCAGGTTAGGGGTTGACAGGCGGAGCGGAACGTGCAAGGGATCACAGTACCAATGTGCTCAATTGACCTGTGCGGGTACCCCGTCAGAAGGGCTGCTGTGCTGGCTGGTGCCCTGCGCTACCGCTCACCGGACGTTCCTACTACTGTGCATAGTTGCATGATCGAACCGCTGCCAGACGGCGCGAGGCCCAGCAGGAGGCAATCAGTGAACCGCTTCAAGATCAGCCTCCCAATCCTGTCTGCGGTCGCATTGATCGCCGCTCTGCTCAGCGGTTGCGGAGCCGGTCAGATCTCGCAGATGGCCACCCAGGAGCCCGCCGTCAACGGCAACAAGGTCACGCTCAACAACGTGGCGCTGCGCGACGTCCGCATGCAAGCCGTGCAGACCGGTGATTTCGTCCAGCCGGGCCGAACGGTGGACCTGGTGTTGGTCGCCGTCAATCAGTCGCCGGATGTCGCGGACAGGCTGGTGGGCGTCACCAGTGACATCGGGACGGTCACGATCAACGGTGACGCGCGGCTGCCCGCCGGCGGGATGCTGTTCATCGGCACGCCAGAAGGCGAGAAGGTGGCGCCGGGACCCATCGACTCCAACAACGCGGCCAAGGCGACCGTCAGCCTGGCCAAGCCCATCACAAACGGGCTCACCTACAGCTTCACCTTCAACTTCGAGAAGGCCGGGCAGGCCAGCGTGATGGTGCCGATTTCGGCAGGGCTGGCGCCGCAACCCGCATAAGCAAGTCTCGCCGGTCTGTCACACCGGGCTTGTCGCACCGGCCCGATACCGTCATGGCGTGGCAAACGTACGTTCGCAATACCGCTGCTCGGAATGCCGGCACGTCACCGCCAAGTGGGTGGGTCGCTGCCTGGAGTGCGGCACCTGGGGAACCGTCGACGAGGTAGCGATGCTCAGTGCGGTCGGCCGCAATAGCCGCCGTGCAGGCCTTGCTTCGGGTCCCGCTTCGCGAGCCGTTCCGATCAGTTCCATCGCACCCAACGCCAGCCAGCACCGGTCGACGGGCGTGGATGAACTCGACCGGGTGCTCGGAGGCGGTGTGGTGCCCGGATCGGTGACGCTGCTGGCGGGCGATCCGGGCGTGGGTAAGTCGACGTTGCTGCTCAAGGTCGCGCACCGCTGGGTGCAGTCGGGCAGGCGCGCGCTGTATATCTCCGGTGAGGAGTCCGCCGGCCAGATCCGGCTGCGCGCCGACCGGATCGGCTGCGGCGGCGACGAGCTGTACCTGGCCACCGAATCCGATCTGTATACAGTCCTCGACCACATTGCGACGGTCAGGCCCGCGCTGGTCATCGTCGACTCGGTGCAAACCATGTCCACCACCGAGGCCGAGGGCGTCGCCGGCGGGGTTACGCAGGTGCGCGCGGTTACGGCCAGGCTGACCGCCGCCGCGAAGGCAGGTGGCGTCGCGCTGATCCTCGTCGGCCACGTCACCAAGGATGGGGCCATCGCCGGACCGCGCTCGCTCGAACATCTCGTCGACGTTGTGCTGCATTTCGAAGGCGACCGCAACGGCACGCTGCGAATGGTCCGCGGGATCAAGAATCGCTTCGGTGCGGCCGACGAAGTCGGGTGTTTCATGTTGCACGACAACGGCATTGAAGGGGTCGCCGATCCGTCGAACCTCTTCTTGGATCAGCGGCCCACACCGGTCGCCGGCACCGCGATCACGGTGACGCTGGACGGAAAGCGACCGCTCATCGGAGAAGTCCAGGCGCTGCTGGCGACGCCGTCCGGCGGATCGCCGCGCCGCGCCGTCAGCGGCATCGACCACGCGCGGGCCGCAATGATCACCGCCGTGCTGGAAAAGCACGCCAGGCTGACAATCGCCGTCAACGACATCTATTTGTCCACCGTGGGCGGCATGCGGTTGACCGACCCCTCGTCGGACCTGGCCGTAGCGATGGCGCTGGCCTCGGCATACGCGAACCTGCCGCTGCCCACTACGGCGGTGATGATCGGTGAGGTGGGCCTGGCGGGCGACCTGCGACGGGTCAGCGGCATGGAACGACGGCTGAGCGAAGCCGTGCGCCAGGGATTCAATATCGCGCTGATTCCGGACGGCGATGACCCGCGACGCGAGATAGTGCCGAGTGGCGTGCGGGCGCTGCGTGCACCCACCATCGGCGCGGCGCTGGAGCACATGATCGACATCGCCGACCACCGCACCAGTAAGCCTCCGGGCCTCAGCGGCTAGACGCATAGCCCAATGGAGCCGCAGAATGCACGCTGTGACCCGTCCGACCCTGCGTGAGACTGTCGCCCGCCTGGCGCCCGGCACTGGGCTCCGGGACGGCCTGGAGCGCATTCTGCGCGGCCGTACCGGGGCGTTGATCGTGCTCGGCAACGACGAGAACGTCGAGGCCATCTGCGACGGCGGCTTCGCTCTAGACGTCCGGTACGCGCCGACACGGCTGCGCGAGCTGGCCAAGATGGACGGCGCCGTCGTGCTGTCGACCGACGGCAGCCGCATCGTCCGCGCCAACGTGCAGCTGGTTCCGGACCCGTCGATACCCACCGACGAGTCGGGAACCCGCCACCGTTCGGCGGAGCGCGCCGCCGTCCAGACCGGCTACCCGGTGATCTCGGTCAGCCACTCGATGAACATCGTCACCGTCTACGTCGGGGGTGAGCGGCACGTGTTGGCGGATTCCGCGACCATCCTGTCGCGGGCCAACCAGGCGATCGCGACGCTGGAACGGTACAAGACCAGGCTCGACGAGGTCAGCAGGCAGCTGTCCCGAGCCGAGATCGAGGACTTCGTCACGCTGCGCGACGTGATGACGGTGGTGCAGCGACTCGAGTTGGTCCGGCGCATTGGCCTGGCGATCGACTACGACTGCGTCGAACTCGGCACCGATGGGCGCCAGTTGCGGCTGCAGCTCGAGGAGTTGTTGGGCGGCAACGACATCGCTCGCGAACTGATCGTGCGCGACTATCACGCCAGCCCCGAGCCGCTGTCCGAATCGCAGATGACCGCAACCCTGGACGAGCTGGACGCCCTGTCGGATACCGAACTGCTCGATTTCACCTCGCTGGCAAAGGTTTTCGGGTATCCGACGACTGCGGAGGCGCAAGACTCGTCGCTGAGCCCGCGCGGCTACGGCGCGATGGCCGGCATCCCCCGGCTGCAGTTCGCCCACGCGGACCTTTTGGTCCGGACATTCGGAACGCTGCAGGGCCTGCTGGCGGCCAGCGCCAACGACCTGCAATCGGTGGACGGCATCGGCACCATGTGGGCCCGCCACGTGCGGGAAGGGTTGTCGCAAATGGCGGAATCGACGATCGCCGACCCACTGAGCTGAGGGGCTCTGAGCTCGGTTACCCCGCAGGAAGAACCGGAGCACCCACTGGTGGTGCTTCAGGCGGCGGGGCGAGCGCCGGCTGACCTGGCCCTGGCACCGGACCCGGCGGAGGTGGCGGCTGATTGAGGATGAACGGAACCGGCAGCGAGCGCAGATTGCCCAGCTGTACGACGAGGTTGTAGGTGCCCGGCCCGATCGCGGGCCGCGGCAGCGGGCAATGCGGCGCCGACCCCATCCCGGTCCAGGTGACCGCGGTCGTCACCTGTTCACCGGGGGTGAAGGTCTTGACCAGGGTCTCGTTGGAGGGAGCGCAGTCGAGGTTGGACCACAGCCGCTTGTTGTCCAGCGAGTAGACGTATGCCGCCAGCACCGCGGCTCCGACGTCACGCTTGCAGGACACCAGCCCGATGTTGGTGACGACCATGGTGAATTTCGGCTGGTCACCGATGAAGTACTGGGGCGCATTGCTCAGCCCCTTGACGGCCAGCGTCGAATCGGGGCAGTCATCGCCCTCCTTCAGCACCGGAGGCGGCTGCACGGCGGCTGTGGGTGTGGGGGACTCCGGGTTTTGTCCCTGCGGTAGCGCCACCGGGGTGGGCGCTTCCTGCCCCGCCGGGGGAGGCGCCTGAGGTGCGGGCGATCCCGGCTTGCTTTGCGCAGAGTTGGGTTTGTCGGCATTGGCGGGTTTCGCGCCCGCGCTGTTGCTCATGAAGGCGATGACGGTGGCGACGACGACCCCGATCACTACTACCGCGATGCCAAGGGCCAGGCCTCGGCGCCGCCAATAGATCTCGGTCGGTAGCGGGCCATGCGGTTCCAGATCCAGCACATTCACACCGTAGGGCCAGGTCACGTGGTTTTGCTCGACCCGGCTCGGCGTGTCGCGATGTTAGCTGGCCAACCGACGTGTTAGAGGCCGCGCGAAACTTGGCCTACTCGCCGATGTCGCCGATTTGGTCGACCAACGCCGCCCTGCCATCGACAAGGTGATAGGTGACGCCCGCGATCCCCAGAGTGCCCGCAGCAACCCGCTCCGCTATCGCCGTCGAACGCGCCATGAGCTGCGCCACCGTCTCGCGTACGTGTCGTTCCTCGAACTCGTCGACACGGCTCAGGCCGTCGCGGCGGCCCATCAGGATCGACGGCGCAACCTTTTCCACCACGTCCCGCACAAAACCGGCTGGTATCGCGCCGTCCTTGATCGCGGTCAACGCAGCCTTGACGGCACCGCAGCTGTCATGACCCAGGATGACGATGAGGGGCACGTCGAGGAACGTCACCGCGTACTCGATTGAGCCCAGTACCGCCGAGTCGATGACATGCCCGGCGGTCCGAACCACGAAGATGTCCCCCAAGCCCTGATCGAAGATGAGCTCGGCGGCGACCCGGCTATCCGCGCACCCGAATATCACCGCGGTCGGCTCCTGGGTGGCAGTCAGGCTGGCCCGATGCTCGACGCTCTGGCTAGGATGCTCTTGCTTGCCGGCGACGAATCGCTCGTTACCCTCTTTGAGTGCTTTCCACGCGGTTACCGGACTGGTACTAGGCATGGCGCATATCATGCCGCAGCTGCCAATGAATATCCCGGCCAACGAGCTGCTCGACTGGTACGACCGGTCGCGCCGTGACCTGCCTTGGCGAGAATTCGGAGTCGGCGCGTGGCAGATCCTGGTCAGTGAGTTCATGCTGCAACAGACACCAGTGGCCCGAGTGCTGTCGATCTGGCCGGATTGGGTGCGGCGCTGGCCCACCGCGTCGGCCACCGCCGCGGCCAGCACAGCCGACGTGCTGCGCGCCTGGGGCAAGCTGGGCTACCCGAGGCGAGCCATGCGCCTGCACGAGTGCGCCACGGTCATCGCCCGTGACCATGGTGATGTGGTTCCCGATGACGTCGAAACCTTGTTGAGGTTGCCGGGTATCGGTAGCTATACCGCGCGAGCGGTGGCCTGCTTCGCTTACCGCCAGCCGGTACCGGTGGTGGACACCAATGTGCGACGGGTGGTGGCTCGAGCGGTGCACGGCCTGGCCGACGCCGGTGCACCGTCCACCACGCGCGACCACGCCGATGTCTCGGCGCTGCTGCCGAATGACGGGGAAGCGCCACAGTTTTCGGTGGCTCTGATGGAGTTGGGTGCGACCGTGTGCACGGCGCGAACACCGCGCTGCGGGTTGTGTCCGCTTGACCACTGCGCGTGGCGGCATGCCGGATATCCCCCGGCGCAGGGGCCGCCGCGCCGTATGCAGACCTACGCCGGAACCGACCGTCAGGTCCGCGGAAGGCTGCTGGATGTCTTGCGCGCCAACGACTCTCCGGTCACCCGGGCGGAGCTGGACTTGGCGTGGCTGACCGATCGTGTTCAGCGTGGCCGGGCGCTGGATTCGTTGCTGGCCGACGGTCTGGTGACGCGGACGCTCGATGGCCGGTTCGCGTTAACGGGGGAAGGGTAGCCAGGCACGGGGCCGACTGGTCACAAATCGTTGCCGGCGTAGGACTGGTTGAAACTCTTGTTAGCGAGGGGAAAATCGGGGACGATGGTGTCGGCCATCGCGACGGGCAGCGCGGGCCAGTTG
>DASZLQ010000064.1:0-9811 GCA_035552295.1 Mycobacterium sp. | reverse complement strand
TCGGTGGAGCTAAGGGGACTCGAACCCCTGACCCCCACACTGCCAGTGTGGTGCGCTACCAGCTGCGCCATAGCCCCGAGAAGTTGTGCCCATCGAAGCTACACCACTGCGAACATGCGTTCAAAGTCGCAGGTCAGGCGCCCTACCCGATGACCTTGTTAACCACTTCGCGGGCGGTCTGTTGGACCTCTGCCAGATGCTCGGGCCCGTTGAACGATTCCGCGTAGATCTTGTAGACATCCTCGGTGCCCGAGGGTCGGGCGGCAAACCACGCGTTGGCCGTCGTCACCTTCAGTCCACCCAGCGGCGCGCCATTGCCCGCCGCGGCGGTGAGCTTGGCGGTGATCGGCTCACCCGCCAGCTCGGTGGCACTGACCTGGTCGGCCGACAGCTTTGCCAGCCGGGCTTTCTGGTCGCGGTCAGCGGGCTCGTCCACCCGCTCATAGGTCGGTGCGCCGTACTCGTCGGCCAGCGCCTGGTAACGCTGCGACGGCGTGGCGCCGGTGACGGCCAGAATCTCGGAGGCCAGCAGCGCCAGGATGATGCCGTCCTTGTCGGTGGTCCACACCGATCCGTCGCGGCGCAGGAACGAGGCCCCCGCCGACTCCTCGCCGCCGAAGCCGATGGTGCCGCCGATCAGGCCGTCGACGAACCATTTGAACCCGACCGGCACCTCGACGAGCTTGCGGCCGAGGCCGGCGACCACGCGGTCGATGATCGATGAACTCACCGCGGTCTTGCCGACGGCGATGCCGTCCGGCCAGGACGGCCGATGGGTATAGAGGTAGTCGATGGCCACCGCCAGGTAATGATTCGGATTCACCAGCCCCGCATCCGGCGTCACGATGCCGTGCCGGTCGGAGTCGGCGTCGTTGCCCGTGGCGATCTGATAGTGGTCCCGGTTGGCGATCAGCGAGGCCATCGCGTCCGGCGAGCTGCAGTCCATCCGGATTTTGCCGTCGTGGTCGAGCGTCATGAACCGCCACGTCGCGTCGACCAAGGGGTTGACCACCGTCAGTTCGAGGTTGTGCCGTTCGGCGATCGCGCCCCAATAGTCCACGCTGGCACCACCGAGCGGGTCGGCGCCGATTCGCACCCCGGCCTTGCGGATAACGTCGACGTCGACCACGTTCGGCAGGTCGTCGACATAGCTGTCCATGTAGTCGTGGCGCCGGGCGGTCTGCAGTGCCCGGGCCAGCGGCATCCGCTTCACGCCCGATCCGCGGTTACGCAGAATCTCGTTGGCGCGCTTGGCTATTGCGTTGGTCGCGTCGGTGTCGGCCGGACCACCGTTGGGCGGGTTGTATTTGAAGCCGCCGTCGGACGGCGGGTTGTGCGACGGCGTCACCACGATCCCGTCGGCCAGCGCCTCGGTGCGGCCGCGGTTGTAGGTGAGGATCGCGTGGCTAACCGCCGGCGTGGGCGTGTATCGGTCGGCCGAGTCGATCGTGGCGACGACGTCGTTGGCAGCCAGCACCTCCAACGCCGACACCCAAGCCGGCTCCGAGAGGCCATGTGTGTCACGGCCGATGAACAACGGCCCGGTGGCGCCGTGCGCGGCGCGGTACTCGACGATGGCCTGCGTGATCGCCAGAATGTGGGCCTCGTTGAATGCCCCATTCAGTGCCGAGCCGCGGTGACCGGACGTGCCGAACGCCACCTGCTGGGCGACGTCGTCGGAATCGGGTTCGATTGCGTAATACGACGTCACCAGGTGAGACAGATCGACGAGGTCTTCGGGTTGGGCCGGCTGGCCGGCACGCGGATTGGCCACCATGCTTACCAATTCTGCCTGTGCCCGACTCCCCCGGGCTGCGTGAGTCTGGAGTTCCGCCATACGCTGCGTAGCGCACCGGCAACGAAGGGAATCGACCCAGTGGCACAGCACGACTATCGCGAGTTGGTTGCGGTTTTCGCCGGCGGAGCGCTGGGCGCCCTGGCCCGTGCCGTCCTGAGCACCCTCGCGGGCGATGACTCGGCGAGCTGGCCATGGCCAACGTTCACGGTCAACATCGTCGGCGCCTTCCTGGTGGGTTACTTCACCACCCGGCTGCTGGAGCGGTTGCCGTTGTCGAGTTACCGGCGTCCCCTGCTCGGCACCGGATTGTGCGGCGGTTTAACCACTTTCTCGACGATGCAGGTCGAGACGCTGAAGATGATCGAACACGGCCATTGGGGCCTGGCCGCCGGCTACACCGTCACCAGCATCCTGTTGGGGTTGCTGGCGGTACACCTGGCCACCGTGTTGGTTCGCCGGGTGCGGGTGCGCGGATGACGGGCGCGGCGGCCACGACGGTCTTGGTCTGGGCCGGCGTCGTGCTCGTCGGCGGCATCGGCTCGGTGCTGCGTTTCCTGGTCGATCGCACGGTGGCCCGCCGCCTGGCACTGCCGTTTCCGTTTGGCACGCTCGCAGTCAACATCAGCGGTGCCGCGCTGCTCGGGCTGCTCGGCGGCCTGGCGTTGAGCAAGAATGCCGCCCTGCTGGCCGACACCGCGTTCGTCGGCGCGTACACCACCTTCTCCACCTGGATGCTGGAAACTCAGCGGCTCGGCGAGGAGCGCCAGACGTGGGCGGCGGTCTCCAATATCGTTATCAGCGTCGTGCTAGGCATGGCCGCGGCGCTGGTCGGACAATGGGTTGCAGACCACATATGAACCAACCCTGCTTGAAGTTGACCGCGTACTTTGGCGAGCGCCAACGCGCCGTCGGCGACAGTGCGCGGTTTCTGGCCGACGAGATGCTGGATTTGTTCGGCACCAGCGACGTCGCGACCAGTGTGATGCTGCGCGGTATCGCCAGTTTCGGGCCAAGCCACGAGCTGCGCAGCGACGTATCGCTGAGTCTGTCCGAGGACCCGGGGGTGGCCATCGCCGCCGTCGACGTCGAGCCCAAGATCCGTTCCCTGGTCGACGACGTCGGCGCGATGACCGGCCGCGGGCTGGTGACCCTGGAGCGGGCGCGACTGGTCACGCGGCAGCTGGGCACCGCTGCGCTTGCGGACTTCGACGGCCACAACGGGGATGCCGCCAAACTCACCGTGTACGTGGGCCGCCAAGAGCGCATCGCCGGAAGACAGTCACACTACGCGATCTGCGACCTGCTGTACCAACACGGATTTGCCGGTGCCATAGTGCTTCTCGGTGTCGACGGGACGGCGCACGGTGAGCGCTGCCGGGCTCACTTCTTCGGCCGCAACGTCAATGTTCCGATGATGATCATCGCCATCGGGTCGACCGCGCAAGTTTCCACCGCCGCAACCGAACTGGCGGCCGTGGTGCCCAACCCATTGCTGACCGTCGAACGGGTGCGACTGTGCAAACGCGACGGTGAGCTGTTCGCCCGTCCCCAGCAGCTGCCGATGACCGATGACCAAGGTCGAACCCTGTGGCAGAAGCTGATGGTGTACACCGCCGAGGGCACCACCCACGATGGGCTGCCGCTCCACCGCGCGCTGGTGCAGCGACTGCTGCATTCGGAGACGGCCCGTGGGGCGACGGTGCTGCGCGGCATCTGGGGATTTCACGGGGACCATAAACCGCACGGGGACAAGCTATTCCAACTCGCGCGCAGGGTTCCGGTGACGACGCTCATCGTTGACACCCCAGAGTCGATCGCGCGCAGTTTCGATATTATCGACGAGCTGACGAGCCGCCACGGGCTGGTGACCAGTGAGATGGTTCCGGCGGCGCTGTCGCTCGATGAGACCCAGCGCCTCGGTGACATCACGCTGGCACGGCACGACTACTGAACCGCCCAATCGACTACGCCTCCATCGACCGCAGCACCTGTTACCTGAGCCGTGCGAGCCAGATGGTATGCAGGCCGCAGGTGGTGTCTTCCACTACGTGGGCTACCACGTCAAACCCGTTGTCAGCCAACAGTGTGCGATATTCGGCACGGTCGAGGCTTGCGTGATAGAGAGGCTCGCCCTGGTAGCTGCCGATCTGCTCCCCGGCGGATGGACCGCTGGTGAACATCAACACAGCACCCGGCGCAGCGTGTTGCTTGAAGATTGCGAACATACGACATTGATCACTCGCAGGCAAGTGAAAAAAGCTGTCCCAGGCGAGGATTCCACCGAAGGTACGATCTAGGGTCAGCGTCCGCATGTCCGCGACATGCCATTGATGTTGCGGGAATCGATCCACACACATCGCGATCGTCGCGCTCGATGAATCCACCCCGCTTACCTGACATCCCCGTTCAATCAAGTACTGGGCGATCGGCACCCTAGGTCCGCACCCGATATCAAGCACCGTGCGACGTCGCGCGGGAAGCAGAGCCACAAACCGGTCAAGCCACACCTGTTCACACAAGCGATCACCGCGATCACGCGACCAAGCCTCAGCATGACGCTGGTAAATCTCGATCACCCGTGCCGCGTCAGATCCCACGGAACCAAATCTACTGAACTCAGCGGCACCAATCGCCACCGCGGCGCCACAACAAGCCGAGCCCACTCGCTAGGCCTCTCGGAGCCGGGGTACGTCGTCGGGCGTACGGGCCAACGCGTACAGCGCCATCCGCCGGTTCGACATGTCGTGTTCGCCTAAAAATACGCAACCGCCTCGCTCACAGAACTTGCGCGCCAAGACGTTGCGGTGATCGGGATCGAACATGACCCGGCGACATCGCGGATCGAGGTTGAGCGTGCTGGCCAGCAGGTGCGGCAGCAGGTAGCTGACGTGCCCGCGTTGCATGTAATCGAAATCGGCGACTGCGACGTGCAAACCTAGATCGTAGGGGTCGTACTCATATCGAGTAGCGATGGAATCCTTTGCTGCCCTGTACAATTCGACATATCCGTGGTCTACTCCGCCGAGGCTGGCGACGAACGGGCGGGAAAAACTGCTGTCGAGTTGCGCACGCAGGTAACGACCCCAACGCTCCGCCGGCCAGGCGTACTCCCACGACTCAGCCAAATGGGGCCGGTTCATCCACTCGGCCATCATCGCGGCATCGGCGTCCGGGTCGGCGAGACGCAAACCATACGGTGCGGGCAACTCCGGTATGGGCGGCGGCGGGACGTCCCGGACCTCGTCAGGGATATCGGTCAGTTCTCGCCGCAGTATGGGTTCGGCTTCAGTCATATCAACCGGCGAGCCTACCCATCCACTGGTCAGCCAGGGCCGAAACCCACTCGGCCGCCGCCTCCGGCCGGTCGGGGGGCGCCTCGACCAGCACCAACTCATCAACGCCCAACTCGGAGAGCGCACCTATATCACCAACGCTGGGCTCATTCAGTGCCACGGCCAGCCGCAGTTCGGCGCGGTCACGCCCCGACTCGGCACACAGCCGCTCCAGCTTGTCGACCCGCTCACGTACCGCGTCGACGCCGGCGAGGTTGAACCCGTACCAGCCGTCTCCCCACGCCGCGATGCGCCGCAGCGCCGCATCGCCGTTGCCTCCGACCACAATCGGGATGCGACGATCGCGAACCGGCTTGGGGTTGACCCGGATCGAATCGAAGCCGACGAACGTCCCGTCGAACGAGGCGACATCGTCGCGCCACAACGTACGCATCGCGGCGACGTATTCGGCCGTGCGCGCCGCGCGATGTTCGAAAGGCACCCCGAGCGCCGCGAATTCCTCCCTGGACCACCCGACGCCCACCCCGAGCGTTAGCCGCCCACCGCTCAACCGATCCAAGCTCGCGGCCTGCTTGGCGACCACGATCGGATTGTGCTCGGGCAGCAGCAATACCCCGGTCGCGACGCCGATCCGCGTGGAGGCGGCTGCGGCAAAACCCAGGGCGATCATCGGGTCAAGCCAATCCGCTTGTGCCGGAACCCCGATGACGCCGTCGTCGGAATAGGGATAGCGTGACGCCGATCGGTCCACCATGACAACGTGTTCACCCGCCCACAGGGTGGCGAAGCCGCAACCGTCTGCGGCTGATGCGACGGCGTCGATCACCGCCCGGTCGGCGCCGGCGCCGATTCCTAGCGCGTGCAATCCCAGCCGCATCGGGCGATCGTCTCAGTGGCTTTTCAGGAGCTTTGCCAGGACGGCCGCTTGGCTGATGTCGACATCGCGGGTGGCGGTGACAAGGGTGACGACGCCGCGTTTGGTTAGCTTCCGCAGTTCCTCCAGCGCGGGGCTGTCGCGCAATTCCGCCTTATAGCGTGATGCGAACTCGTCGAACAGTTCCGGCTTGTGGTGGTACCACTCGCGCAGTTCTTTTGACGGTGCGACGTCCTTGCACCAAGTGCCCACCCGCGGGTCGTCCTTACGGACTCCTCGCGGCCAGATGCGATCCACCAAGACGCGCTGGCCGTCGTCGCTGCCGGCGTCGTCGTATACCCGCGCCACCCGGATGCGCTTTCTGGCGCTCACACGGCCAGGGTAGCGCCGCTGGCTTGTCAGTAGAGCCTGCTATCCTCGAACACATGTTCGATAGATTAGCTGATCTCGACCCGGAGGCTGACCAGTCGGCGTTGATCGAGCGCATCGCCGAGCTGGAGAGCATCAAATCCGCGGCGGCGGCGGGCCAAGCACGCGCGGCGGCCACGCTGGACACGGCGCGTCGAGAGGCCGAGGCGGCCGCGGGTGTGCCCGCCGCGCAACGCGGACGGGGGCTGGCCAGCGAGATCGCGCTGGCACGACGCGATGCCCCCGCCCGGGGCAGCCGACATCTGGGCTTTGCCACAGCGCTGGTGCACGAAATGCCGCACACACTGGCAGCGCTCGAATGCGGAACACTCTCAGAGTGGCGGGCCACCCTGATCGTGCGTGAAAGCGCTTGCTTGGACGTCGAGGACCGCCGCACGTTGGATGCCGAGTTGTGCGCTGAACCCTCCCGGCTCAACGGGATGGGCGATGCGCGAGTGGCCGCGGCCGCCAAGGCGATCGCCTACCGACTGGACCCGCACGCCGTCGTCGAGCGGGCGGCCAAGGCCGAGAATGAACGCACCGTCACCATTCGGCCCGCACCCGACACCATGACGTACTTGACCGCGTTGTTGCCGGTGGCGCAGGGAGTTTCCGTGTACGCGGCGCTGCGTCGCGAGGCGGACACCCGCTGCGACGGGCGCTCACGCGGACAGGTGATGGCGGACACCCTGGTCGAACGGGTCACCGGCCGCGACGCGGCCGTGCCGCCCCCGATCGCGGTCAACCTGGTCCTGTCGGATGAAACGCTGCTGGGCGGCGACAGCGCGCCGGCTGAGATCTGCGGCTACGGCCCCATTCCCGCGGGGGTCGCCCGTGCATTGATCTCGGGCGCGGTCGCCGACCGACGCTCGCGGGCGACGCTGCGCAGGCTCTACGCTCATCCCCGTGCCGGGACGCTGGTGGCGATGGAGTCGCGGGCGCGGCTGTTTCCGCGCGGACTGACGGCCTTCATCGAGCTGCGCGATCAACGTTGTCGCACTCCCTACTGCGACGCGCCGATCCGACACCGCGACCATGCGCGTCCGTGGGCCGACGGCGGCCTTACCACTGCGGACAACGGTCTCGGCTTATGCGAGCGGTGCAACTACACCAAGGAAGCTGCCGGCTGGCGGGTCAGCACGAGCACCGACGAAACCCACACTCACACAGCCGAATTCACCACACCAACGGATAACACCTACCGGTCCGAGGCTCCGCCGCGCGCACCCACGATCATGTTCAGCGACTTCGAATTCCGCATCGGCATCGCGCTCCCGCGGTGCGCCGCGTAGTTGGAATCTCACCCCTGGCCGGTGAGGCGCTCGACATCGATGACTTCGCCGCGGTTGATGCTCACCCAATCGCAATCACTCGCATTGATGCACGTCAAAGAGTTTTTTGACACGAGAGGCCCCTACTCGTGCGATATACATGCGATATCTGTGCGTTCTCGTGCCGCCAATCCTGGTCCCCGAGTTTCACGGCCCTCCCAGGATAAGCTGCTAGATGGCTGTTGAGCGGATTGTTGGTGGAGTTAGCTCAGCGCCACATCTGCGGGTGCTTCTCGCAGCTTCACGCCCGCTGTTTTCCTTCTTCAGATCCGTATCACGGCTTGGCTGAGCCCGTTTCGGCTCCCCGGGCGTCTTCGGGGTGTCACCGTGCTACTGATCATGCTTAGCTTCGTATTTCCACCTCGCGAGCATCAGCCATGCGGCATGTTGTCGGGCAAGTTTTCGCCGCAGATTGACCACTTACGCTCCCGTGGGCTGTGCCGCGACTACATCCTTACTACGCCAGACCTCGCCGTGGACAGCACCCAACCGCTCGGCTGGGTCGAGCTTTACAAGGTCCACGAAGTGACCAGCGATGCTGTTCAGCCGAAGACCATCGGCGAACTAGGGTGGGCCCTCAATTCTGTTCGTGCCGAACGTGACCCGCGACCGGGTGGAGTCTGGCACACGATGTGCTGTAGATCACACTCGAAGCAGACGGAATACGGGCACGAAACGTGCGGCATATGCGTTCGATCTTGTTACAAAGCCGTGCTGCCGCAGCTAAAGGGGGACAAGACGATGTCTACGGATTACGACGCCCCACGGCGCACCGAGACCGATGAAGTGCCCGAGGACTCACTGCAGGATTTGACCGCACAACGTAGTAAGGCGCAGTTGGCCGTGGTCGATGTCGACGAATCGGAGTCGGCGGAATCCTTCGAGTTGCCCGGCGCAGATCTGTCCGGCGAGGAACTGTCGGTGCGGGTCATTCCGAAGCAGGCCGACGAGTTCACCTGCTCAAGCTGCTTCCTGGTGCACCATCGCAGCCGTCTGGCCAGTGAAAAGGACGGCATCATGATCTGCACAGACTGCGTCGCCTAGCGCGCCAGCTCCTCACATTGACACCCTCCGCCCGCGATGATGTCCTTTCGCGTCGCGGCCAGCGTTGCCGCACACACTGAGTCCTGCGCCGCCAGCACTGAACCTGCGACCACTTGACCCCCAGTGTCATTTTCGGTGTCCGTGGGAATCCTCCGGTATCCCGTCTGAGCAGGTCAGAGCTAGTTTCCGTATGCAGGCGGATACTCACGGACACGCACAAATTGGGTGCCGTTGCTATCCGCGTTGCTATCCGCGTTGCAATCCGTTGCTGTCCACTCTGGAAGCCGGTTCATCTGTGAAACTTCAAGCTATACAACGTAAGTGGGGCAGGCATGACCACTTGAATCCTTATCAAGTGGTGACACGGTTTGATCCCTACGAAGGCGGAATCAACGCAACCCGACGCTCCCCCGGGGTGGTCTCTCGGACCACCCCGAGCGTCATCCCGCTGTCTGGGCCATTCATACCAGGCCGAGGTGGCGCAGATCGGTGACGTACTTGTCGATCAGTGCGGCCGACAGGTGTGGAATGTCTTTGTCGGCACCGATTTTGGCTGCCTGTACCGTGGTACGAAACACCTCGGTGGGGGTGGGGGCGCCGCGCAGCGGCTTCTCGGGTTCGCGATAGGCTGTCGTTACGGCCGGGGCGCGGGGACGAGGCGGCCGGTGACCGCCGCCGCCGCCAGGGCCTGCTGCAGCAATCGGCCGTCCGCGCTCAGATCCCGCACTCCGGTCCCGTCGATCGGCGGGAATACCGAGCGCGCGAACGACAGCAGCGGCCGCAGCGGCCCGGCCGGGCTGCGGCCGGTCACGAACAGCGCCTGGCTGGACACGATCACCAGGATGGCCAGCACCCCGTCGAGGCATTCCGCAGCGCGGCGCTCCCTGCGGTGCGCGCTGAACGCCGGCGACAGCACGTCGGCGCGCGGATCGCCTGCCGCGGCGGGCAGCAGCGCGGGCGCGGCCGCGGCCCGCGCCTCCTCGACGTAGCTGCTCGCCGCCCAGCCGTAGGCGTAGGTGCCGGTCGGCGCCGCCCCGGGGACGGCCAGGTTGACCGGCAGGCC
>DASZLQ010000063.1:0-71173 GCA_035552295.1 Mycobacterium sp. | reverse complement strand
CACACCGCCATCGGCGCGAAACCGAGTGCGTCCACGACCGGACGTATCCATCGCGGCGGGCGGCCGGTCGCCACGACGAACTGGGTGCCGGCGGCGACAGCGGCGCGTACCGCGTCGCGGGTGCGCGGGGAGATGGTTTCGTTTTCGTCGAACAACGTGCCGTCGACGTCGCAAGCGATGAGCGCCGGCAATATTTGGTTTGTCACCGAGCCGTCACTGAGACGATCCGCCTTCGCAGTCCGTAGCAGCCGGCGCCATCAATGCAATCCGCTTGGGGATTGCCCCGGCCGGTTCACGCCATCGGTTCCGTGCCTCCGAACCCGCTCCTGCAACTCGGACAACCGGATCGCCCTGGACTCGTCCTGGCTCGGTGCGCTGCCGCCCAGCCGCCGCGGCACCCAGTACTCCCCTTCGGGGTGCGGATACTCCTCCTGCACTTGATAGAGCAACGCATTCATCGCCTGGCGCACCGCGGCGATGAGCTGCTCGGCGGTGCCCTGCGGCGGCAACGGCCGTCCGGCGGCCACGGTGATCGGAACCTTGTTGCGGAACACCTTCTTTGGATGATCCTTGGGCCAGATCCGATGCGCGCCCCAGACAATCAGAGGAATTATCGCCACCTGAGATTCCAGCGCCAACCGGGCCGTTCCCGACTTGAACTCCCTGAGTTCGTAACTGCGACTGATGGTGGCCTCGGGATGCAGCCCGACGAGTTCGCCTTCCCGCAGCCGCTGCGCGGCCACCGCGTAGGCGTCAGCTCCAGCGCGGCGGTCCACCGGAATCAGCTTGAGGTGCCTGACCGCGTAGCCGACCGCCTTCACATCGGCCATTTCGGCCTTGATCATGAAGCGCAGCCGCCGGCCCCGTTCGAGGGCGGCGACCGACGCCGGAAGCCAGTCCAGATAGCTGGTGTGGTTGAGCGCGATCAAGGCGCCGCCCCGCGCAGGAATGTTCTCGAGGCCCTCAAACCTGAGCTTGGTTCCGTTCATCGCGACGACAGCCGGAACAACCATCTCCGCGAAACGGAAAAACGGCTCTGCCATGTCCTTCTCCTGCCCCTCTACCGCGACTGATGCGGGGTACGGTTTGCGGCCCTCGCCGCAGCCTCGTCGGCCTCGATCTGAGCCGCCTCGGCCAAAGTCGGTGCGCCGCCGCCCAGCCGGCACGGCACCCAGTAGGCGCCGGCGGGTTGGGAGTATCCCTGCTGGGCCTGGTGCAGCAGGGCCGTCATCGATTCCCGCAGGGCGACGTTGGTTCGTGTGATGTCTTCAGCGGCTCGCAGCGGCGGACCCACCTGTACGGTGACCGGCAGCTTTTTGCGGGCGATGTGTCGCGGATGGTCCTTGGTCCAGATCCGCTGTGCGCCCCAGACAATCACCGGAAGGATCGGGACATCGGCTTCGACAGCCATGCGGGCGGCCCCGGTCTTGAATTCTTTGAGCTCAAAGCTGCGGCTGATGGTTGCCTCCGGGTAGACCCCGACCAGCTCCCCCTCGCGGAGGCGCTGTACGGCCACCGCATAGGCATCCGCGCCGGCGTGTCGATCCACCGGAATGGTCTTCGTGCGTTTGATCAGGAAGTTGACCACCTTCACCTCTTGCATTTCCGCCTTGATCATGAACCGCAGTCGACGGCCGCGGTGGTACATCGCCAACGCGGCGGGCAGAAAGTCGACATAGCTAGTGTGATTGATCGCAACCACCGCGCCACCGTTTTCGGGGACATGCTCCTCGCCGCGGTAGGTGACCCGCGTTCCAGTCGCCATCATGACCAGCTGGGCCATGATCTCGAGGGTGCGGAAGGTCGGCTCCACCATCGATTACGACTCCGGCGCCCCGGCGGCTTCGGCGCGGCGGGCCGCTCGCGCGGCCGCCTCCTCGGCCTCTAGGCGGGACGCATCGGCGAGTGATGGAGCGCCACCGCCCAGCCGGTGCGGCACCCAGAACTCCCCGCCAGGATGGGGTCCGTACTGTTCTTGCGCCCGTTCCAGCAGGTGTTGCATGCGCGAGTGCAGCAGGCCCTTCAAATCCTCGATCGCCAGCGTCGGTTCGATCGGTTCGCCGACGAGCACCGTGACCGGCACCTTCGGGCGCCACAGCTTTCTGGGGTGGTCCTTGGTCCAAATCCGTTGTGCACCCCAGACAATGTGCGGAACGATCGGCACGCCTGCGTCGACCGCCATCCGGGTGGCACCCGACTTGAACTCTTTGATCTCGAAGCTGCGGCTGATCGTGGCTTCGGGGTACACCCCGACCAGCTCGCCGTCCTTCAGCATCCTGACGGCGGCTTCGTAGGACGCGGCCCCGTCCTGGCGATCCACTGAGATGTGCCGCAGGCTGCGCATGATCGGCCCAGTGATCTTGTGATCGAAGACCTCCTGCTTGGCCATGAACCGCACTTTGCGGCCCAGACCCTGCTTGTAGGCGGGCAAACCCGCGAAGGTGAAGTCGAGGTAGCCGGTGTGGTTGATCGCGATAACCGCACCGCCGCTGGTAGGTAGGTGCTCGACCCCGGAGACGGTGATCTTTAGGCCCTGCATGCGCCAGATCAACCGGGCAAGCTGAATGACAGTCCCGTATACCGGTTCCACAGCCATTCAGCGTAGTGCTCCCGGCTGTGAGCCGCGTGAAGTGGTGAAAAGAGCCGACCTGTGACCTGCCCCGTCATCCCAACCGCCGGTGCGCGCCGTCGTCGGCAGGTTGGCCGGCGGCAGACCCGCGCGCGGTCTGGGTCAATGAGGAGGGCGGGGTGACCTTCCGGGTGGGTTCCGGCATCCTGGCACCGCCGGCCGGGAGTTCATCAAAGTGGCTAACGCAAACGCCGCCGACTTCGCCGGTGAAGCGTGGCGCCTGCGCTGGGCGGCCCGGTACCTACCGGTGCCGCAGGTCCTGGGCTTCGGCGTCGATCAAGACTGTGCCTGGTTACGCACCGGCGCGCTGCCCGGCCTGTCCGTGGTACACCCACGCCGGCTGGCATCACCGGGCGTGGCGGTGCGAACGATCGGTGCCGGCCTGCGGATGCTGCACGACCGATTGCCGGTGCGCGCGTGCCCGTTCGACTGGTCTGCGAACAGCCGGCTCGCCAGGCTGGCCGCCGACGCGCGGCCGCTGTTGTGGGCATGTCGACTTCGGCGATCTCGGTGTGGCCGACAGGTGGGCCGACCTCGCGGTGGCGACGCTGTCACTGGGCTGGAACTACCCCGGCCGGGGGTGGGACGCGGAGTTCTTCGCCGCCTACGGGGTCGAGCCAGACCCGATGCGCATGGACTATTACCGGCGGCTGTGGCAGGCCTCAGAAGAGACTTCAGACGACACCTCACGCTAAGCTTGGGACGATCCCCAGCATCCCGAGAAAGGTATTTGTGCAGGTCACGAGCGTAGGCCACGCCGGATTTCTGATCCAAACCCATGCGGGCAGCATCCTGTGTGACCCCTGGGTGAATCCGGCCTACTTCGCATCCTGGTTCCCGTTCCCGGACAACCGCACGCTGGACTGGGACACGCTGGGGGACTGCGACTACCTGTACATCTCGCACCTGCACAAGGACCACTTCGACGCGAAACATCTCGGCGCGCACGTCAACAAAGACGCGGTGGTACTGCTGCCCGACTACCCGGTGCCCGATCTTCGAAATGAGCTGCAGAAGTTAGGCTTTCACCAGTTCTTCGAGACCACCGACTCGGTCAAGCACCGGATCGGCGGACCCAAGGGCGACCTCGACGTCATGGTCATCGCCCTGCGTGCACCCGCTGACGGTCCGATCGGCGATTCGGCGCTGGTGATTTCCGACGGCGCGACAACGGCTTTCAACATGAACGATGCGCGGCCAGTGGAATTGGACGTGCTGACATCCGAGTTCGGGCACATCGATGTGCACCTGCTGCAGTACTCCGGGGCGATCTGGTACCCCATGGTCTACGACATGCCGGCCCGCGCCAAGGAGTCGTTCGGCACGCAGAAACGGCAACGGCAAATGGACCGCGCTCGCCAGTACGTCACCCAGGTGGGGGCGACCTGGGTGGTGCCGTCGGCAGGGCCGCCATGCTTCTTGGACCCGGAGTTGCGACACCTCAACGACGATCACGGCGATCCGGCCAACATCTTCCCCGACCAAATGGTGTTCCTGGACCAGATGCGCACCCACGGGCATGATCGCGGCATGCTGATGATTCCCGGGTCGGTCGCGGACTTCACTGGCACGGAACTGAATTCGCTCAACCATCCGCTACCCGCCGACCAGGTGGAAGCCATCTTCACCACCGGTAAGTCGGCATACATCGCCGGCTATGCCGACCGGATGGCGCCCGTCTTGGCGGCCGAGCGGGCGAGCTGGGCCCCCGCCGCCGGTGAGCCGCTGCTAGAACACCTGCGAGCGCTGTTCGAGCCGATCATGCTGCAAAGCGACGAGATCTGCGACGGCATCGGCTACCCCGTCGAATTGGTGATCGGTCCGGAGACCGTAATCCTCGACTTCCCGAAACGAGCCGTGCGCGAACGGATTCCCGACGAAAAAATCCGCTATGGTTTCGAGATCGCTCCAGAGCTGGTCCGCACCGTGCTGCGGGATCGCGAACCGGACTGGGTCAACACCATCTTCTTGTCCACCCGTTTCAAGGCATGGCGGGTCGGCGGCTACAACGAATACCTGTACACCTTCTTCAAGTGCCTGACCGACGAACGGATCGCCTACGCCGATGGCTGGTTCGCCGAAACCCACGACGACTCCGCGTCGGTCACCCTGGACGGCTGGGAGGTTCAGCGCCGCTGCCCCCATCTCAAAGCCGACCTATCGAAATTCGGTGTGGTAGAAGGCAACACGCTGACCTGTAATCTGCACGGATGGCAGTGGCGACTGGACGACGGACGTTGCCTGACCTCACGGGGTCATCAGCTGCGGAGCTCCCGGGAATGAGCGAGACGTATGATGACGGCCTCGTCCAGCTGGATCGCGCGGCGATCACGTTGCGCCGCTATCACTTTCCCTCGGGCACATCCAAGGTCATCGCCCTAGACACGATCCGCGGATACCACGCCGAATCGCTGGGCATGTTCATGCAGCGGTTCCGCATCTGGGGCAGCTCCGACTTCCGTCGCTGGCTGCCGCTGGACGTGCAACGGCCACTGAAATCGACGTTGATCACCCTGGACATCCCCGGAACGTGGCCGAGCCCCGCGTTCACCCCGGTACGCCCGGACGAGTTCGCCGCCCTGCTCGACGAGTTGCTGAGCCGGCTCGGTTAGCGGTCGGCCAGCGCGGCACGACCGGCGTTGTAGCCGGGAATGAACGTGATCCCCGGTCCGCCGTGGCAACCCGCACTGCCCAGGTACAGTCCGTCGATCGGGATCGGCTGACCGAGGAAGCCCTTCGGGCCGGGCCGATTGGGGCCGATCTGATCGGGGTTCAGCAACCCGTGGCAGTAGTCGCCGCCCGGGGCGCCGAACATCACGCCCATGTGCTTGGGCGTGAAGGTGGTGTGCCGGATGATGCTGCGCTCGAAATTGGGTGCGAGCCGGGTGATCTTGTCGATCACCCGCTGACCCATTTCGACCTTTGTCCGGCCATAGTCAGCGCCACCTTCGATGGGGAACCACAACGCGAATGCCGACGCGGCGTGCTTACCCTCGGGGGCCAGGTCCGGATCGTTCTGCGACGGAATCTGCAAAACCACCGTCGGGTCGGCCGGAACGATCCCGCGGCGGCAATCCTCCCACTGCTGCTGGACTTCCTCCGGCGTGCAGAAAAGCCCGACGGATGCCTGCATGGCCGGGTCGTTGAGGGCCTCGTACGGCTCGGTGAAGGCGGGGGCTTCGTCCAGCGCGAAATGCATCTGCAGATAACTGCCGCGGTGATCGATTCGCGAATAACGTTCCCGGATGTCGGCCGGCAGCGCAGCGGGGTCGATCAGCTCGTTGAGCGTGACATCGGGCGCGATGCCGGAGACGACGATCGGGGCGGTCAACGTCTCCCCGGCCTCGGTCCGCACCCCACTCACCCGGCCGTCGGTGACCACGATCTCGGTCACCTTGGTACGCAGCCGGACTTCGCCGCCGTGGCCCTCGAGCAGTGTGCACAGATGCGAGGTGAGCGCGCCGATGCCGCCGCGCAGCTTCTTCATCTGCATGGTGTCCCCGTCGGGAACGCCCAGCCCGAAGGCGAGCGCGGCCGCGCTGCCCGGGGTGGCCGGCCCACGGTAGAGGGTGTTGACGGCCAGCACGGTCATCGAGCCGCGCAGAGCACCGTGCTTCTCCCGGTCCGGAAGGTAGCGGTCCAACACATCAGTGACCGAACCGAACAGCATGTCATCGATAGCTGAGCGTTCGAATTCGTTTGTGGCGCAGGCATACATCTCGTCCAGAGTCTTGGGCGGCGCGCCCGCTTCGAACCGGCCCAGTGCCCGTGTCGGCGCCTGGCTCCACGCCATCAGTCCCGCCATCCCGTTGACCGCGTCTGCCCCGTGCACCTCGTTGAGGTGAGTGAAGAGTTTGACCGGGTCGCTGTATTGGACCAGCGGATCGTCGCCGACGCCACGGACCGCGACCGACATCACCTCGAGGTCGAGGGTCGGCAAGGTGTCCAGGCCCAGTTCCTCAACAACCACCGACGCCGTCGGGAATTGCACCGAGCCGGCGATCTCGAACCGGTACCCGTCGAACAGCTCCACGGTGGAGGCCATCCCACCGGCGTACAGCTTGGCATCCAGGCACACGGTCCGCAGTCCGGCCTTCTGCAGCAGCACGGCCGCGGCCAGCCCGTTATGCCCGGCGCCGATAACTATCGCGTCATAACCAGTCATGTCCTGCCCTCCAGAACGCAGGCTGGCATGGACGCAAAGTTTTGTCAATTATGACGAAACTGCGTCGGGCGTCCAGGCGTCGGTGATGCCGGAGCGCAACGATTCCAGCGCCGTGTGGCATACCCGCGCCAGTTCCCCCAGCGACCGGTCGTCGCCGAGCATCCAGACTTCCATCGCGCCGAAGACGGCCGCGGCGATACAGCGTGCGGTCACCGCCATGCGCAACCGCTGATCCGGTGTCTGGTCCCCCGCCCGGCCACGGCGTTGCAGCTGCGCCTGGATGGCGTCGGCAAAGTCGGCTTGGACCTCCTGGATATGACGGACGATGCGGCCCGGGTCCAGCTCGCCGCCTCTCAACGCGGCGATTTTCGTAACCGCTTCAACGTCATAGGGAAACGAGAAGATGGCCGACTGCACCGAATCGATGATCGGTTCACCGGCCGGTCTGTCGTCCAGCGCAGCCCGAAACCAGTGCAGTCCGGTGTAGTCGGCAAACAGCAGATCGTGCTTGGACCGGAAGTGGCGATAGAACGTCCGCAGCGACACCCCGGCGTCCGCCGCGATCTGTTCGGCCGAGGTGTCCTCGACGCCCTGGGCCAGGAACCGTACCAGGGCGGCCTGGTGTAGCGCTTGGCGAGTGCGCTCGCTGCGCGCCGTCTGAGCGGGCCGGACCATGCCAGTAAGGTACCCCTCTACGTTCTGTCATTATTGACAAAACTTCGGAACACGAGCGACACTTCGCCCATGATCTGGCTTTACGTTCACGCAATACTGGGGCTCGCGGTCATCGGCTGGATTATCGCGTCGAACCCGAAGATCTACGCCAAACCGGCCGACGGGGCGTGGCTGTCACCGCTGGAATGCGTGTACTACGCGGCCGGCATCGCCTCGATCGCACTGGGCTGGTACTTCAACATCCACTTCGTCCTCGACGCGGCCGGTCAGGGGAACATCGTCCAAGGGCCGGCCAGCTACCCGCACTTCCTGCGGTCGCAGTTCGCCACGCCGGCCGCCGGCTCGGGCAGCCAGGACTACCTCATCGCGAACGTCATTCTGCTGCCGGTGTTTACCATCGTCGACGGGTACCGGCGCGGCATCCGGCGTCCGTGGCTGTTCTTCCTCGCCAGCTTTTTCACCAGCTTTTCCTTCCCGCTCGCCTGGTACTTCGCCACCATCGAGCGGCAGCGCCGGCACGCGCAATCCGCCTCCGCGCCAACGCCTGTGGACGCCTAGGCAAAGCGCACCTCACCGGGTCGGCTCCAGCAACTGGGTGCCGACGAATGGAACCAGTGCGTCGGGGACCCGCACGCTGCCGTCGGGCTGCTGGTGGTTCTCCAGGACCGCAACCAGCCACCGGGTGGTGCCAAGCGTGCCGTTGAGCGTGGCCGCGATTTGCGGCTTGCCGCTGTCGTCCCGGTAGCGGGTGGCCAGCCGGCGCGCCTGAAAGGTGGTGCAGTTCGACGTCGACGTCAGCTCGCGGTAGGTCCCCTGCGTGGGAACCCATGCCTCGCAATCGAATTTGCGCGCGGCCGAGGAGCCGAGATCGCCAGCGGCCACGTCGATTACCCGATACGGCACTTCGATGAGCGCCAGCATCTCGCGCTGCCAGCCCAGCAGCCGTTGATGCTCCGCTTCGGCGTCAGCGGGCTCGCAGTAGACGAACCCTTCCACCTTGTCGAACTGATGCACCCGGATGATGCCGCGAGTGTCCTTGCCGTAGCTGCCGGCCTCGCGGCGGAAACATGATGACCAGCCCGCGTACCGCAGTGGTCCGCCGGACAGGTCCAGGATCTCGTCGGCGTGGTAGCCGGCCAGCGGAACTTCCGACGTGCCGACCAGGTAGAGGTCGTCGGCTTCTACCCGGTACACCTCGTCGGCGTGGGCGCCCAGAAATCCGGTGCCTGCCATCACTTCCGGGCGCACCAGTACCGGCGGGATCATCGGGATGAAACCGTTGTCGACGGCCAGTCGCAGCGCCAGCTGCAGCAGGCCCAGCTGTAACAGCGCACCGCGACCGGTCAGGAAATAGAACCGCGAGCCGGATACCTTGGCGCCGCGCTGCATGTCGATAAGACCCAGTGCCTCACCGAGTTCCAGGTGGTCCTTGGGGTTTTCGATCGCCGAGGGCTCGCCGACGGTGTCAAGGACCGCGAAGTCGTCCACCCCGCCGGCCGGGACTCCGTCGATGATGACGTTCGAGACGGCCATGTGTGCCGCTGTGAACGCCGCCTCGGCTTCGGTTTGGGCGGTTTCGGCGGCTTTCACCTGCTCGGCGAGTTCCTTGGCGCGCGCCAGCCTGGCCGGGCGCTCCTCGGCCGACGCGGCGCCCACGCTCTTGCTGGCGGACTTCTGTTCGGCGCGCAGCGCGTCGGCTGCCGAAATCGCGGACCGGCGGTTCGCGTCGGCCGTCAACAGGGCGTCCACCAGCCCCGGGTCTTCGCCACGGCTGACTTGGGAACGCCGTACGGCGTCGGGGTCTTCACGGAGCAGCTTCAGGTCGATCACGGCCTGAAGACTACTTTTGGCCCGACGCTGGCGTTGCGGAGCACCCACGTAGACAATCACAGGACGCTACATAAGCAACATTTGTCACGCGACTTAACGGCTCCTGTCAGAATGGAGCCGATGTTGGATACGCCCAAAACGGAAGTTTCCCCAGCCGGCCCCGCCGCCGACGAGGCGGAACAACCGCTGGCCGGGTTCCAGTGGCCGCGGGCCCTGCAGGCGACCGCGACCCGGCGGGCATTGCTCCTCTTCGCGCTCGGCGGCCTGCTGATCGCCGGGCTGGTGACCGCGATTCCGGTTGGCGGCAGCGGGCCGGGGCGGCTGTCCGGCTACCTCGACAGCGATCCGGTGCCCAGCACCGGCGCCAAGAGCGACGCCGCCTTCAACCGCGCCAAAAGCGGTGATTGCCTGATGTGGCCGGACATCACGCCGGAGTCGGCGAGCATCGTCAACTGCGCGGACGACCACAAGTTCGAAGTCGCCGAGTCCATCGATATGCGGACGTTCCCCGGCTCGGAGTACGGGCCCAACGCGGCGCCCCCGTCGCCGGCGCGCATTCAGCAGATCAGCCAGGAACAGTGCGAGGCCGCGGTGCACCGCTACCTCGGACCCAAGTTCGATCCCAACAGCAAGTTCACTGTCAGCATGCTGTGGTCGGGTGACCGGGCATGGCGCCAGTCCGGCGAGCGCCGCATGCTCTGCGGCCTGCAGCTGCCCGGGCCGAACAACCAACAGGCCGCGTTCAAGGGCAGGGTCGCCGCCGTCGACCAGTCCAAGGTCTGGCCCGCCGGCACCTGTTTGGGTATCGACTCGGCGAGCAACCAACCGATCGACTTTCCGGTCGACTGTGGTGCCCCGCATGCAATGGAGATCACGGGCACGGTCAATCTGGCCGAGAAGTTCCCCGCTGCTCTTCCCGCCGAGCCCGAGCAGGACGGCTTCGTCAAAGACTCCTGCACCAAGATGACCGACGCGTACCTCGCGCCGGTCAAGTTGCGCACGACCACCCTGACGCTGATCTACCCCACCGCGTCGCTGCCCAGCTGGCAGGCGGGCAGCCGTGAGGTCGCATGCAGCATCGGCGCCAGCCTGGGCAACGGGGGCTGGGCCACGCTGGTGAACCACGCCAAGGGGCAGCTGCTGATCAACGGTCAGTCACCGGTACCACCGCCAGACATCCCCGAGGACCGGCTTGGGCTGCCATCGATCCCGGTCCAGGCGCCAGAGCCAACCTCCCAGCCGGATGCCATTCCGCCGAACAATCAGCACCTGCCGCAACAGCCGGTTGTGACGCCTCCCCGGGAGCCGGCGTCGCAGGCGCCGGCTACGCAAGCACCGCAAGAAGCTCCGCCACCCCCGGCTCCGGAGGCACCACCACCGCCGCCACCCCCGGCTCCGGAGGCACCACCACCGCCACCACCCCCGGCTCCGGAGGCACCACCACCGCCACCGCCCGCACCGGAGCCGCCGCCGCCCGCACCGGCCGCACCCGCGCCCGGGGGCTAGCCGGTGGCCGTGCGGATGGATCCGCAGCGGTTCGACGAGTTGGTCTCCGATGCGCTCGACCTGATCCCGCCCGAGTTGACGGCCGCGATGGACAACGTCGTCGTGCTGGTCGAAGACCGCCACCCCGAAGACGCCGCGCTGCTCGGTCTGTACGAAGGGGTGGCATTGACCGAGCGGGACTCCGACTACGGCGGGTCGCTGCCGGACGCCATCACGATCTACCGCGACGCGCTGCTGGACGTCTGTGAATCCGACGACGAGGTCGTCGAGGAGGTGGCGATCACGGTGATCCACGAAATCGCCCACCACTTCGGCATCGACGACGACCGGTTGGACGAACTGGGCTGGGCGTAACGGCCGCTGACAATTCGCGAGCGTCCGCCTGGGCGCGGCATCCCGAATTTGTCCGGGCCCGGTGCTATGAACGCCTCATGAGCGCTGACTGCCGCGACTGCCGGGCAGGACTAGATCACTGCCACGGCACCATCATTCGCCATTGGCTGCGCCGGTCGGAATGCACTGAGCCGGACTGCGTCAGTCCCGAGCTGTTGCCGCACACGTTCGTCATCGACTGCGACGCCGTCGGCTGCGGCTGCGGCTGCACCGAGGAATCGGTCGCGCTCGCCGTTTGATCGCCTCGTCAGCCCATCGGGTCGGTGCTTGACCGCACCGCGTCCGCGACCGGGCTGGCTTCGGGTTGTGGGTAGAACGGCGGCGTCAGGGTGCCCCACCGCACACAACTCCACCGCCCGTCGGTGATCGGGGCCAAAACCACAGACTCGGCGTTGTCCAGGTGGTTGTCCAGCGCGAAGTTTCCGTCCACACCGGCCAGCACCGCGGAGGCCAGCCGGATCGCCGCGCCGTGGCTGACGATGACGATGTCGCCGTGCCAGTCGTCGTCGTCGAGGTAGCGCATCCGCAGGTCGGCGAGCACCGGCACGTAGCGGTCCAGCACCTCGTTGCCGGTCTCGCCGCCGGGCAGTGGCACATCGAGTTCGCCGTGATGCCATCGGTCGTAGATGGCATTGAATTCCGCGACCGCGTCGTCGTCGCTGCGGTTTTCCAGTTCCCCGACCTGCACCTCGTGAATGCCGACAAACTCGTGGGCAGCCACGTCGAGTTCGGCGCCGATCACCGCGGCCGTCTGCGACGCCCGGGTGGCAATGGAGTGCGTGAGCATCGCCGGCCGTCCGGAACCGAGGGCAAACGCCCTGGCCTGGTCGCGGCCCTTCGGCGTCAGCTCGGCCCCCGGCGGCCGGGTGTCCAGCCTGCGCTCAACGTTGCCGTAGGACTGGCCGTGTCGCACCAGCACCAGACGACCGCTCATCGCCCGAACCCTCGGGACCCTAAATCCTGGGTTTGCTCCGCCTTGCCTGCCCGCAGCCGCGCCAGCCACCGTGACGCCTCGTCCGCCGGCGGCGGCAGCACCCCGGCGGCCGTACCCGTCGGCCAGGAACCCAGGTATCGCACAGTCGCACAACGACGGTGCAGCGCCTTGAGTGCCTCGGCGACGGCGTCGTCGTCGATGTGGCCGACGCAGTCGGCGAAGAACAGGTAGGTGCCCAGTTCGGTGCGGGTTGGCCGGGATTCGATCCGGGTCAGGTCGATGCCGCGGATGCCGAATTCGGCGAGCGCGGCCAACAGCCCCCCGGGCTCGTTGTCGATGCGCAACACCACCGACGTGCGGTCGGCGCCGGTGCGGGCCGGCGGCGGGCCCGGCAGACCGGCCAGGACGAAGCGGGTGCGGGCGGTGGGTTCGTCGACGACACCGTCGGCCAGGGCGTCAAGCCCCCAATGGGCGGCGGCCAGCGGCGAGGTCACCCCGGCGTCGGCGTTGCCCTCGGCCACCTGTCGCGCGGCGTCGGCATTGGAGTACGCCGGCCGCAATTCGGCGCTGGGCAGATGCGCAGTAAGCCATTGCCGCACCTGGGCGGCGGCCACCGGGAACGCCGCCACCGTTCGCACGTCGGTGGCGGCGCGACCCGGTCTGACGACGATGCTGAACGCCACATCCAGCGTCGTCTCAGCGAAAACCTGCAGGGGCGAACCGATGGCCAGGCTGTCCAAGGTGGCCATCACCGACCCGTCGATCGAGTTCTCGATCGGCACGCATGCGTAATCGGCATCGCCGTTACGGACAGCGTCCAGCGCCGCGGGCGTGCTTTCGATCGGCAACGGCCGCAAAGCATCCGGCCCCTGGTCGGGAACCGACCCGGCCGATGTCATCTGTAGCAGCGCCGCCTCGGTGAAGGTCCCTTCGGGACCCAGGTAAGCAATGCGGACCACGCTCCAACCCTAACGGCGGCCAGCGCGAAACAAGGCTTGCGGCGCCCATCGATCTAAGTTAACTTAGGCTTACCTAAGGGAGTAGGAGAACGATGTTACCGCTGACCAGCGCCGCGCCCACGACTAGCGAACGCATCCGCAGCGCCTGTATCCGGGCCGGCGGCGCGCTCTTAGCCATCGAGAACGCGGACGCGCGCACGGAGCCGGTCGCCACACCGGTACATCACCTGCTGCACGACGGGTCCTTCGCCGTAGCACTTCCAGCCGACCGCGACGGCGGGGCCGCCCGGGTCGATGGATCGCAAGCGCTGCTCGAGCTGACCGACTACGCGCCGCTGCCACTGCGCGAACCGGTCCGTTCGCTGGTATGGGTCCGCGGCCGCCTGCGACAGGTCCCACCGGGCGCGGTGACGAAGATCCTCGATCTGATCGCCACCGAGTGTCCGGACCCGGCACTACTACAAGTCGATACGCCGAGGTCCATACCCTCGGATGGAGCAGAACCCCGGTACACGCTGCTGCGGCTCGAGATCGCATCCATCGTGGTGACCGACGCCACCGGCGCCGAGGCCGTCAGCGTGGCGGACCTGCTCGCGGCTCGCCCCGACCCGTTCTGTGAGATCGAGTCGAACGTGCTGTGGCACTTGGACAACGCCCATGGCGACGTGGTCGCGCGACTGGTATCCAGGCTGCCGGCACCGCTGCGCCGCGGACACGTCCGCCCACTGGGGCTGGACCGGTACGGAGTGCGGTTTCGCATCGAAGGCAACGACGGCGACCACGACATCCGGCTGCCCTTCCACAAACCAGTCGACGACATGATTGGGCTGAGCCAGGCGATCCGCGTGCTGATGGGCTGCCCGTTCATCAACGGGCTGCGCGCCCGTCGGTAACCGCGGGTGGGTGACGCCACGTAAGTTATCCGGGTGAACGGCGACCGATCTCCGGAACGTCGGCGGCCCCCGAAACCGGTCCCGCCGCCCCAAGCGCGCCCGGAGCCGCCGCAGGTGTTTCGCCGCGAAACCGGAGCGCCATCACCGACGGCCGAAACGGTGCCGCAGCGCCGAGCGTCCGCGCCAGTCCCCCGGATCAATGCGGCCCCTGGATCGGGCCCGCCGCCGCGACCGGTTGCGCCTGGTTCACACCCCCGTCCGCCGCAGCAGCCCGAGCCCCCGCCGCGACCCGTCGCGCCCAGGACGGGCCGCAGGCGCGGCAAGCGTCGCTGGGGCCGGCTGATCGCGCTGAGCCTGCTGATCGGCGCGCTGCTGGCCGGTGCGGGCATCCTGGGCGGGGCCGTTTGGTTCGACGCGACACTGCACCGCGAGCCGGTGCTGACCGAGTACCCCGATCGGCCCGGGGCCGGCCGCGGCACGAACTGGCTACTCGTCGGCTCGGACAGCCGCCAGGGCCTTACCGCCCAGCAGCAACAAGATCTGGCCACCGGCGGCGACATCGGCACCGGTCGCACCGACACCATTCTGCTGGTGCATGTGCCGTCGTTCGGCTCGAGCACCCCGACGACGATGGTCTCGTTGCCGCGCGATTCGTATGTGCCCATCCCCGGTCACGGCAAGGACAAAATCAACTCCGCATTCGCGATGGGTGGGGCGACCTTGCTGACCCAAACAGTCGAACAAGCCACCGGGCTGCGCCTCGACCACTACGTCGAGATTGGATTCAGCGGTTTCGCCGCGCTGGTCGACGCGCTCGGCGGAGTTACCGTGTGCCCAACCGCGCCGATCAGCGACCCGCTGGCCGGCATCGACCTGCCGGCCGGCTGCCAGAAGCTGGAGGGTCGCAACGCGCTCGGGTATGTCCGGTCCCGCGACACACCGCGGGCGGATCTGGACCGGATGCTCAACCAACGGCAGTTCATGTCGGCGCTGCTCCACCGCGCGTCCAGCCCTTCGGTGTGGCTGAACCCGTTTCGCTGGTACTCAGTCCCGCGTGCGGCCGCCGATGCCCTGACCGTTGATCAGGGCGACCATGTATGGGACCTCGCGCGGCTCGGCTGGGCGCTGCACGGGTCCACCACCTCGGTGACCGTCCCGATCGGCGAGTTCAGCAGCGGCGACGCCGGGGCGGTGGTGGTGTGGAACCACGACGTGGCCGGCAAGTTGTTCGACGCGCTGGCCTCCGACGCTCCGGTGCCCGCCGACGCGCTCGGGGGCCAGCAGTAGCGATTTTTGTCAACTTCGTCCACCGCGAGGTCGGCTCGGCGCCCGCCGGCAGGGGCGCGCAGGCCGCCGGCGGACGGGCTATCGCCGAACTAGTCGCCCACCCGGTCGGTGCGGGCGTTCTGCAACCAGGCCTTAGTCCGACCCGGGTGGTGAGTGGCAAGCCAGGCCACCCCGACATCCCGGCAGAAGTCGATGTCTTCGTAGTCGTCGACGTTCCAGCAGTACACCGCCCGGCCCTGGGCGATGGCGCGGTCGACGAGTTGCGGATATTCCTTCAACGCCGCCAACGACGGCCCGACGGCGGTGGCACCGACGGCGGTGGCCGCGCTGCTGGCCAGGTAACGGGCGGTCCTTCCGAGCAGCACCGTCGGCAGCATCGGCGCGGCACGCCTGATCCGCCAGACCGCGGCCGCTGAAAACGACATCACCACCGCGCGGGAGCGGTCCGCGGAGGCGGGCGCGGCAATACCGAAGCGGTGCAGCAGCGCCAACAACTTGCTTTCCACCAACGAGCCGTACCGAACCGGGTGCTTGGTCTCGACAAAGAGCTTCACCGGCCGGTGCCAGTCCAGAACGAGGCCAATGAGCGTGTCCAACGTCAGCAGGCTGCTATCGCCGTGCGCACCGTCCGGACGCCAGCTGTCGTGCCACGCACCGTATTCGAGCTCGCGTAGCTCGGCCAGGGTCATCGTGCTGACCAAACCCGCTCCCGTCGAGGTCCGGTCCAGCCGCCGGTCATGCACGCAAACCAGATGACCGTCGCGGGTCAGCCGCACATCGCATTCGACGCCGTCGGCGCCTTCTTTGAGCGCGAGATCATATGCGGCCAGCGTGTGTTCGGGACGAGCGGCCGAAGCGCCTCGGTGGGCTACAACAAAGGGATGCCCGTCGAGCAGCTCGTCGGCCCACGTCATACCCCTATGCTGCCGGTTCCTGCCCCTGCAACTCAACCTGACCAGCCGATGCGGGCCCGGCGGGTCGATCGGGAAGATCTGGGCCCACCATGACCCAGCGATGCGCAGGCCGTTCGACCGGTTTGCGCACGAAGCCCTCGAAGACCCGGGCGGCGGCGGACACGGTGGCCGCCGCGAGCAGATACGCGAACACCATCAACACGGTGTTGTTCGCAATGCCCTGTGCGTCGGTGGCGAAGCTGGAAATAATGGCGAAGATCGAAACCGTGCAGCTGACAACCCAAGCGCTCCACCACTGGAGGATCGGTCTTTTCAGCCGGGCGTAATGCTCTTCCATCGTTGCCAGCTCGATGACGTACACCGGAGCCCACAGCAGATTGGCCAGCGGCACCACGCAGCCGGCCCACAACGCACGGACGGAGCGCGGCTCCGGCATCCCCTGATGCGAGAACACCGCGGCCCGCCGCGCGATCAGCCAGCGGATCAGCATCACCGCAGAAGTGATTAACGCCGCGAGCGCCGCCACACTGGCCAGGATCCCGAGCCAGTCCGCGGCGATGGCCACCACCGAATTCAGCAACGTGTTCCGGTTAATGACCAACAGCACATACCGCACGACATACACCAGGGCCGCGATGCCGAGCACTAGCACGCTGACGAAGATGCTGGTACGTACCGTCGCGGCCGATAGCCCTGTCTGCGTTGGTGTTTCGGCTGCCATGGGGGCTTGATCGACGCGGTCAGCCAAACCCCACCGGGGGATCACGGCGTAGCGCGGGGTGGGCCCGAGGGACCGTCGCGCGCGTCGCGCCGGCGGTGCGGCGCCGGGGCGCACCGCTATCCACCGGAAGCCCGGCGGCAGCCGAGGCGTGATGCGCTGCCACGCGGGGGCCTGCGGTGGCGCCGACGGGCCACCGCGCGGACTCCACCGTGGATCGGCCGCGGTCACATCCGCCAGGGGCGCCATCAGCGCGCCGCGACAGCGGGGGCACCATTCGCGTCGCCGTTCGCGCACGTTCCACCGAGTGCCGCACTGGGAGCACACCTGGATCACCGGACCAGCGTAGCCGGGTGACGATGCCGGCCGTCGGAACGCGAGGAGCCCGCACAGCGCACCCCCGAAGCGGCCCTCAACGTCGTGGATCGGGTACGCCGACGATCCGTCCGCAAAATGAACAATTGCCTATGGCTATCCACAGTTTCCACAGGTTTATCCACAGTGGTCGGCTCGGTATTTGCGCCGTCAGTACAGGCTCAACCGGTCGACCCGGACCGCAACTGTGGATAACGCCGGGCGACAGCGGCACTCCATCGACAGCCCAAAACGGTGCCTGAGCGAAATGGATTGGCCTACTAAGCAACCCGGGATGCGTGTGTGCGGCGCCGCGGTCCACGCCGCAGCCTCGAGTCGTGTGCGTGCCGCCGCGACAAAGAATCCGCAGCTCAGACGCCTTTTGGGTGGCACGTTTTTCCATGCCCATCACAACGCGTTATGATCGCCATCACGCAAAAGTCGTTGTGACTCACCTCACTGGAGCGAGGTGAACGTGCTGGTGAAAGGCGATTGATGGCCACGCATTCGTTCGGTCCGGGTTCACCGGTGTCCTCGAACTCGTCTTACGGCTCGCCCGCCTGGAGCCATAGTTACAGCGTCGCCGCCTTACGTGCCGGCCTGATCGCGCTCGCGTTGCTCGCGGTTCTCGCCATCATCGTCTTGTCTTGACGTTTCGCCGAAGGGGTTTCCGGGTTACCGGCTCTAAGCGGTCGTTCTTGCGGTGGGCGCACTCATGGAGCAGGGTTGATTATGACTGGCCGCCGCGTGGCAGCCCCCCGCGAAGAGCGTCCGATCATCACCAACGATGCACCGAAGAAAGGAATGCCGTGGCTGTATACACCCTGCCCGATTTGGACTGGGATTACGGAGCGCTGGAACCGCACATCTCCGGCCAGATCAACGAGCTTCACCACGATAAGCACCACGCCACCTACGTCAAGGGCGCCAATGACGCCCTCGAAAAGCTGGAGGCGGCCCGCTCCAAGGGAGACCACGCCGCGATCCTGTTGAACGAGAAGAACCTCGCGTTCAACCTCGGCGGTCACGTCAACCACACCATCTGGTGGAAGAACCTTTCTCCCAACGGCGGCGACAAGCCGACCGGCGAGCTCGCCGCGGCCATCGACGACGCCTTCGGGTCGTTCGATAACTTCCGTGCGCAATTCCATGCGGCCGCAACCACCGTGCAGGGCTCGGGATGGGCAGCGCTCGGCTGGGACACGCTCGGCAACAAGCTGCTGGTTTTCCAGGTGTACGACCACCAGTCCAACTTCCCGCTCGGCATCGTTCCCCTACTGCTGCTCGACATGTGGGAGCACGCTTTCTACTTGCAGTACAAGAACGTCAAGGTCGACTTCGCCAAAGCGTTCTGGAACGTCGTGAACTGGGCGGACGTGCAAGACCGCTACACGGCCGCAACCTCTAAAACCCATGGGTTGATTGCCGGCTGAGGCCATCTTTTCGAAGGCTAGGGCGTCACGGGGATGCGTGGCGCCCTAGCCTTTACCCGGCGCGTGCTCGGCCATTTTGAGAAGACAAGTAACACTAGCCGTGTCGAGTTGCAACGGACCTAAACCGCAGGCATTCTTAATTATTCGAGCTGCCAGCGTGGTTATTTCGGATGAAGGCGTCGCGCGGAGGTCGAGGTGGACACTGGGTCGACTGGACCGATAGGGGTTTCCCCTTTCCATTCTCGTGGTGCCCTGAAAGGGTTCGTAATTTCCGGGCGCTGGCCTGATTCGACGAAAGAGTGGGCCCAGCTACTGATCGTTGCGGTTCGGGTCGCCTCATTGCCCGGATTGCTCTCCACCACAACGGTGTTCGGTGCCCGCGAGGACTTGCCCGACGAACCCGAACCAGGCACGGTCGGGCTGGTACTGGCCGAGGGCACTGTCTTCGGTGAATCAGCAATCCAGCCAGGGTATTTCGCTGACCATCAGCCCCCTGCATTGCTGATGCTGCATCCACCCTCAGAAACCACGCCGTCGTTGCCGGAATGCACGGGGGCCGCGTCGGGATGCGTACTGCTTCCGGGACTGCCGTATCTGGGGCTGGAGCACCGTGCGGCCTGGGTGGAAGCCGAAGCCGACGGCACCATCACGTCCATGGTGAGTCGCGTCGGCGTCGACCCAATCAGCCATCCCGACACCGCGATCCTGGCAATGCTGCTTGCAGCATAAGGAAATTCGCTCCCGATGGCGTTCGGGTCCGCGATTGCGTTCCTGATTTTGCCGTGTGGGCCTGGCGTGAGGGCACGGCCAAAGACGAGACCGTCTCGACCGCTGACGAGCCCCGCTTCGCGCTGCTTGCCGTGATCTCGTCATTCGTGCTCGCCGAAATGAGCGACAAGATGACGTTGGCCACCCTCGCGCTGGCCAGCGACCATGACGGCGCGGCGTGTGGATCGGCTCGACGCTGGGCATGGTTTTGGCTGACGGTCTGGCGATTGGTGTGGGCGGTGCTGCTCAATCGGCGACTTCCCCAGCAGCTGCTGGATTTCTTGGCCAGCCTGCTGTTCCTGATATTCGGGTTGTGGATGCTGTTCGACAGCGCGCTCGGCTTGCGGTCGGTAGCTATCTCCGTGTCCACGATGGTGGCGCTGGCTGCTGCGACAGCGGCGGCCGCGCAAACTCTGCGCCGGCGCCGCCGAACTGAAGCTCCGAACACCGGGAGGTCACCGGAAGTCGTCTAGGCGCCGACGGCACCTTCCCTCCCCAGTCGCAACGCGCAGTCTCCCCCAGAGGTATCTCCATGGGCCGCGGAGTTGTACCTCCGGTCCGTTTCGCCCATGCTTTGCAAACCCTGACAGCAAATGACGACCTCGATGGGCACGGGTTGCCTGCTGGTTGCGGCGCAATCGTCCAGCACGATCCGTCCGATGGCCATGCCGTGCCTGAACCCGTCGGTCCGCCACCCTGGCGGTCAACCCCAATTCTGCGGATAACCTGTGAGTTTCGGATATGTAGTGGACACCCCAGCGAATTAGTTAGACGCTCGTCGAGTGAGGAATTGGCAGGCGCCAGCAACGCCGGTACCAAAACCACTCGGGTTTGCACTTGGTCACGGACTCAAATGCTCGCTACCATGATCAGCAAACATGCATAGGTAACAGTTCACTTCTACAGCCCAGTGGGGGTCATATCGATGAGCACGACGTTCGCTGCCCGCCTGAACCGCCTGTTCGACACGGTCTATCCACCCGGACGCGGGCCGCACACCTCCGCGGAAGTGATCGCGGCACTCAAGGCGGAGGGCATCACAATGTCGGCTCCCTACCTGTCGCAGCTACGCTCAGGCAACCGGACGAACCCGTCCACAGCGACCATGGCCGCCTTGGCTAACTTCTTCCGCATCAAGTCGGCGTACTTCACTGACGACGAGTACTACGAAAAGCTCGACAAGGAATTGTCGTGGCTTTCCTCGATGCGTGCTGACGGTGTGCGCCGCATCGCGCTGGGTGCCGCCGAATTGTCGCCCGAAGCCCAGCGGGACATCGCTGAGCGGGTCAACGAGTTGCGCCGTAAAGAGCAGCTCGGCGCTTAAGCGCACTTACGGCTGTGCAGCCCGACCTGAAGGGCTGCCGCCGGCCCATTCCGATTAGGGTTGGCTCACGGATCGCGTACACGCGAGAGCGATAGTCCACGAGATACCGGGAGGCGGCCGGGAATGGCCCTGTTCCGCAAGCGAAAGAGTCGCGCGACACGTCGCGCCGAAGCACGGGCGATCAAGCACCGCGCCAGGCTCGAGGCCAGGCTGGCTGCCAAGAACGACGCCCGGCGGATCAAGGGCGATCGGCGGGCCGCGGATAAGGCACTCAAGGCCCAGATCAAATCCCAGCGGGACAGCGACCGCACGGCGTTGAAAGTCGCTGAGGCCGAGCTCAAAGCGGCGCGGGAAGGTAAGTTGCTGTCGCCGACACGCATCCGCCGGCTGCTGACGGTATCTCGGTTGCTCGCCCCGATCCTGACCCCGCTGATCTACCGGGCCGCCATGGCGGCACGCGCGCTGATCGACCAGCGCCGCGCGGATCGGCTCGGGATTCCATTGGCTCAGATCGGCCAGTTCTCCGGGCAGGGCGCCGAGCTGTCGGCACGGATCGCCGGGTCGGAAAAGTCATTGCGGATGGTGCAGGAGAAGAAGACCAAGGACACCGAGACCAAGCAGTTCGTCGCCGCCATCGACGAGCGGCTCACCGATCTTTCGGCCGCCGTCACCGCCGCGGAGAATATGCCCGCCGCGCGACGCCGGACGGCCCACGGCGCGATCTCGTCTCAAATCGACGGTATCGAGGCGGATCTGATGGCCCGGCTCGGATTGACCTGAAAGCAGCTGCTGGACATGACATTTGACGACGGATGGATCTCGCGCGTTCTGATCGGAGTCGGCTTCGCGGCCACGCTGTATCTCGGCTCGGCCGCAGCAACCCCGCCCGCGTGGGCACACGTGCATGCCAGCAGCGACAACGCCGTGCGTGGCGCGATGGCAATCGTCACCTTTCAGGTACCCAACGAATCCGACAAGGGCGCTGCGACCACTGCGCTGACCGTCACCCTCCCCGATGTGGCATCCGCGAGCACCGAAACCATGCCCGGCTGGACGGCCAAGCTCGACCGCGACGCGGCGTCTGGCACCGTCCACTCGGTGACCTGGACGGCCGCGCCCAGCGGCGGGATCGGAGTCGATCAGTTCGCGCTGTTTCGGATATCGGTGCAACTGCCCGACACCGACACCGTCAGCTTCCCGGCCACGCAGACCTATTCCGACGGGTCGATCGTCAAGTGGGACCAGCCGCCGCTGCCGGGCGGCGGCGAGCCGGAATATCCGGCACCCATGCTGACACTTGCGGCAGGGCCGGTGGCACCGCACGAACACCATCCGTCGTCGGGCGCGCCAGCAAATCACCCTGGCGCAGCCGGGCAGTCGAAATCGCCCGACAACACCGCCCGCCTGCTGGGCGGGGCGGCCTTGGTGGTGGGCGCTCTGGGCGTCTGCCTGGTGCTGGTTCGCCGACGAGCATGAGCCGCGTGGCGGTTATCGCGTGGGCCGGGCTGCTGTTGGCCGCCATGGCGCTGACCGCGACCCTGACTGCGCAAGTGGCGTTCGCGCACGCCACACGCGTGTCCGCCGAGCCCGCAGACAATGCGGTCCTGACGACCGGTCCCGACCGGGTGAGCGCGACCTTCAACGAGCGATTGCAGACCACGTTCGCTGCCATGGCTGTCGTCGGGCCCGATGGCAACGTGTGGTCTACCGGGGAGCCGACGGTGCAGGGCGCGGTCGTGGGCATCGGCCTGCGACCGCTCGGACCGGCCGGGACCTATACGGTGAATTACCGGGTGACGTCCGCCGATGGCCACGTGGTGTCCGGGTCCTGGTCGTTTCGGCTGACGGTCCCGGGCACCGGCACCCCAGGGCCTGCCGCCGCTGCCACCCACGCTGGCGGCGACATCCCGGCCTGGCCGTTTGTGGTGGTAGCAGTGGCGCTCGTCGCCACCGGCGGCCTGTGGGCGGTCCGGCGCAGGCCGTGACCGGCCCTCGTCACCGAGGCGCCACGATGCGTCCTGGCATGATGGGACGCGACGACCCGGTGCGCTAGAAAATGTGAGAGAAAGCTGCAAAGGAGCGGCCGCATGGCAGACCCCCAGGATCAACCCAACACCGAACCCAACGGCGCATCGACACCGCCGGAGAAGAAGCCGCCCGCCAAGCCAGTCAAGAAGGCCGCAAAAGCGCCCGCCAAAAAAGCGGCTGCGAAAAAGGCGCCCGCCAAAAAAGCGGCTGCCAAGAAGGCGCCCGCCAAAAAAGCGCCGGCGAAAAGCCCCGCGCCCACGCCACCGAAGGCAGCCGAGCGGCCACTCGACACGCAGCAGCGAATCGAGACCAACGGTCAACTTGCTGCCGCGAAAGATGCCGCGGCACAGGCGAAGTCCACGGTAGAAGACGCCAACAACCCGGTCTCCTCCGATGTTCCGGCGCCGGCCTCGAGCATGTCCCCGACGCCGTGGGTGGTTGCGCTGGCCGTCAGCCTGTTGGCCATCCTGTTGATCCGGCAGCTGCGGCGCCGTTGACTGTGTCATTCCGGCCAACCGCCGACCTAGTCGACAGCATCGGGCCCGACGTTCGCAGCTGCGATCTCCAGTTCCGCCAGTTCGGCGGTCGCGCGGAATTCGGCGGGCCGATCAGCACCGTGCGCTGCTTGCAGGACAATGCGTTGCTGAAATCGGTGCTCTCACAACCGAGTGCGGGCGGGATACTGGTGATCGACGGCGCCGGCTCCCTGCACACCGCGCTGGTCGGGGACCTCATCGCCGAATTGGCGCGCGCCAACGGGTGGGCCGGGCTGATCGTCAACGGCGCGGTGCGAGACGCCGCGGCACTGCGCGGCATCGACATCGGCATCAAGGCGCTGGGCACCAATCCCCGCAAGAGCACCAAGACGGGTGCCGGCGAGCGCGATGTCGAGGTCAGTCTGGGCGGAGTGACATTCGTGCCGGGCGATACCGCCTACAGCGACGACGACGGCATTGTCGTCATCGCTTCAGGCGACTAAACTGCCACAGCCGCAGGCTTTTTCGCGAACCGCAGTCCTTCGTCGGCGATCTTGCCGCGTCGAATAAGCCGGATGTCGCGCACATAATTCTGGTTCAGCCGCCACGGGGTGCGCGAGCCTTGCTTGGGCAACTGCTCCAGTGACCGCAGCACGTAGCCGGGGGTGAACTCCATGAATGGGCGCTCCTCGACATCGGAGCCGGGGTGCTCGACCACCACGGTCTCAAAGCCGTTGGCGTCCATGTAGTTCAGTAGGCGGCAGGCGAACTCCGACACCAGGTCGGCCTTCAGCGTCCACGACGCGTTGGTGTATCCCACCGTGTAGATCATGTTGGGCAGGCCGGACAGCATCATGCCCTTGTAGGCCATGGTCTCGGTGAGGTCCACGGGTTCCGTGTCGACGGTTACCGTAGCGCCACCAAACAGCTGTAGGTTCAAACCCGTTGCGGTGATGATGATGTCAGCCGGCAGTTCGCGGCCGGAGTTGAGCCGGATGCCGGTGGCGGTGAACCGGTCGATGGTGTCGGTGACCACGTCGGCCTGCCCGTGCCGGATGGTCCGGAATAAGTCACCGCTGGGCACCAGGCATAGCCGCTGGTCCCACGGGTTGTAGTGGGGACCGAAGTGCTTTTCCACGTCGTAGCCCTCTGGGAGCTGGCGCTGAACGTAGCCGAGGAGGATTTTTCGCATCCGCTGCGGCCATTTCTGACAGGCCGCGTACAGCGCGGCCTGGCGCAGCACGTTCCTCCAGCGAACCGCGGTGTACGCCTGCTTCTCGGGCAGCCAGTCGTTGAGCCGCTCGGCCAGCTTGTCCCGCTTTGGCTGAGAGACGATGTAGGTCGGGGAACGCTGCAGCATCGTGACGTGCTTGGCACCTGATTCCGCCAGCGCCGGAATCAGGGTGACCGCGGTGGCGCCACTGCCGATCACGACGATGTTCTTGTCGGCGTAATCGAGGTCCTCGGGCCAGTGCTGCGGATGGATGATCGGGCCCGCGAAATCCTCCGAGCCGGCGAACGTCGGCGCGAAGCCCTGTTCGTAGTTGTAATAGCCGCTGCACAAGAACAGGAACGTGCAGGTGATGGTCTTTGGTGCGCCGTTGCTTTCGATCTGGAGGGTCCAGCGGTTCTCCGTGCTGGACCAATCGGCGCTAATCGCTTTGTGGTTGAGCCGGATGTGCTTGTCGATGCCGTACATCGCCGCGGTGCCTTTGACGTAGTCGAGGATCGGCTCGCCGTCGGCAATGGCTTGGCGCTCGGTCCACGGCCGGAAGCGGAAGCCCAGCGTGTACATGTCCGAGTCGGAACGAATTCCCGGGTAGCGGAAAAGGTCCCACGTGCCACCCATGGCGGCTCGCTTTTCCAGGATGGCGTAGCTCTTGGTCGGGCAGCGGTCCTGCAGGTGCCAGGCCGCGCTCACACCGGAGATTCCGGCGCCCACGATGACGACGTCAAGGTGCTCAGTCATGTCGCCACGCTATCAACAGCGCGTCGAGTTAGTCAACGCCCTGTCGAAACTCTCAACACCGTGTAAAGTAGCGGCCGTGACTACTGTCGGCCAGGCTCGCGCCCTGCGCGGCCGCCGCTCCATGCGCCCTTCCGGCGACGACCGTGAGCAGGCAATCGTTGCGACCGCCGAGCGGTTGCTCGAAGAGCGCTCGTTCGCTGACATCTCGGTCGACGACCTGGCCAAGGGCGCCGGCCTCTCGCGCCCGACGTTCTACTTCTATTTCAAGTCCAAGGAGGCGGTACTGCTGTCGCTGCTCGAGCCGGTGATCGCACGTGCCGACTCCGAGTTCGACGGCGCAGTGCAGCGGCTCCCGGCGGACCCGCGCCGGGTGTGGCGCAACGGCATCAAGGCGTTCTTCACCGCATTCGAATCGCGCCGTGCGCTGGCCCGGGCCGCAACGGAGGCACTGGCCACCAGTTCGGAGCTCCGCACGGTGTGGTCGGGATTCATGCAGAAATGGATCGACCAGACGGCGACCATGATCGCCGCGGAACGAGCCCGGGGCGCCGCACCCGAGACTGTCCCGGCCGCAGACCTGGCTACCTCGCTGAACCAGATGAACGAGCGCACGATGATGGCCGCCCTGGCCGCCGAGGCGCCGGCGGTCGACCCAGACCGGGTCGTCGACACCCTCACTCACATCTGGGTCAGCAGCATCTACGGCGAATCTGGCTAGCTGTCGTAGCCTGATGCGAACATATGTTCGTGCGGTGCGACGCGTCCATCCTGCACGCGGACCTCGATTCGTTCTACGCGTCCGTAGAACAGCGCGACGACCCGACCCTGCGTGGCCGCCCGGTGATCGTGGGCGGCGGAGTCGTGCTGGCGGCCAGCTATGAGGCCAAGGCCTACGGCGTGCGCACCGCTATGGGCGGGGCGCAGGCGCGACGGCTGTGCCCGCACGCCGTCGTGGTGCCTCCCCGGATGACCGCATACAGCCGCGCCAGTGACGCCGTCTTCGAGGTGTTTCGCGACGCCACACCGATCGTGGAGGCGGTATCGGTGGATGAAGCCTTCCTCGACGTCGGCGGGCTGGGCCGGGTGTCCGGTACACCGCTGCAGGTCGGGGAGCGGCTCCGGGCCGACGTAAGCGATCGCGTCGGACTGCCCATTACGGTCGGGGTCGCGCGGACGAAATTTCTTGCGAAGGTCGCCAGCCGGGAAGCCAAGCCCGACGGACTGCTGCTGGTGCCGCCCGATCGGGAGCTGGCATTCCTCCGCCCGCTGCCGGTGCGCCGCTTGTGGGGCGTGGGTGCGGTGACCGCCGACAAGCTGCACGCCCACGGGATCGCGACCGTCGCAGACGTCGCCGAGCTCAGCGAGTCGACGCTGGCCTCGTTGCTCGGCGCTGCGATGGGCCGCCAACTGTATGCGCTGTCCCGCAATATCGATCGCCGGCGGGTGACCGCCGGCGTGCATCGCCGGTCGGTGGGCGCCCAGCGAGCGCTGGGCGCGGCCGGCAACCGCATGTCACCCGCGGAGGTCGACGCGGTGGTGGTCAACCTGATCGACCGAATCACCGCCCGGATGCGGGCGGCCGGGCGCACCGGTCGCACGGTGGTGTTACGGCTGCGGTTCGACGACTTCAGCAGGGCGACCCGGTCGCGCACGTTGCCATGGGCCACGTCGTCGACGCAGCCCATCCTGGCCGCGGCTCGGCAGCTGCTCGCTTCGGCCGCGCCCGCGATCGCACAGCGTGGGTTGACCCTGGTTGGGTTCGCGGTGTCGGGAATCGACCGCACCGGTGCTCAGCAGCTGATGCTGCCGTTCAGCGAGGGATCGCTGGCCCTGGAAAACATAGACGCGGCGATCGACCAGGTGCGGCGGCGCTACGGGAAGTCCGCGCTCACCCGGGCGGTGTTGGTCGGCCGCGACACCGGCCTGGAGATGCCACACCTACCCGACTGACGCGGTCCACTCCAGCAGCTGGTCGGCCGGCCAGGTGTTGACGATCCGGTCCAGCGGAATACCGGCGTCCAATGAGCGCTGGGCGCCATAGCCGAGGAAATCCAGTTGACCGGGCGCGTGCGCGTCGGTATCGATGCTGAATACGCAGCCGATTTCCAGCGCCAGGTTCAGCAGACGGGTCGGCGGATCGCGGCGTTCGGGACGGGAGTTGATCTCCACGGCGGTGCCATGATCGCGACAGGCGGTGAAGACCGCCTCGGCGTCGAACTTCGATTCCGGCCGGATGCCGCGGTTCCCGGCGACCAATCGGCCGGTGCAGTGGCCAAGCACGTCGGCGTGGCCGTTACAGACGGCGCGCACCATGCGTCGCGTCATCGCGTCGGCGTCCATCGACAATTTCGAATGCACGCTGGCCACAACCACATCGAGGCGCTCCAGCAGCTCGGGTTCCTGATCCAGGCTGCCGTCGTCGAGGATGTCCACCTCGATCCCGGTGAGGATGCGCAGCGGCGCGAACTTGTCGCGCAACCCGTCGATCACGTCGAGCTGTTTGCGCAACCGCTCCGGGGAGAGCCCGTTGGCGATCGTCAGCCGCGGCGAATGGTCGGTCAACGCGCAGTACTCGTGGCCCAGCGCCGCTGCCGTGGCCATCATCTCCTCGATTGGCGCCGAGCCGTCGGACCAGTTCGAATGCAGATGCAAATCGCCACGCAGCGCGGCACGCACCTCGCCACCACCGAGATCGGTTGCCGCAGAGCGTAATTCGATCAGAGCATCGGGTTCACGGCCGGACCAGGCCTGAGCGATGACCTTCGCGGTCTTGGGCCCGATGCCCGGCAGGGATTGCCAGCTGTTGGCCTGCGCGTGGCGTTCCCGCGCGGCGTCGTCCAGGGCCTCGATGATGTCGGCGGCTTTGCGATAGGCCATGACCCGTTTCGGGTCTTGGCGGCTCCGGTCCTTGTAATAGGCGATCTGCCGCAGCGCGGTTACCGGATCCATGGCTCCAGTGTGCCTGTTCGGTTACAACAGTTTGCCCGACGATGAACCCGGCAAGAATCACGCCGAAGCCGCCGATCTCGCCGGCAGTCAGCAACACCATCGTCACCCGAAGGCCGCGGCCGGGGTTCTCGAACTGGTTGGTGGTGTCGCGGCGCGCACCACGGCTGATGTAGCCGGCAATGGCCGCGACGAAGAAGAACACGACGACCATCGCCGCCGTCAGGTTGACCCACGCCGGCCAGGCACTGAGTTCGACGAAGGCCGCGATCAGCAGCGTCGCGAACGAGTAGAGCAACGCCGCCCGGTGTGAGATGTCGACGTAGGGATGGGCCCGGTGGTCCTCGGCGGCCATGATCTGCCGGTACTTCCAGACGCCGAGAACGAGTGCGAGCAGAAAGATCAGTCCGGCCGCCAGCAGGGTGATCTTGGTGCCGATTCCGAGGGCGCCGTTCATCGCCCGGTCGAGTTTAGTTGCGCTTCGTAAAGATCGACTACCGTCGGGCTCATGCGATTTGCGTTCAAAACCTCACCCCAAACCACCACCTGGGCACAGATGCTCGCCGTCTGGCAGGCCGCCGACGAGATCGACGTCTATGAGTCCGGGTGGACGTTCGACCACTTCTACCCGATCTTTTCCGACAGCGCCGGACCCTGTCTAGAGGGCTGGACGACGTTGACCGCCCTCGCGCAGGCCACCGAGCGGCTGCGGCTGGGCACTCTGGTCACTGGCATCCACTACCGCCACCCGGCGGTGCTGGCCAACATGGCCGCCGCGCTCGACATCATCTCTAACGGACGACTCGAGCTCGGGATCGGCGCCGGCTGGAATGAGGAGGAGTCGGGCGCATACGGCATCGAGCTGGGCAGTATCAAAGAACGTTTCGACCGGTTCGAGGAAGCCTGTGAGGTACTCACCAGCCTGCTCAGCGAAGAGACCACCGACTTCGCCGGCAAGTACTACCAGCTCAAGGGAGCCCGCAACGAACCCAAGGGCGTGCAGCGCCCGCACCCGCCAATCTGTATCGGCGGCAGCGGGGAAAAGCGCACGCTGCGCATCACCGCGCGCTACGCCCAGCACTGGAACTTCGTCGGTGGACCGCCCGAGGTCTTCGCGCACAAGCGCGACGTGCTGGCCTCGCATTGCGCGAACATCGGACGTGACCCGAAAGAGATCACCCTGTCGGCCCACCTTCGCCTGGAGGCAGACCGCAATTACGGACAGGTTGTCCAGGACGCGGCGGGGCTGGCCGCCGAAGGACTGGACCTCGGCATCGTGTACATCTCACCGCCGCACGACCCCACCGTCCTGGAACCGTTGGCTGAGGCGATCCGGGATTCAGGGCTGTGGGACGGGTGATATTCGACGAATTCGACGTCTTTTGGTCGAAATAACGACTAGGTAACGCTGAGCAAACGTGTCGTACACCCGAGGGGATGCGCGCGCTGGGGGGTTACACCCCGAAAACCATCAGCTCTTCAGCGGTTACCAGCCGCTCCTGCTTAGCGGGGAACTCGCGACTCTTTACTGGATGACGAAACCATGACCAGGCGATTCGCCCCATCCGTGATCGGGGTACCGGTTTGATATGCACAGTGATCACTCCTGCGATCGGTCCGTTCCATGGGACTCCCCCTGTGACGAAGCCCACAACGACCTATTACACAACAGCCGTCTGGCAAACGGTGGCAGAAACGCCGAAAAGATACCGGTGTTTCTGCTGTGGCTGATGTGACTACTGAAGCGGTCCGTCCGTCGGCTTGATGGGTGCAGGCAGCGCCGTCGAACCCATCAAATACCGGTCCGCTCCCGCCGCCGCGGCCCTGCCCTCAGCTATCGCCCAGACGATCAATGACTGGCCACGACCCATGTCGCCGGCAACGAAAACGCCGGGGACCGAGGTGTCGAAATCGGCACCGCGCGCGACGTTGCCGCGCTCAGTGAACTTGACTTCGAGGTCGGTGAGCAAGCCAGGCTTCTCCGGACCGACGAATCCCATCGCCAGCAACACCAAATCGGCCTCGAGTTCGAAATCGGAACCCTCGACTTTGACGAACTTGCCGTCCTGCATCGTCACCTCGTGCGCGTTGAGCGCAGTGACGTGCCCGTCCTTGCCGACGAACTGCTCGGTGTTGACCGCGAACACCCGCTCCCCGCCCTCTTCGTGCGCCGCCGACACCCGGTACATCAGCGGGTAGGTCGGCCACGGGGTGGATTCGGGACGTGCGTCCGGCGGACGCGGCATGATCTCGAACTGATGCACGCCGATCGCACCCTGGCGGTGCACGGTGCCCAGGCAGTCGGCTCCGGTGTCACCGCCGCCGATGATGACGACGTTCTTGCCTTTGGCGGTGATCGGCGGCTCTCCGTCCTCTCCGAGGACGTCGTCGCCCTCCTGCACGCGGTTGGCCCACGGCAGGAACTCCATTGCCTGGTGGATGCCGTCCAATTCGCGGCCGGGAATGGGCAGATCGCGCCAGGCGGTGGCACCGCCGGCCAGCACCACCGCATCGAAATCCGCACGCAGCTGTTCCGTGCTGATGTCCACCCCGACGTTGACACCGGGTTTGAATTCGGTTCCCTCAGCGCGCATCTGGTCCAGACGCCGGTCGAGGACGCGCTTTTCCATCTTGAATTCCGGGATGCCATAGCGCAGCAGCCCGCCGATGCGGTCATCGCGCTCAAAGACGGTCACACTGTGACCGGCGCGAGTAAGTTGCTGAGCGGCGGCCAGACCTGCCGGGCCCGAACCCACCACGGCGACCCGCTTGCCGGTCAGCTTGTCCGGGGGCAGCGGCACCACGAAGTCTTCCTCGAACGCCCTGTCGATGATGTCCAGCTCGATCTGCTTGATCGTCACCGGATCCTGGTTGATGCCAAGCACACACGCCGGCTCGCACGGTGCCGGACACAACCGGCCGGTGAAGTCTGGGAAGTTGTTGGTGGCGTGCAGCCGCTCGATCGCATCGTGCCAACGGCCCCGGCGCACCAGGTCGTTCCATTCCGGGATCAGATTGCCCAGCGGACATCCGTTGTGGCAGAAGGGAATACCGCAGTCCATGCAGCGGGTCGCCTGGTGCCGCAAGGTCTCCTCGTCGAAATCTTCGTAGACCTCGTTCCAGTCCCGCAACCGCAAAGGGACAGGCCGGCGCTGCGGCAATTCCCGATGAGTGAATTTCAGGAAGCCGGTCGGATCAGCCATGCGCGGCCGCCATGATCGCTTTGCCGACATCCACGCCGTCACGCTCAGCTTCGGCGATCGCCTGCAGCACCCGCTTGTAGTCCCGCGGCATCACCTTGGCGAAATGCCGCTGCTGTCCGGGCCAGTCGGCCAGGATCCGCTGACCAACCGCGGAATCGGTGGCATCGACGTGCGCCTGAATCGTGCGGTGCAGGTACTCGGCGTCGTCCTCATCGATGCTCTCGAACTCGACCATCTCGGCGTTGAGATTCTCCGGCAGCTCGCCATCCGGGTCGTACACGTAGGCAACACCGCCGGACATGCCGGCCGCGAAGTTACGGCCGGTGCGGCCGAGAATGACCACCTTGCCTCCAGTCATGTACTCGCAACCGTGATCACCGACGCCTTCGACCACCGCATGGGCGCCGGAGTTGCGAACCGCGAACCGCTCGCCGACCACGCCGCGCAAATAGACTTCCCCACTGGTGGCGCCGAACAGAATCACGTTGCCGCCGATGATGTTTCCCTCGGCGACATAATCCTGCGGCGCATTGTCGGACGGCCGCACCACGATTCGTCCACCCGACAGACCCTTGCCGACGTAATCGTTTGCGTCGCCATAGACGCGCAGCGTAATTCCCCTGGGTACAAAGGCGCCGAAGCTGTTGCCCGCGGATCCGTCGAAGGTGATGTCGATGGTTCCGTCCGGCAAGCCTTGGCCACCATAGGCTTTCGTCAGCTCGTGGCCGAGCATGGTACCGACCGTGCGGTTGACGTTTCCGATGGTGGTGGAGAACCGCACCGGTTTGCCGGAATCCAGTGCCTCGCGGCTCATCACGATCAGCTGCTGATCAAGCGCCTTGTCCAGGCCGTGATCCTGGCGCGAGCTGCAGTACAGATCCTGGTTCATGAACGCCGACTCCGGCTCATGCAGCACCGGCGTCAGGTCCAGTCGGTGCGCCTTCCAATGCGCCCGCGCCAGCGTGGTGTCGAGCGATCCCACCTGACCGACGGCCTCGTTGAAGGTACGGAAGCCCAACTGCGCCATGTACTCCCGAACTTCCTCGGCGATGAACATGAAGAAGTTCTCGACGAATTCGGGCTTGCCGATGAACCTCTCCCGCAGCACCGGGTTCTGAGTGGCCACCCCTACCGGGCAGGTGTCCAGGTGGCATACCCGCATCATGATGCAGCCCGAGACCACCAGGGGGGCCGTGGAGAAGCCGAACTCCTCGGCACCCAGCAGCGCGCCGATCATCACGTCGCGGCCGGTCTTGAGCTGGCCGTCCACTTGCACCACAATCCGGTCGCGTAAACCGTTGAGCAGCAACGTCTGCTGCGTCTCGGCAAGACCCAGCTCCCACGGCGCACCGGCGTGCTTCATCGATGTCAGCGGGGTCGCGCCGGTGCCGCCGTCATGGCCCGAGATCAGCACCACATCGGCATGTGCTTTGGACACGCCCGCGGCCACAGTGCCCACGCCGTTCTCAGAGACCAACTTCACGTGCACCCGCGCAGAAGGGTTGGCGTTCTTCAGGTCGTGGATCAGCTGCGCCAGATCCTCAATGGAGTAGATGTCGTGGTGCGGCGGTGGCGAAATCAGCCCGACGCCCGGGGTGGAGTGTCGGACCTCGGCAATCCACGGGTACACCTTGCCGCCCGGAAGCTGGCCGCCCTCACCGGGTTTCGCGCCCTGGGCCATCTTGATCTGGAGGTCGGAACAATTAGTCAGGTAGTGGGAGGTCACGCCGAACCGGGCCGAGGCCACCTGCTTGACGGCACTGCGCCGCCAATCCCCATTGGGATCGCGATCAAAACGCTTTACGTCCTCGCCGCCTTCACCGCAGTTTGATCGGCCGCCCAGGCGGTTCATCGCGATGGCGAGCGTCTCGTGCGCTTCGGCGGAGATCGATCCGTAGCTCATCGCCCCCGTCGCGAAGCGCTTCACGATTTCGCTGGCGGGCTCGACCTCGTCGAGTGGAACGGGAGGACGCACACCCGCGCGAAACTTGAGCAACCCGCGCAACGACGCCATCCGCTCGCTCTGGTCGTCGACCAGACCGGTGTAGTCCTTGAAGATCTTGTACTGGCCGGTGCGGGTGGCATGCTGCAGCTTGAAAACGGTCTCCGGGTTGAACAGGTGGTACTCACCCTCACGGCGCCACTGGTACTCGCCCCCCACCTCGAGCTCGCGGTGGGCGCGCTCGTCGGGCCGATCCAGATGCGCCAGCCGGTGCCGGGCGGCGACGTCGGCGGCGATGTCGTCGAGGGTGATGCCGCCGGTCGGGCAGCTCAGCCCGGTGAAGTATTCGTCGAGCACGTCCTCGGAGATGCCCACCGCCTGGAACAGTTGCGCGCCGGTGTAGGAGGCAAGCGTCGAAATGCCCATCTTGGACATCACTTTCAGCACACCCTTGCCGGCGGCCTTGATGTAGTTGGTCAGCGCGGTGTTGCGGTCAATGCCTTCGATGACACCGCGGTCGAGCATGTCCTCGATCGACTCGAACACCAGGTACGGGTTTATGGCCGCCGCCCCGAAGCCGACCAGTGCGGCCATGTGGTGCACCTCGCGGGCGTCACCGGTTTCGACCACCAGACCCACGTGCGTGCGCGTGCGATCGCGGACCAGGTGGTGGTGCACCGCGGCAACCGCGAGCAGCGACGGTATGGGAGCCAGCTGCTCGTCGGACTCACGGTCGGACAAGATGATGACCCGCGCGCCATCGGCGATCGCCGCCGATGCCTGAGCGCGCACCTCATCCAGCGCGGCGGCCAGCCCGGCGCCGCCTTCGGCGACCGGGTATAGACAGCGAACCACCTTGGAGCGCATGCCGTGTGGGCGGCCATTGATTTTGTCCTCGGGGTCGAGGTTGACCAGTTTGGCCAGCTCGAAATTCCGCAGAATCGGCTGTGGCAGCGAGATCTGGTGACAGGAGAGCTCGTTGGGCGTGAGCAGGTCGCGCTCCCCGCCGGTGGTGCCCTGCAGACTGGTGACCACCTCTTCGCGGATGGCGTCCAGCGGCGGGTTGGTCACCTGGGCGAAGAGCTGATGGAAGTAGTCGTACAGCATCCGGGAACGCTGCGACAGCACCGCGACTGGAGTGTCGGTGCCCATCGATCCGATCGGCTCGGCGCCGCTGCGGACCATCGGCGCCACCAATAGGTTGAGTTCCTCGTAGGTATAGCCGAAAGCCTGCTGCCGCATGACAAGTCGCTCGTGGGGCATCCGCACGTATTTGCCCGCCGGCAACTTGCCGATCGGAACCAGCCCCTTGTCGAGCCACTCTTGGTAGGGGTGCTCGGCGGCCAACTCCGCTTTGATCTCCTCGTCGGAGACGATGCGGCCCTGCGTGGTGTCCACCAAGAACATCCGGCCCGGCTGCAGCCGCATCCGGCGGATCACGGTCGACGGGTCCAGGTCCAGCACGCCGGCCTCGGAAGCCATGACCACCAGGCCGTCGTCAGTCACCCAGATCCGCGACGGACGCAAACCATTGCGGTCGAGCACGGCGCCCACGATGGTGCCATCGGTGAAGGTCATCGACGCCGGCCCATCCCAAGGCTCCATCAGCGACGCGTGGTACTGGTAGAACGCCCGCCGCGCGGGGTCCATCGCCTCATTACGTTCCCAGGCCTCGGGGATCATCATCAGCACCGCGTGGGCCAGACTGCGTCCTCCCAGGTGCAGCAGTTCGAGTGCCTCGTCGAAGCGCGCGGTGTCGGAGGCGCCCGGTGTGCAGATCGGGAACAACTTCTCGACGTCATCTTCTGACCCGAAAACGTCGGTCTTCATCAACGCTTCACGGGCCCGCATCCAGTTCTCGTTACCGGTGACGGTGTTGATCTCTCCGTTGTGGGCGATGCGCCGGAACGGATGTGCCAACGGCCACGACGGAAACGTGTTCGTAGAAAATCGGGAATGCACGATACCCAGCGCGCTGGTCAGCCGATCGTCTTGCAAGTCAAGGTAAAACGCCTTGAGCTGCGGGGTGGTCAGCATTCCTTTGTAGACGAGCGTCTGGCCCGACAGGCTGGGGAAGTAAACCGTTTCACGGCCCGGTCCGTCTTGTCCCGGGCCTTTGGTACCGAGTTCATGCTCAGCGCGCTTGCGGACCACATAGGCGCGGCGCTCCAGGGTCATGTCGGAGGCCCCCGCCATGAACACCTGCCGGAAGGTGGGCATCGCGTCGCGGGACAACGCACCCAGCGACGAGTCGTCGGTCGGTACGTTTCGCCAGCCCAGCACCTGCAGGCCCTCGGCTTCGGCGATCTTCTCTACCGCGGCGCAGGCGGCCGCGGCGTCCTTGGACGACTGCGGCAGAAACGCGATGCCGGTCGCGTAGCTACCAGCGGCGGGCAGCTCAAAGTCCACAACCTCGCGCAGGAATGCGTCCGGGACCTGAAGCAGGATGCCCGCGCCGTCACCGCTGCGCGGTTCGGCGCCCTGGGCTCCGCGATGTTCAAGGTTGAGCAGCGCGGTAATCGCCTTGTCCACAATGTCGCGGCTGCGCCGGCCGTGCATGTCGACGACCATGGCAACCCCGCACGAATCGTGCTCGAACGCGGGGTTATACAACCCGACGCGCTTGGGCGTCATATGCACCTGACCCTTCACCAGAACCTTCCGCACGGCCGTTGTCAGCGGCTCCGACGGGGCCGCACCCGGAGGTTGCGGGCTGAACCCCGTCGGTCTTGTCGATAGGCTGTCCCCAGGCGGAAATGTTCCGGTCAGGGAATCGTCCGTGCTGCGCTGAACGGTGGCGAGTACCCGGTCTCGACAAGTCGTAAAACGATATGACAAAAACCGCCTGACATGCCAACTTCGTTAAGTCTAACCTGCCAGCTAGCGACACCGTAAATTCGCTGCGGGGCATGATCGACACCGCCGCGACATGCTGTTTTGCAGCCGCTCATCTGCTCACCGGAGGCATCGGCGCTGCGGACGTTCGCTACATCAGCCACTTACACCAGTTTGCTGTGGCCTCGCTCAGCCACTCGCTACCGCCCTGGCTTGGGCAGCAAACCATCGTCGCACCTGCACCGCAGCTCGCGATAAGGCGTGGCAGCAATGCTGCCGCGATTGCCTATCGGCGTCCTGTGCTGATGGCAGAAGACGCCGCTGCGCACCGCAATGACGCTGCGCTGAGTTTGCACGAAATTAATAGGAGTCTAAGCCGGCACGGGAGGCGATACTGGGACTGATACTCGTCCGGTACTAGTCTCAAGTCCGGCGATCGGCGGTGGGACGGTGGGGCTCATCACTTTCAGAGTTCGCCGCGGTCGGCCGCACGCGCGACGATCGATCGCATGGCATCCGAGGAGCCCATGAACGAGCGCGACGAATTCCTGCGGAACCGTCTGCGGCCCGGCCAGCCCAGCACCCCTGCTGCACGTCAGCCCGGTCCTGTGCCCAGTGATCCTCACACCGCACACCCGGGCTTTCCCCCGGCCCCTCAAAGACCCGCCCCGCCGCGCCCGCCGGCCCCGCGCCCGCCGGCGCCTCCCCCACCGCGCCCGCCGGCAGCTCCGCCCTTGTCACCCCGCGGGCAAGCCGCTTCCGCCCCTCCGCCGCGATCCGCCGTGCCGCCGCAGCAGGCAGCCCCTCCTGCCGCGCCACCCGCCACGGTTCCTCCGCCCGGTTCCCGGACCGATGCCGCCGTCGCGCCGGTGCCTACGTCGGCGACGGAACTCCCCGACCGCGGTTGGCGCCGCATCCTCCGGCTGATCACCTTTGGCGTTGTCAAGCTGGGTCCGTCGGCCACGCAACGCCAGGAGGCTCAATTCGAAGAGGCCATCCGGACTGGCCTGCACGGCAACTACAAGGTCGGCGTGCTGGGCAAGGGCGGCGTGGGAAAGACGTCGGTCGCCGCCAGCGTCGGATCACTTTTCGCCGAATTCCGTCCGCAAGACCATGTGGTGGCAATCGATGCCGACACCGCGTTCGGCCGGTTGAGCAGCCGAATCGATCCGCGCTCAACGGCCTCATTCTGGGAACTGACATCCAACAAGAACGTGCGATCCTTCACCGACGTCGTCGAACGTGTCGGCCGCAATTCCGCCGGGCTGCACGTACTCGGCGGCGAACCGGCGGCCGGCCCACGCCGGGTTCTCGATCCGGCGATCTACCGGGAAGCCGCGTTACGGCTGGACCGCCATTTCACCGTCTCGGTCATCGACTGCGGCTCGACCATGGACTCACCGGTCACCCAGGAGGTGCTGCGCGATCTGGATGCACTGATCGTGGTCTCTTCGCCGTGGGCGGATGGCGCCTCTGCTGCTGCCAGGACGATGGAATGGCTGTCAGATCAGGGCATGGCGAATTTGTTGCATCACACCATCGTGGTGCTCAACGATTCTGACGGCCACGCCGACAAACGCACCCGGGAATTGCTGGCACGCGAGTTCATCGATCACGGTCAGCCTGTGGTCGAGGTGCCCTTCGATCCCCATCTACGGCCCGGCGGTGTCATCGATGTGAGCCAGGAAATGGCGTCGGTGACGCGCCGTAAATTTCTACAGATAACGGCAACAGTCGCAGGGTATTTCGAGGCGCGGCCTGACCGTGCGCGCGATCGCCGGCCAGACGCGGACCAGAGCTGATCGCGCTACGCCTGCCGAGCGGCTCCGGCCCGGGCCGCCGGGTCGGCGATCGCCTCGATCTTTGTGACGAGGCAATCACCGATCGTCAGCACGATGGCAGCGAAGAGCCGGCGCTCAGCGAAGGCCAACACCACCGGCTGTCCGGCTGGACCGCTCACCAGCGTGACTTCCGGACCCAGGTAGCGCAGCAGGTTGGTGGCCACCGCGTGCGGGCCGTGATTGATCTGCGGAGGCGGCGCCGGGTCGGCGAGGACCGTACCCACCCCCCAGACCGTCGGATCCAGCACGGCGGTCAGTGCGGCAATGTCGCCGTTGGCGCATGCGGTGATGAACTTTTCGGTGACGAGGTTGTGCTCGGCAGAGGCCACCTCGCTCAACTTCGGTCGTGCCGTGCTGAATTTGGCCCGCGCGCGCCGCGCCAGCTGGCGGCAGGTGCCGACGGGGCGGCCCACCGTTTCAGCGATCGTGTCGAACGGGACGCCAAACACGTCGTGCAGCACGAACGCGACCCGCTCGCCGGGACTGAGCCTGCGTAAGACTTCCATCAACGCGGTACGGACCTCATCGTCAAGGGTGACCCGGTCGGCCGGATCGACGGACTGCGATTCGACCGCCTCGATATCGTGGCCCTCGCTGGCGGGGCGACTCAAGCGTTCGTGGCGCGTTCGCGCCGAGCGCACCTGATCGAGGCAGAGCCGGCTGGTGACCACCGTCAGCCAGCCGCGGACATCGTCGATCTGATTCACATCAGAGCGGGACAGCCGCAGAAACGCTTCCTGTGCAACGTCTTCGGCGTCACCAACATCTCCGAGTATCTGGTACCCGAGGTTGACCAGATACGGGCGGTGCCGACGCCATGCGTCGGTGATCTGGTCACTGGGTAACTGAGACTGGTCCATAAATCTTCGACGATCCGATGCCGCAAAAAGTTACACGTTCCGGTGGTAACTTTCCCACCTTCCGTGCCGTCCTTGGTGAAAAGCAATCGCAGAACACACGGAAGGAACCACACCATGACGATCGTCGTAACCGGAGCAACCGGCAACGTCGGGCGGCCCCTTGTCGCCGAGCTTGCCGCTACGGGCGCCCGAGTGCGGGCGGTGACCCGCTCACCCAAGACCGCCGGATTTCCCTCTTCCGTCGAGGTGGTCGGCTCTGCAGCCGAGGCGCTACCGGGAGCGTCTGCGGTATTCCTCAATTCCCGCGCCCTTGGAAAGCACCTGCCCTCCGTCGTGGCCGAGTGCGCGGCCGCCGGGGTCACCAAACTGGTGGCACTCTCGGCCATCAACGCCGACGACGACTTCTCCCGGCAGCCGTCACGCTTCCGCGGTGACCGCAACAAGGAAGTCGAGCAGTTCGCAGTCGACTCCGGCCTGGCATGGGTGAGCCTGCGCCCCACGATCTTTGCGACGAACTTCGCCGGCATGTGGTCGGCGCAGATCCGCGCCGGCGACGTGGTCGCCGGACCGTACGCCGCGGCGTCGACCGCGCCGATCGTCGAGAGCGACATCGCGGCGGTCGCGGCGCGGGCGCTACTCACCGAGGAGCTTGTGGGTCAGCGTATTCCGCTGACCGGTCCGCAGGCATTCACCAACGTGGAGCTGGTGAACGTCATCGGCGCCGTCCTCGGTCGACCGCTGCAATACCGGGAAATACCGGCCGACGTGGTGCGGCAACGGTTCATTGGTTTGGGTTTCAGCGCCGAATTCGGCGACGCCTACACGTCCATGCTCGCCGAGACGCTCGACAAACCTGCCCTGGTCACCCATGACGTCGAGAAGATCCTGGGCCGAACGGCGACCCCGTTCGCGCACTGGGTGTCCCAGCACAGCGACCTGTTCGCGAAATAGATCCAGATAGTTCAGGAGCACTCACATGTCACAACCACGTCCGCCGCGCTACCTCAAACCGATGAACAAGATGATGATGGCGGTGCAACGGCTCGGGATACCCACCGGCCCGGCCATGGTGCTGACCGTGCCCGGCCGTAAGTCGGGCCAACCGCGCAGCACCCCGATGACGCCGTTCGAATTTCAGGGCGGCCTCTATGTAGTGGCCGGCTATCCGGGCGCTGACTGGGCGGCCAACGCCCGCGCTGCGGGCACCGGCACGCTGGCGCGGGGCCGACGGTCACGGCAAGTCAGGATCGTCGAACTGAGCGCCGACCAAGCGCGGCCGGTGCTGCGGGCATTCCCCACCGAAGTGCCGGTCGGGGTGGCGTTCGCAAAGCGCTCGGGAATGGTGCAGGACGGATCGGCCGACGAATTCGAGGCGCTGGCGGGCCAGCTCGCCGTCTTCCGTTTCGAACCGGCTTAACCGCCCGAGCGAGCCTGCGGTTCGCTCAAAGCGCTACCGGCACATGCTTTTCCGCGCACGCGTCCTTGACCGCGGCGATCATGTCCTGGGTGCGTAACGCCTGCAGGTCTTCGACCGTCACCGAGCCCTTATCGGTGCGATGCTGGGCGGCCACCCGCGAGTCCCGCAACCGTTCGGCACGTTCGACGACGTTGCGCGCGAAGCGCCCGTTCTGCATGACGTCGATGCCGTGCTCCCCGTTGGGCGCGTGGTGAGCGCGCAAGTTCATACAGGCCGCCTTCAGCGCTTCGCCCGCGGCGGGCTCGAGTACGGTGGCGCGCGGCTTGCCGTAGCGGACCGCGATTTCGACCAGCTCGTCGGGCGTGTAGGACTCGAACCGCAATTTGCGGTTGAACCGTCCCGCCAGACCCGGGTTCACCGTGAGAAATTCGTCGACTTCCCGCTCGTATCCCGCGCCGATGAAGCAGAAGTCGAATCGGTGCACCTCAAGCGCGACCAACAGCTGGTTGACCGCCTCCATGCCAATCATGTCCGGCCGGCCGTCCTGGTGGCGCTCCACCAACGAGTAGAACTCATCCATGAACAGAATGCGTCCCAGCGACCGGCTGATCAGTTCGTTGGTCTTCGGGCCGGACGCACCGATGTGTTCCCCGCAGAAGTCGGCCCGCTTGACCTCGACGATCTCGGGATGGCGCACGATTCCCAGGCCGGCGTAGATCTTTCCCAGCGCCTCGGCGGTGGTGGTCTTGCCGGTGCCGGGCGGTCCCACCAACAGCATGTGGTTGGTCTGATTGGCCACCGGCAGCCCGGCCGCCAGGCGCAGCGCACGGACCTCGATCTGGTCCTCCAGTGCGGCGACCGCCCGTTTGACTCCGGCCAGCCCAACTTGGTTGTCGAGCAACGCGCGACCCTCCTGCAGGAGTTCGCTCCGCCGCTCTTGGTGCCCCTCCTCCTGACGCTGCTGCTCCGACAGCTCAGTGGTCACATCCCACTTGTTCGATCGGCTGCTGATGGCATCCTCATCGGTGACCACCAGCTGCAGCGCGGGCTCGGCCAACGCTTGTTTGGCCGACTCGATCAGCGCACCGTTGATCGTCGCCTTCGACAACCATATCTGCGCCTTGTTCTCCTCGCCGAGCTGGCGATGCGCCATCCCTCGTACATAGGCCAAGTCGGCAGCGATCAACGGAAAATCGTTGGGATCGATTGCGGTGAAGGCGGCTTCGAGATGTTGGCGACGGGACTCGGTCGGGCCGCCGTAGCCGGCGCGTAGCTCGACGCGGTCAGTCCACTCCAGCGCGACTCGCCCCTGCCCCAGATGGGCCGCGGCATGGGCGGCCAGAGTGCAGGTCGCCGCGGTAACCGCCGACATGATGATGGCCTGTGGCGGCAAGACCGCCGCCGCAACCGAGATCACGTCCGGCCAACGTTGCGTGGCGAACATCAAATAGGCCTCGATGTACTGCTGCCACTGGTGATTCTCCCAAGAGTCCAGCAGAGACGAATCCTTAAGTAGCGCTTCGGCTTTCTCGTACTGGCGGTCGTCGATGAGTGCACTAGCCAGTGCCAGGCCGGCATGGGAGGCCTCAGTCACCGAAATCGACAGATAAGGGCCCGCCTTGATCGGCGCAGACAGGCGTCCGCCGAGCCGGTTGGTCTCCCGGTGCAGCCGGGCGCCATAGGTGTAGAGCTGTTGGACGGTCGACAGCGACTCGTCACCCGCGGCAATCCGTCCCAGCCAGGCATCGGCCATCGACGGGTCGATCTCCGTCGCCTCCCGAAACCGCGCCCCGGCCACCCCGGCATCCGCGTCGAGCGATGTCATCGCCTGATCAAACAGCTTGCGCGCGGCAGCGGGCGTGGTGCTACTGGTCATTGTGTATCCACCGCTTCGAGCTCAGAGCTTCGCAAAACCGTCGGCTCAGACGATACGTAACGGTTCTCGGCGCGGAACAACTCCACCTCCACCGTGTGTACCTGTCCGTCAGCCCGAACTTCCACCGCAGCCGGACCGACCTGCGTGATCAGCACGTTGGCAGTCCCGCGGTACGGCTCGCCCGGTTCCCCGACGGAGATCAGCGTGTTTGGGCGCGGAGCGGGTGTCAGCGTGCCATCCACGACGCTGACCGTCGTGCCGGAGACCGGCTTTGACTGATCGCTCACAGCGATGTCCGGCATGCGAACAGTGGCCCACCGCTGCATGTTTCGGGTGTGCACCGTGATCCGCTCGCCGGCACCGGCCATTCGGATTACGAACCGCTTGGCCAATGCGTCCTCCGCGGCAATGTGTACCCGGCTGAACTCCCCCGCGTCGTCCAAAGGCAGCAGCATCCGGTTTCCGCCGGCGACCTTGCCGAGCAGCACACCCGACGGCCCGATCGGGACCAGCAGCGGACTGTGCAGCGTTCCCCGACGGATGCCGCGCAGCGTCGGAAGCGGACCACACAGATTGGCCGCAATGGCTTGCGCCTGCTGCCCGGGCAATGTCCGCAGCATCGTGCTCAGCGGGGCAGTAGGCGGTTGTGCGGTACGCACCGTCACGGTGGCTGTGGCGCTGCCGTCGCCGAAAAGCGTGACGTTCTGGATGATCCCGTCGGCGCGCGCCGACCAGACGTGGGCCAGTTTCTCCGCAGTGATGTCGCCCGGGGGATACCAGTAGGTAGTCAACCAGCCGCTACCGCCGCGCACCGATCGCCAGCGCCGGCTGGACGCCTCCAGCGCCGATCGACCCAATCTCCGCTCCATCTCGACGATGTCGGTGGCCGTCGCGACCTTCGCCCGGATGCCCTTCTGGCGCATCGCCGCACAGATCCGCTGTGCAGCCGCCAGCGTAGCGGTGCCGACCGAGGTTCGCTCGCGTAGCGCCTCCACATTGTCGAGAACTGAAGTCCGCACAATGAACCAGGTTTCGCGCTGGCCCGCATAGGGTGGCGTCCCGATCAGCGTGTCATACACGCGCGGGTAGTCGCCGGTGCTGCGCCGTCGAGCACCCGCGCTGACCACGCTGAGCGAACCGATTCTCAGACCAAGACTCTGGTGCAGTAGCGGCTTCAGATCGGTTATGTCAAATGCGTTTTCGGTGTAAGTCGATGTCGACCCGGTGAACAGGGTCGGGGTGTGAGGTTTCCCGAGCAGTTGGACCGCGGCCACCGCGATGCCATCCTGGTATCTAACCCCACCGCCGGCACGGTCATTGGCCACCGTGAGTGGCTCACTCCACTTGATCGGTCGACGGCGCCTTAACCACGAGATCAGCCATGCCCACAACGGCTGACCCCGCCAGCGAACCACACCGATCGCCGCCCCGATCACCAAACCGACTGCGGCACCACCGTATCCATCGACCGCCCACCCGACGAGAGCGGTGATGAAAATGCCGACGATGATCGTCAGCTTCGTCGCGGCTGTCATCGCTCCCGCCGCGCCCGAAAGATCAGCGACGCCAACGCGATGGCGGCCACAACGACACCGGCGAATACCAATGCCATGTTGCGGGCGCGATGGTCCGGCGGCGGTGGCGGTGGTGCCGGATGGACCAGACGACTCTGCGCGGCCGCCGCAAGTCGTTCTCCCGCGGGAACATCGAAAGTCAATGCGGCCACCGGGTCGACCACACCGTAACCGACCTGATTGTCGACTCCGCGCGGCGGATTATGCGCTGTCTGCAGAATCCGATTGATGATCTGGTGGGCAGACAGCCCGGGGTATTTCGCGCGCACCAATGCGGCCACACCGCTGACGTAGGCCGCCGAAAAGCTGGTGCCCCAGAACGGCATGTTCTTCTCGCCCGCGCGGATCGGTGGGTAGGCATTCGCCGCTCCCCCTGTGTCCGGGGATATTCCCAGGATCCCGACGCCGGGCGCCGCGGCGGCGACCCACGGCCCGGCCAGACTCTTGCTGATCGGTGCGCCCGTGTTGTCCACCGCTCCCACCGACAGCACGTAATCAGAGAACCACGACGGCGACGACACTGTCTTGACCTGATGCCAGTCGCGGGGATCGGACGCGCTGAGCGGATCGAACGACGGGTTTTGCGCGCAGTCATCTTCGCTGTCATTGCCTGCCGCCGCGACGATCACCGCATCCTTGACGGTGGCGGCGTACCACACGGCCGCGCCAATGGCGCTCTGATCCAGCGGATCGGCGGCCGATACACACGCCGTCACACTGACATTGATCACCTTCGCGCCCATGTTCGCGGCGTGCACGATGGCGCTGGCAAGCGTCGCGATGGTGCCGGCCTTCTTGCGTCCCTCCAGGCCGCCCGGACCGGGGTTGGCCGGTTCGTAGGCCCGCGAGGACTGCCGGATCGACATGATCACCGCGTGCGGCGCGACACCGACGATCCCATCGGGTGCCCCTGGCGGCAGTGGCGGCACCTCGGGATCGTCAGGTTGGTTTGGCGCCGGATCCCCCGGCCCATTAGACGGCACGTCCGCTGGCGGCGGTGGCGGCGGCGGTGGCGGTGGCGGCACGATTTGGGTGATCGTGACCGGCGGGGGCGGTGGCGGGGGGGCCGGCGGTGGCGGCGGCCCGCCGGGAGGTGCTGGTCCCACGTCGGTCGGCGGTGGCCCCGCCGGCGGCGGGAAGGCCGGGGCGCTCGGCATCGGCGCGGGCATCGGAATGCCTTGCGGGGCAGCGCCAATCACCGACGCCACGATGGTCCCGTGTGCATCGCAGTCCGTCAGCCCGTCGCCGCCCATGATGTAGTCGCCCGCGGCGACGACCGGCAGCCGCCGACTCGGATTGATGCCGGTGTCGATGACGGCTACCGGCACCCCATTACCGGTCGAGTATTGCCAGGCCTTGCTGATGTTCAACATCGTGAATCCGGGCGCCGGGAGAGCCACATTCGGATCGGCGACGGTGATCGTTCGGGCACAGGCGAAGCTCTGCCGCATCGGCTGATCCGGACCCGGCTTGCCGTCGGCCGGTACCCGGCCAGGATCGACGATGGGTGGGGGAATCGCCTGTGCCGCAGGGAGGCTGGCCAACAGCGCGACGAGCAGACTCGCCAGCGTGATCGCGGCGATCCGCTGTGGTGCAGCCCGTAGAGCACCCCGAGCCCCGAGAGCAATCCGGGTCATCGCATGCGCACCCAGGTGAACAACCCACCGATCCACGCCGCCAGCGGCAGCGCCGCGATGATCGCGGCTATCTCCACCCATTCGGCAATCATCCGCACCAGCGGGGTGAACCTGGTGATCGGCACCAGCAGCGCCGCCAGCAGGCCGGCGCCGCCGAACGCGGCCAATACCAGTGCACCCCACAGCACGGAGTACTCCGAGGCGGCGGGCTCGTGCACAACATATTTGACGACGCCGACGCACGTCGCCGCCGCCGCGCCAGCCACCAGAGAGATGGCCTGCCGCTTGTCGGCGAACGCGCGTCCGCGGCTGATGAAGATCACCACGAACAGCCCGGCCAGCACCGCGGCCGCCACGCTCTTACCGCGGCCGGGCATCAGTGTGGCCCACACCGCGGCGGGCAGCGTCAGCCCGGCGCCCACGCAAATTCCGGTCAGGACGTTGTTCGCCCGAATCGCCGCCATCGCGATCAGCACACCGCGCGGAGTGGTGTCCGGATTCACTTCTTCGTCGACGCCCTCGTCGACGGGCGCTACCGCATCGACCGGTAGACCGGCACTGCGACGGAACAGATCACGTCCGGTGATCGATCCGAAGTATGGTGGCCGGATCCGCGCGACCCACAAAGCCAGCGTCGGGGCCATGGTCAGCAGGAGCAGCAAGACGACCAGGGTGCACATTCCGAGCCACTGGGCGGGAATCGGCCACCACATTCGTGCCGCGGCCGCCGTCCCACCGAGTACGAACACCGTCACCGCTGTAGCCGCCACATTCGCATGGCGCCCCGTCACCGTGGCGATTCCACAGGTCAGCACCGCAGCCGCCAGGGCCGCGATGAACACATGCGCGGAGCCCAGGCGCCCGGGCGCGCCGCACCCGATGCTTATCGAGAGCAACGGCAGCGCGAGCCAGCCGAGTCCGTCGACCATGTCGGTGCGATCCGACCACCAACGCCACACCGCCCAAGCACCACCGGCGGCCAGCAGACCGGCAACGCCAGTCACGATGGCGGGCAGCAAAGAGTCGGTCGAGAGTCGTTGGCGTAAGGCCAATCCCACCACCGTCGCCGAGACCGTCGCGAGGATGATCAGCGCCACGTGGGCGGCGGTTTGGACGGTAACCGGCTCGAACAATCTCTTGCCCATGCGGGCCAGCCCGGTGGACAACGATTCGTACTGCGGCTCGAACGATTCGCCCTCCATCGCGGGAACCAGCGCGAGCGTGGCGCCGTCTTCGACGCCGAGTTCGTCGAGCGTCTTGGTGACATCCAGCCGCACGCCGTTGGCCTTGTGCAGTTCGTACCCGACGCCGGGCTCGAGTCCGGACAGGCCCCGGCGCTTGAGCTCGTCGTTAAGCAGCTCGACGACGTTGTCGATGAACACCTCAACCGGCACTGATGCCGGGTATACCTGCGAAACGAGGTGTTCTCCACATACGACCGCAACCGCGCAACGCGCCGGAAACGACACTTTCGCCATTAGTGCGGCCTGTCGGCATCTGGAATGTATTTGTCAGCCAATGCCGCGGTGATCTCGAATAACCGCAATCGGGTTTTCTTCGCCAACTCGTGCTGCGTATCAATTATCCCGCCCTTCGCGAGATACGAGTCATACGGCATGAATTCGACGGTCGCGCCCGATTGCTCGAATCGCTCGGTGAGGTAAGCGCGCGCCTCGGGGTCATATTTATCGCGGCTGTCGTTGAGGATGACCATGCTGCGGGACACCGCCTCGTGATAACCCATCGACCGCAGCAGGTCGATCGCGCGGGTGACCGGCAGCGAAGTGTCGGCCGTCAGACCGGACACGAAAACCAGCGTGTCGCACGCGTCGAGCACCGCCTTCATCACCGGGTGCTCCAGATCATCGGAGGTGTCGACCACGATGACCGTGTGCGTGCGGCGCAGTCGCGCCAGCACTCCGGTGAACATCGAAGCAACCAGTGGCCGCGGCTGGTCCGAAGCTCGGTTACCGGCCAGCACGTCGAGGCCGATGCTGTTCTGTCCCAAGTGCTCTCGGATATCCGCATAGCCCTGGACGTCGGTGTCGTTGAGAACGGCCGCGTAATCGCCCGGTGGGTTTTCGTCGATCCGCCCGGCCAGCGTCCCGAAGCCGGGAGCCGCATCGATAGCCACCACGTTTTCGGGCCGGCATTCCCGGAACACCGCGCCGAGGCAGGCGGTCATCGTGGTCTTTCCGACGCCACCCTTTCCCGAGATCACTCCAACCACATACTGCTTACGGATGTGGCGCCGAATCCGCTCCTGCAATTCCCGATAATGTCTTTCGGCGGGCGATTCGCCAAAGTTAATAGCACGGAAAGACACCCGATAGATGAATTTACGCCAACCGCCACCTGGCGGAATTTTGCGCGGCGCGACCATATCGGAGATGCGTAATGTTCCCGATACCGAATCTGGGTTTTGGTAGCGAGCGGAGGGCGCTTCTCTCCGAGTCGGTCCGCCCTGTTCTGCAGAATTGGATGAGGCCGTCCACGGATTTGTCACGATGCCGATGCTATCATTTTCGCGATACCTCTCGACTAGACAACTTTTCGGTATGAATACCATTCCCGGTCGGCCGGCAGGCGCCGCACCATGTGGTTGATCGCCGAAGCGACGTGACTCTTGGTCCCCGGGGCAACGATCGTCCACTGCTTGCCCGCGGCGCAGACTTGCTCGACGACCAGCCGTCCTTCCGGCGTATCGATGATAGTCACCCCGCCCTGTTCGATGAAGGTCCGCGTTGGCCGGCCGGTGTCCACCCCGGCCTGGATCGCGGCAATCGAGGCTTGGGCCGAGCGGGCGGGGTCGGCGGCCAACTCGAGCATGTGCAATTGATCGGGCTCCACGTCTAGCCTGCCGAAGAATCTGCGCAAGTCGTCCAGGCTGGTCGAGGCGCTGCGCATGGCTTCCGCGTCCAGAGTGACGGGCCGCAGGGCCGCAGGCGTATTGCTTCCACACAGTCGCTCGATCTGCGCGTTGAGCGCCGAGTTGGCCGAGCCCTCATTGCTCGCGATTCCCGCCCCACTTATCCGGACGATATCGGCTGACCGTTCCAAGGCCACCCACCATTGCGCGAACCTGGCGAGCAGCACCCGCGGCGGTTCGTCGTCGTCGGGTATGCGGAAGTACATGATCAGGCCGATGTCGCGGCGGGACACGACCGTCAGCCACTCCACCACCGTGCTGTCCACGGCGCCCGTCTCGTCGATCACTCCGGCGGCCAGTAGTTCGGCAGCCACCGGGTGTTGTATCGCCATCTGCTTGGGCTCGACGCTGGGCAGGTGGGGCCGTAACCCCAGCTCGGGGGCCAGTACCTCGATACCGCTGAGGACCTGAAGGGCCCACAGCCCGTCCAATGTGGTGGTTAACACGCTGTTCCCTTTACGCAGACCCTAGGGGCGCACGCGTCCGCGTACGCCCCCGTCAAGCCCGGTATTGCGGGCTAAGGGCTGAAGAAGGTTCCCATCAGGTTGTCGGTGTCGATCGCGTTGCTATGCACGTTGCTCACCGTTTGGCCGTGCAGGCTGACGGTCTGGATCAGGCCCTCCAGCCCGTGCAGCATCTGCTGTTGCGCGTCGAAGAAGGCCGTCGCACCTGCGCCCTGGAAGAAGTCGGCGAGTGCCTGGGTGAGGTGGAGGACATCGCCGTGGATTTCCATCAGCTGGGCGGCCTGCGTCCCGATGTCGCCGGAGAGGCCGCTAACGGCGGCGTGGTTGTAGACGATGTGATCTGTCATGTCGGTACTTCCTTACTTGAAAAAGCGCCTGGGATGGAATTGATCGGGAGTTGACTTAGGTTGAGTGCGTACCCGCACCGAACACGCCCGCGAAGCTGTGGGATGAATCGGCTTCGTGGTGTTCCATCAGCACTGCGGCCTTACCGAGACCGTTCGCCAACCTTTGACCGCCGTTCATCGCCTGCTGCAGATCGTGGCTGATCTGACCAGCGGTATTAAGTGAAGTCGCCCCAGCCTGGCCGGACCACCCCGTGGCGCTGATGATGTTCTCGTGGCCACTCAAATACTGATTGACAATTGCGGCTGCTTCTTGCAGTCGCGTTTCGATCCGTTGCTGTGTGCTACGCAGCAGGTCCGGCGTAACAATGGTGCTGCTTGGCATGCGTTTCTCCCTCGATCTTCGACGCTCCCCGGGCCGGGATATGGATAGAAGTTTAGACAGCTATCGGTCGCTGTCACTTCGGCTCTCTTAAATACTCCACAGGTTCTGAGCTGGGCGTTTGCCAAAATGCCGGTAACACCATGTCAGGAGGGGCGAGCAGGTAGCCCAGGGCGTTACAGGTGATCGTCAAAGGCCGCTGGCCCCATCGGCCAGGCCGTCGCCGTTCGAATCGGTTAACCGGACGTTCCAACGACCGTCGCCATCGGTGTCTACGTAGCCGGTGGCGCCGTTCTCGCCGCTGCACAGCACGCGATCCGCAACGCCGTTTCCGTCGGTATCGAGCAATCGATCGTCGGGGCGACCGTGCCCGTCGAAGTCGACCAGCGGACCGCCGGTGTGTTCGACGCCATCCAGTGAGTACCAGCGCAGTTGGCCGCCCCGGTCCACCGCTACCGCCCATGTCCCCGATCCGTCGTCGGTGAAGTAACTCTCAGGGGCGCCGTCATTGTCGAGGTCCAGGACGGCGTGATCGGCCACCCCGTCGCCGTCGAGATCGGCCAGCGCGTCGTCGCGCACCCCGTCACCGTCGAAATCCAGGCTGACCGCGTCGAGCCGGCCGTCCGCATCGAGGTCGAGGTCCAGCCGGCCGTGCCACATCGTCGCGGTTCCGTCATCGCCGCCTATGCAGTAGTCCACAGGCTGTCCGACGCCGCGTCGCCGCTAGTGGTTCCCGCGCGATCGCCACCAGGCCAGCAGCTCGGCGGATGCCTCCTCGGTGGCCAACGGCCCGCGTTCCAGCCGCAGTTCTTTGAGGTAGCGCCACGCCTCGCCGACCTGCGGGCCCGCCGGGATGTCGAGCAGCTCCATGATCTGGTTGCCATCCAGATCGGGGCGTAGCCGCGCGAGATCCTCCTGGGCGGCCAGCTCGGCGATTCGGGCCTCCAGCCGGTCATAGCTGGCCTGCAAGCGGGCGGCCCGCCGCTTGTTGCGGGTCGTGCAGTCGGCGCGCACCAGCTTGTGCAGCCGGGCCAGCAGCGGTCCGGCGTCGGTGACGTAGCGGCGCACCGCGGAGTCGGTCCACTTGCCGTCGCCGTAGCCGTGGAATCGCAGGTGCAGATACACCAGCTGCGAGATGTCGTCGGCCATCTGCTTGGAGTACTTCAGCGCGCGCAGCCGTTTTCGGGCCATCTTCGCGCCGACCACCTCGTGGTGGTGGAAACTGACGCCGCCGTTCGGCTCGTGCCGCCTGGTGGCCGGTTTACCGATGTCATGCAGCAACGCGGCCCAGCGCAGCACCAGGTCCGGGCCGCCCTCCGGGCGCGGGCCCTCCAGCGCGATGGCCTGCCGCAGCACGGTCAGCGAATGCTGGTAGACGTCTTTGTGTTGGTGATGCTCATCGATGGCCATCTGCATGCCGCCGACCTCGGGCAGAACCACCTCACCCAACCCGGTCTGCACCAGCAGGTCGATACCGGCGACCGGATCGTCGCCAAGGAGCAGCTTGTCAAGCTCGGCGGCCACCCGTTCGGCACTGATCCGGTCCAGCTGAGGCGCCATCTCTTCGATCGCCGTCCGCACCCGCGGAGCGACGGTGAAGCCCAGCTGCGACACGAACCGCGCGGCGCGCAGCATCCGCAGCGGGTCGTCGCCGAAGGACACCGACGGGGCGGACGGGGTGTCCAGCACGCGGGCGCGCAGAGCCGCCATACCGCCTAGCGGATCGAGGAATTCGCCCGGCCCGGCCGGCGTGATGCGTACGGCCATCGCGTTCACCGTGAAATCACGGCGCGCCAAATCGTCGTCGAGCCGGTCGCCGAAGCGCACCTCGGGATTACGGGACACCTGGTCGTAGCGGTCCGCGCGGAACGTGGTGATCTCGAGGCGATACTCGCCCTTCCCGACTCCGACGGTGCCGAACGCGATGCCGGTGTCCCACACGCTGTCCGCCCAGGCCCGCACAATCTGTTGCACCTGTTCGGGACGCGCGTCGGTGGCGAAGTCAAGGTCGGGAGAGCCCAACCGGCCCAGCAAGGCATCCCGCACGGAACCGCCGACCAGATACAACTCGTGGCCCGCGTCGGCGAACGCCGAGCCCAGCTCGCTCAGCAGGGAAGCGTGCCTATTCAATGCGACCGCCGCGGCGGTCAGCAGGTCGGCATCGGCTGGGGACACGTTCGATCAGCGTAGTCGGGCGAGCGTTGCCGCCTCAGTCAGAATCGCGTGTGCCGTGGGCGCACAGTCGACCTACGCCGTCGCGGAGCTCGCGAGCGGCGAGTATGTCCGGAGGACCAGCTCGTGCCAGCTACTATCGCTTGGGTGTCGGATGGCGAACAAGCCAAACCACGTCGGCGCCGGGGACGGCGTGGGCGCCGTGGCGCTGCCGGTTCGGCCGAGAACCTTACGAACGGCCAACCGACCGGCGACGCAGCAGTGACCAAACCGCGCCGATCGCGGTCGGCGCGCCGCGGGCCGGACCGGCTGCGCACCGTGCACGAAACATCGGCCGGCGGGCTGGTCATCGACGGCCTCGACGGGCCGCGCGACCACCAGGTCGCCGCCCTCATCGGTCGCGTCGATCGACGCGGACGGATGCTGTGGTCGCTGCCCAAGGGCCACATCGAGCTCGGCGAGACCGCCGAACAGACCGCCATTCGTGAGGTTGCCGAGGAGACCGGGATACGCGGTAGCGTGCTGGCAGCGCTGGGACGCATCGACTACTGGTTCGTCACCGATGGCCGCCGGGTGCACAAGACCGTGCACCACTATTTAATGCGCTTCTCTGGCGGCGAGCTGTCCGACGAGGACCTCGAAGTCGCCGAAGTCGCGTGGGTACCGATGCGGGAGCTGCCGTCCCGGCTGGCCTACGCGGACGAGCGTCGCTTGGCCGAGGTCGCCGACGAACTGATCGACAAGTTGCAGAGCGACGGACCCACCGCGCTTCCGCCGCTGCCGCCCAGCTCACCTCGGCGGCGCCCGCAGACCCATTCGCGTACCCGGCATTCCGACAAACCCGCCGGCCGGAAGAACGGTCACGGGCCGGGGCCGTGATTGCGCCGCGACTCCGCTGGGCCGGTTTGTTGCGCCTTGCCGCCGTGGTCGGCATCGTGGCCGGTTTTGCGGTAGTGCTGACCGCGCCCGTCATTGCGCCGCGCGCGGCTGCCGGCGAGCCCGGATCGACGCCGTTTGTCCGTGTCCGCATCGATCAGGTGACCCCGGATGTGGTCACGACGACGAGTCAACCGGTCATCACCGTCAGCGGCATGGTGATCAACATCGGCGACCGTCCAGTCCGCGACGTCGTGGTCCGGCTAGAGCACGCTGCGCCAGTCACCGCCTCGGCGGCCTTACGCACCACCCTGGACGGTGGCACCGACCAATACCAGCCGGCGGCGGACTTCCTGACGGTCGCGCCGGAACTGCAGCGCGGGCAACAAGCCGGCTTCACGCTGTCCGCTCCGCTGCGCTCATTGACCAAGCCGTCGTTGGGCATCGACCAGCCCGGGATCTACCCGATCCTGGTCAATGCCAACGGAACACCCGACTACGGCGCCCCCGCCCGGCTCGACAACGCGCGGTTCCTGCTGCCCGTGATCGGTGTGCCGCCCGACCAAGCAGATGACCTGGGTTCAGCCGTCGCGCCCGACACCTCGAAACCGGTGTGGATCACCATGCTGTGGCCGCTGGCCGATCGGCCCCGCCTGGCCCCGGGCGCACCCGGTGGCACCATTCCGGTCCGGCTGGTCGACGACGACTTGGCCAACTCCCTGGCCACCGGTGGCCGGCTGGACATCCTGCTGTCCTCAGCCGAGGTCGCCACCAGCCACGACGTCGACCCCGACGGCGCCGTCGGACGAGCGCTGTGCCTGGCCGTCGACCCGGATCTGCTGGTCACAGTGAACGCGATGACGAGCGGATACGTCGTGTCCAACTCGCCCGATGTCGGCACTCAACAACCCGGCAGCCCGACCCACCCGGGCACCGGTCAGGCGGCCGCGACCGTTTGGCTGAACCGGCTACGTGCGCTGGCCCACCGCACCTGCGTCACACCGCTGCCCTATGCGCAAGCCGATCTCGACGCTTTGCAACGCGTCAACGACCCAGGGCTGAGCGCGGGCGCCACCAACGGCGTCGGCGACATCGTCGACCGCATCCTCGGCGTCCCCTCCGCCCGTGGCGCCACCCCGCTGCCCGACGGCCCGTTGACCAGCCGCGCCGTCAACTTGCTCAGCGCCAACGACAACACGGTCGCGATCGCGGCCGGGGAGCTGGCCGCGCAGGACTCCACGAGCGACTCTTCCACGGCCGTCGACACCAAACCCCGGCGGTTGACTGCCCAGGTGGTCTTCGCACCGTTCGACCCAGCCGTCGGCGCCGCGCTGGCCGGAGCGGGCACCGACCCCACCGTGCCTACCTATCTGGATTCCTCACTGACGGTTCGGCTCGCGCATGATTCGGAAACCGCTCGGCGTCAGGACGCGTTGGGTTCGATCTTCTGGCGCTCCTTGCAGCGAGATACCGCGCCGCGCACCCAGATCTTGGTCCCCCCCGCGTCGTGGAACCTGCAGACCGACGACGCGCAGGTGATCTTGACCGCGCTGGCCACGACGATCCATTCCGGCCTGGCGATACCGCGCCCACTACCGGCGCTGATCGCCGAAGCGGCGGCCCACAACGAACCGCCGGAGCCGACGGACGCCTACATGTCGGCGCGTGGCCGGTTCGCCGACGACGTCACCGCCGACATCGGCCGTCAAGTTGGGCGGCTGTGGGGGCTGACCTCGGCGTTGACCACCGACGACCGCACCGGGCTGACCGGGATCCAGTACACCGCTCCGCTGCGCGAGGACATCCTGCGCGCGTTGAGCGAATCGGAACCGCCGGATACCCGCAACGGGCTGGCGCAACAACGCCTGGCGGTGGTGGGCAAAACCATCAATGACTTGTTCGGTGCCGTCACGATCGTCAACCCGGGCGGCTCCTACACCCTGGCCACCGAGCACAGCCCGCTTCCGCTGGCGCTGCACAACGGCCTCGCTGTCCCCATCCGGGTGCGGCTGCAGGTCGACGCTCCGCCCGGGATGACCGTCACCGATGTCGGCCAGATCGAATTGCCGCCCGGATACCTGCCGCTGCGGGTGCCCATCGAAGTGAATTTCACCCAGCGGGTTGCTATCGACGTGGCACTGCGGACCCCGGACGGCATGCGGCTGGGCGAGCCGGTGCGCTTGTCCGTGCACTCCAACGCGTACGGGAAGGTGCTGTTCGCGATCACGCTGAGCGCAGCGGCGATCCTGGTGCTGCTGGCCGGACGCCGACTGTGGCACCGTTTCCGCGGGCAGCCCGACCGCGCCGACCTGGACCGACCTGACCCACCCGACCACAGGCCCGCCCGTTCGAGAGGCGAGGTCGACGATCGGGTCGATGAAGAGCACCGGGTATGAAACCCGCCTACCGGCGACCTCACCCGCAGCCACGCGCCCGAGGACCCGCCTCGCCACCGACGGGCCCGCTCCCTCCGGTGCCGGAGCTGGCTCGCCGACGACCCGAACTCTCCGACGCCGCGCTGGTATCGCGGTCGTGGGCGATGGCGTTCGCGACGCTGATCAGCCGGATCACCGGATTCGCCCGGATCGTGCTGCTGGCCGCCATCCTGGGCGCCGCGCTGTCGAGTGCTTTCTCGGTGGCCAACCAGCTGCCGAACCTGGTTGCGGCACTGGTGCTGGAGGCGACGTTCACCGCGATCTTCGTCCCGGTGCTGGCCCGTGCCGAGCAAGGCGACCCCGACGGCGGCGCGGCGTTCGTGCGGCGCCTGGTCACGTTGACGACCACGCTGCTGTTGTTCGCGACGGCGCTATCGGTGCTGGCCGCACCGCTGCTGGTCCGGCTGATGCTGGGCCGCGCTCCGCAGGTCAACGAGCCCCTGACCACAGCCTTCGCTTACCTGCTGCTGCCGCAGGTGCTCGCCTATGGCCTTACATCGGTATTCATGGCAATCCTGAACACCCGCAACGTATTTGGGCCGACCGCATGGGCACCGGTGGTCAACAACGTCGTCGCACTCGCCACCCTGGCGGTGTACCTGGCGGTCCCCGGTGAGCTTTCGGTCGATCCCGTTCGGATGGGCAATGCCAAGCTGCTGGTACTGGGCATCGGCACCACCGCAGGCGTGTTCGCGCAGACCGCGGTGCTGCTGATCGCGCTTCGGCGCGAACGCGTCAGCTTGCGCCCACTGTGGGGAATCGATCAGCGGCTCAAACGATTCGGCGCGATGGCCGCCGCGATGGTGCTCTACGTACTGATCAGCCAGCTCGGCCTGGTGGTCGGCAACCAGATCGCCAGCACCGCGGCCGCTTCCGGACCGGCGATCTACAACTACACCTGGCTCGTGCTGATGCTGCCATTCGGCATGATCGGCGTGACGGTGCTGACCGTGGTGACGCCGCGGCTGAGCCGCAACGCCGCCGCCAACGACACCGAGGCGGTACTGGCCGACCTGTCGCTGGCCACTCGGCTGACCCTGATCACGCTGATCCCGATAGTGGCTTTCATGACCGTCGGCGGGCCGGCGATCGGTAGCGCACTATTCGCCTACGGTCATTTCGGCGGGGTCGACGCCGGCTATCTGGGCGCCGCGATCGCGTTGTCGGCATTCACGTTGATCCCTTACGGGCTGGTGCTTTTGCAGCTGCGCGTGTTCTACGCGCGGGAGCAGCCGTGGACGCCGCTCGTGATCATCCTGGTCATCACGGCCGTCAAGATCGTCGGCTCGGTGCTGGCCCCCCACCTCACCGGTGACCCCAAGCTGGTGGCCGGTTTCCTGGGGCTGGCTAACGGCATCGGATTCCTCGCGGGCGCGGTGGTCGGCTACCACCTGTTGCGGCGCACACTCCTGCCGGCCGGTGGCCACCCGGTCGGCGTCCGGGAGGTACGGACGGTCCTGGTGACGGTGGCCGCGGCATTGCTGGCCGCATTGTTTGCCCATGTGGCCGACCGGCTGCTGAGTCTGGGCGAGTTGACGGCGCACGGTGGCGGTGCGGGTTCGGTGCTGCGATTACTGGTGCTGGCGGCCATCATGTTGCCGATCATGGCCACGGTCATGGTCCGCGCGCAGGTCCCCGAGGCGCGAGCGGCGCTGAACGCCGTCAAGCGCCGGATCACGGGCCATGGCGTGCCCCAAAACCGTGATCTCCCGCCCCGCAGGGCGGCTGTACCGGATCGATCGTCTCGCCGCCGCCCGGTCACGTACCCTGAGCAGAGGAATTCGTCCCCGCCGGGGGTAAATGCGGTCCAGGAGCCGATCCGGCGCAGGCCTCCGGAGCGGGCCGACAACGTCGGGATAGCGAAAGGACCGGAGGTGACCGACCGCCCAGTAGACAGCGCCGCATCCGGCTCCGCGTCAGGCGGCAAGCTACCGCGTCCGGTTGCCGACGACTTCGAGCCCGACATTCCGGCCGGCGCCAAGCCCGATTCATCGACGCCGCGGCCGTCCGACCAGCGCAACGGCGATCTCCCGGGCGAGCCCGCCCGTGGGCCGCTCCCATTCGACGCGCCCCGCGAGCGGGGCGTGGACTCATCGACGTCCACTGACGATGTCCACCTGGTTCCCGGCGCTCGTATCGCCGGCGGCCGGTATCGGCTCCTGGTGTTCCACGGCGGCGCACCTCCCTTGCAGTTCTGGCAGGCGCTGGACACCGCACTGGATCGGCAGGTGGCGCTGACCTTCGTCGATCCTGACGGAGCCCTGCCCCACGACGTGCTGCAGGAGATCCTCGCCCGCACGTTGCGGCTGAGCCGGATCGACAAGCCCGGTGTCGCCCGAGTGCTCGACGTCGTGCACACCGGATCCGGTGGCTTGGTGGTCGCGGAGTGGATTCGCGGCGGCTCGCTGCAGGAGGTGGCCGACACCGCGCCCTCGCCGGTCGGCGCCATCCGCGCGATGCAGTCGCTGGCCGCTGCCGCGGACGCGGCCCACCGGGCCGGAGTTGCCCTGTCGATCGATCACCCCAACCGGGTGCGCGTCAGCATAGAAGGCGACGTGGTGCTGGCCTACCCGGCGACCATGCCCGACGCCAACCCGCAGGACGACATCCGCGGAATCGGCGGTGCGCTGTATGCCCTGCTGGTCAACCGTTGGCCACTGCCGGAGCACGGGGTACGCAGCGGGCTGGCGCCTGCCGACCGGGATTCCTCGGGCCTTCCCGTCGAACCCGCTGTCGTAGACCGCGACATCCCGTTCCAGATCTCCGCGGTCGCGGTCCGAGCGGTTCAAGAGGACGGCGGGATACGTAGTGCGTCAACGCTTTTGAACCTGTTACAACAGGCGACCGCGGTGGCAGACCGCACCGAGGTACTCGGGCCCATCGACGACACACCGGTAGTGCCCAGTCCCCGCGAACCCACCGGTCCGGGGAATTACGCGGCCTTCGCGCGACGACGCCGCAACGTGCTGATCGGGGTCGGCGCCGGTATCGCGGTCATCGTGGTGGCTCTGTTGGTGCTGGCCTCGGTGGTGAGCAAGATCTTCGGCAACGTCGGCGGTGGCCTCAACAAAGACGAGCTCGGACTGAACGGGCCGTCGTCGTCGACCACATCGTCGGCGCCCAGTTCCGCTGCTGCGGGTAGCGTCGTCAAACCCACCAAAGCAAGCGTCTTCTCCCCCGACGGCGATCCCGACAACCCGGGTACGGCCGGACAAGCTATCGATGGTGACCCCTCCACCGCCTGGGCGACCGAGGTCTACACCGACGCCGTTCCGTTCCCCAGTTTCAAGCAGGGCGAAGGGTTGATGTTGCAGTTGCCGAACCCCACCGTGGTGGGCCAAGTCAGCATCGACACGCCGAGCACCGGAACCAAGGTCGAGATTCGCTCCGCATCCACGGCGGCGCCGTCGAAGCTGGAGGACACCACCGTGTTGGCTCCGGCCTTTGCGCTCAAACCCGGCCATAACGTCATCCCGGTCAGGGCCGGTGCGGCGACGTCGAATCTGCTGGTGTGGATTTCCACGTTGGGAACCACCAACGGCAAGAGCCAAGCCGGTTTCTTCGAGATCACGGTTCAAGCCGCATCCTGACAGCGTTCACAGGCCCGTGCCGCGGTGAAGTGCCGCGTGATCACCGATTGGTTACTGTCCGGCCGTGGGTTTGGGGGGACAGGTCCAGCGAGAACGCAGTGATGCCGAGCTGCTGGCCGCCCATGTCGCCGGCGACCGCTACGCCTTCGGCGAATTGTTCCACCGTCACCAGCGCCAGCTGCATCGCCTCGCCCGGCTGACCACGCGCACCCCCGAAGACGCCGAAGACGCGCTGCAGGACGCCATGCTCTCAGCCCATCGCGGCGCGAGTTCGTTTCGGCACGACGCCGCGGTCGGCAGCTGGCTGCACCGCATCGTGGTCAACGCCTGCCTGGACCGGCTGCGGCGCGCCAAGGCCCACCGGACCGTGCCGCTCGAGGACGTCTACCCGGTAGCTGATCGCAGCACCCAGGTCGAGACTGCGATTGTGGTGCAGCGGGCACTGACTCGGCTTCCGATCGAGCAACGGGCCGCCATCGTGGCGGTCGACATGCTCGGCTATCCGGTTGCCGACACCGCCCGGCTACTCGGTGTACCCGAGGGCACCGTCAAGAGCCGATGTGCCCGCGCCCGTGTTCGCCTCGCCGAGCTGCTCGGCTACCTCGGCACCGGCGCCCACGCCGCACCCGAGAGTCCTGCCGGTCAGGCCTGACCCCGCGACAGACCTTCCCGCAGGCCGGATATGGCCATCAGCCTGTGCATGACGGACACTGGGGCGGATGGGTGAAGCCGAGAACGATCCCGCGCATCATGGCCCGGGTCATGGTCCAGCGGGACCGGATCATCGTGCAGCGGGAGCGGACCCACCGCTGACAGTCGAGCGTCTCGCCGACCTGCAGGCCGGTCTGCTGGATGACGAAGCCGCCGCCCGGATGCGCAGACAAGTCCGCGCAGACCCGGAGGCCGAAGGGATCCTTCGTGCTTTGAACCAGGTGCGCCGCGATGTCGCCGCCGTTGGTGCAGATCCGGCGGCGGCGCCCGACGCTCCCCCGGAGGTCATCGGCAGAATCACCGCGGCGCTGACGTCAGCGGGCCAGGCCGCGGCCCCCGGCAGCCCCGCGGCACACTCCGCGCGCCCGCAGCTGCGCCCCGGCAGAGTGGTGGCGGGCGTGGCCGGTTTGTGCGCGGTGCTGGCCGCGATCGGCATCGGTACGGCGGCGCTGATCCAGGCACCCGCGCCGATGCCGAGTACGGACGTCACCGCCGAGCACATCACGGTGTCGACACCGCCCATGGTGGTGCCGTTATCGCAGGCCGAGATCCTTGGCCTGCTGGACCGCACGCCCGAGTACGGCCCGCTCAACGACCCATCTCGGCGCGCGTCCTGCCTCAGCGGCCTCGGCTATCCGGCGTCCACGCAGGTGCTGGGTGCACGACCGATCGACATCAACGCCCGCCCCGGTGTTGTGCTGGTGCTGCCCGGCGATACGCCCAACAACCTGGCGGTCTTCGCGGTGGCACTGAATTGCAGCGCCGCTGATACGGGGCTGCTGGCCAACACCCAAGTCCCCCGCGCTTAGTGTGATGCCACGTGTTGTGCGCCGCGCTCGGGAACAGCAATGCCTACGCTGGCGTTCGTACACACGTCGAGACGCTCTGCACCTGAAAGGCTCGCATGACCGCCGCCCCGTCCGCCCATGACACCGTCCACGACGTAGTCGTTGTCGGTTCCGGTCCCGCGGGGTACACCGCGGCCCTGTATGCCGCCCGCGCCCAGCTGGCACCACTGGTCTTCGAGGGCACCTCGTTCGGCGGCGCGTTGATGACCACCACCGAGGTCGAGAACTACCCCGGGTTCCGCGACGGGATCACCGGTCCGGAGTTGATGGACGAGATGCGCGAGCAGGCGCTGCGGTTCGGCGCGGACCTGCGGATGGAAGACGTCGAGTCGGTATCGCTGGACGGGCCGGTCAAGTCGGTCGTCACCGCGGACGGAGACACCCATCGCGCCCGGGCCGTCATCCTGGCAATGGGCGCCGCGGCGCGCTATCTGCAGGTTCCCGGCGAGCAAGAGTTGCTGGGCCGTGGCGTGAGTTCCTGTGCCACCTGCGACGGGTTCTTCTTCCGAGACCAGCACATCGCCGTCATCGGCGGCGGGGACTCCGCGATGGAGGAAGCCCTTTTTCTGACCCGGTTCGCCAGCAGCGTGACCCTTGTGCACCGCCGCGACGAGTTCCGGGCATCGAAAATCATGCTGAACCGTGCCCGCAACAACGACAAGATCAAGTTCATCACCAATCACACCGTCGTCGCGGTGAACGGCGAGACAGCGGTGACCGGATTGCGGTTGCGTGACACCGTGACTGGTGCGGATACCACGCTGCCGGTGACTGGCGTTTTCGTGGCGATCGGCCACGAGCCGCGTTCGGCCTTGGTGCGCGACGTCGTCGACGTCGACCCGGACGGGTACGTACTTGTGAACGGGCGCACCACCAGCACCTCACTAGACGGTGTGTTCGCGGCCGGCGACCTGGTGGACCGGACCTATCGGCAGGCGGTCACTGCCGCCGGTAGCGGGTGTGCAGCGGCCATCGACGCCGAGCGGTGGCTGGCCGAGCACGAAGGGTCAGACGCGACCCTGCAGACGCAGCAGCTGACGGTACCGACACATTGATTGGAGCAACACGATGACCGACGCCGAAAATGCCGGGGGCACAATAGAAGTCTCCGATGCCTCCTTTTCCGCGGAAGTGTTGTCCAGCAATAAGCCTGTGCTGGTTGACTTTTGGGCAACCTGGTGTGGACCGTGCAAGATGGTCGCGCCTGTCCTCGAGGAGATCGCAACCGAGCGGGCCGAGCAGCTCACCGTGGCCAAGCTCGACGTCGACGCCAACCCGGAAACAGCGCGTGACTTCCAGGTGGTGTCGATCCCCACGATGATCCTGTTCAAGGACGGTCAGCCGGTGAAACGTATCGTTGGGGCTAAGGGCAAGGCCGCCTTGCTGCGCGAGCTTTCCGACGCGGTTCCTAACCTCGCCTGACCCCCTGATCGACATCGCGGCACAACGCCGCCTCTTAGCCTGGGGTTTTCCCGAAATCGAGAAGGATCTGCGACAATACCGGTTAGCTCAAACCCATATGTCAAGACTGTCAGTCTGTCCCGGAGGGCCCTTGGTATGTCGAGTCCGCGCCGCGAAAACGGCGACGCGCTGCGCTGTGGTGACCGCAGCGCAGCTGTGACCGAGATCCGGGCCGCGCTGGCTGCGCTGAACCTGCTGGACAATGCCGACGAAGACCTGACCACTGGCAGGCATGTGGCTCTGGAACTCTTCGATACCGAGCTTGACCAGGCCGTACGTGCGTTCCAGCAGCACCGGGGACTGCTGGTGGACGGCGTTGTCGGCGAGGCCACCTACCGGGCGTTGAAAGAGGCCTCCTACCGGCTCGGCGCGCGCACGCTGTATCACCAATTCGGTGCCCCGCTGTACGGTGACGACGTCGCGACCCTGCAGGCTCGGCTACAGGACCTCGGCTTCTACACCGGCCTGGTCGACGGTTACTTCGGGTTGCAGACGCACAACGCTTTGATGTCGTACCAACGTGAGTACGGACTTGCCGCCGACGGTATCTGCGGTCCGGAAACGTTGCGCTCCTTGTATTTTCTGAGTTCACGGGTCACCGGCGGCTCGCCGCACGCTCTTCGCGAAGAAGAGCTGGTCCGCCGATCGGGGCCCAAATTGTCGGGCAAGCGGATCATTATCGATCCAGGCCGCGGCGGCGCGGACCACGGTTTGATCTGCCACGGTCCGAATGGTCCCATCAGCGAAGCAGATGTGTTGTGGGACTTGGCAAGCCGGCTTGAAGGGCGGATGACCGCCATTGGTATGGAGACCTTCCTGTCTCGGCCGACCAATCGCAGCCCGTCGGATGCCGAACGCGCCGCTACGGCTAACAACGTCGGCGCCGACCTGATGATCAGCCTGCGCTGCGAAGCTCAGAGCAGCCGTTCGGCCAACGGCGTCGCCTCCTTCCATTTCGGCAACTCGCATGGCTCGGTCTCTACCATCGGCCGCAATCTCGCCGACTTCATTCAGCGAGAAGTGGTGGCCCGCACCGGTTTACGAGATTGCCGGACGCATGGCCGGACGTGGGATCTGCTGCGACTGACTCGGATGCCCACCGTTCAGGTCGACGTCGGCTACATCACCAATCCTCGCGATCGTGACATGCTGGTGTCGACGCAGGCTCGCGATGCCATCGCCGAAGGTATCCTGGCCGCGGTCAAACGACTCTATTTGCTGGGCAAGAACGATCGGCCCACTGGCACATTCACATTCGCCGAGTTGCTTGCTCACGAATTGTCGGTGGAACGGACTACCAGGCTCGGCGGTTCCTAACCGTTCTGGGTGAACTGCAACGTATTCCCTGCAGTAGACCCGGCCCCGACCGGCTGCTGCAGCTGAGCGTTCGCCAGGAGGCGCTCCAGCGCGGCCTCGACCTCGGCTTTCCACCCCAAGCCCTTGTCCAGCTCGAGCCGCAGCCGAGGGAAGTACGTATGTGGTGCCACCACAACGAAGCCCGCGTCCTTCAAGAACTCCGCGTCGATGACGCAGTGGTCAACGGTGCAGTCGCCGAGGGCTTCCAGCACCGGCCGCACGTCGGGATCCACCGTCTCCGGATCCAGTAATTCCGAAGCCGCCGGCGTGCGGCCAAAAGCTTCCAGCGCCCGCACTCCGCGCCGGACCAGCTCGTCGACGACGCGGGCCAGGAGGCTGTGCGGCAAGTCGTCAGCGGCCGGCCCGGGCTCGATCCCCATCGACGTCAGCAGCACCGCGTCCGCGGATACCGGCGCGGTGGGAAACCGATGTGCCCGCGGAACCGCCCGCGGCGGTGCGTAGAGGACATACCCTAGGCACGGTGGCTCGGTGTGGCTGTGTTCGTCGGGGACCGCCGTCGCGACCTGGCCGCATGAGCCCCACTCCAGCATCACCATCGACAACCACGCTTCCTTTTCGAATTCGGGATCGGCGAGGTGGTCCTGATTACCGAGGGTCGCGGGGTCGACCTCCCAGAAGACGCAGCGGCGCGCGTGCTTGGGCAGATGCTCGAAGGCTTCGAGCCGCAGCGGTGTGATTCGAGCAGACACTAGCCTCCTGGCTTCCCTGCGTACCGCGAGCCCGGCTATTCCCAGGCTCACATGCACCAGCAACCCCTCCAGGATAGGAGAGTTTGCCGTCATGGGGCCAGTGTTCGCGCGGCCGCGTGAGCGGCGCGGCCAGGCCGCTCCCCACCCGGGAACAGTGGTCCGCCGAATTCCGAAATTGGTTGTCGCCCAGCGGTTCTCCGGCAAAGCGCGGTGGTTGAGGCGGGCTGTTCCGCGCCCCAGCACCGGCGCAGTGTCACAGTGACGTAATTACACCGTATGGCCGATCAGGGGTTGGGCGGGGTCATTACTTCGATGATCCGCTGCAGATCTTCCACCGAGGCGAACTCCACCACAATCCGCCCTTTGCGTTTGCCAAGGCTGACTGTCACCCGCGTATCGAAGGTATTCGAGAGCCGGTCAGCAACATCTTGCAGGCCGGGCATCTGGATTGGCTTGCGCCGCGGAGGTGCCGGCTTGGACGCCTCCCCGCGGTTGGCCAGCGTGACCGCTTCCTCGGTGGCGCGCACCGACAGCCCCTCCGCGACGATCCGGCCGGCCAGTTCTTCCTGCGCGTCGGGGCCGGACTCCAGGGACAGCAGCGCACGCGCATGACCGGCGGACAGCACACCTGCCGCCACCCGGCGCTGGACCGCGATCGGCAGTTTGAGCAACCGGATCATGTTGGTGATCAGCGGTCGCGACCGGCCGATGCGGGCCGCCAGTTCGTCGTGGGTGACACCGAACTCGTCGAGCAGCTGTTGGTAGGCCGCCGCCTCTTCCAGAGGGTTCAGCTGTACCCGATGAATGTTCTCCAGCAAGGCGTCGCGCAGCAGATTGTCATCGCCCGTCTCGCGCACAATGGCCGGGATGGTGGCCAGGCCCGCCTCCTGGGCGGCCCGCCAGCGCCGCTCCCCCATCACGATCTGGTACCGCGCGCCGCTCCGCGTCCCGGTCACCGCCCGCACCACGATGGGCTGCAAGAGGCCGAACTCGCGGATGGAGTGCACCAGTTCGGACAGCGCCTCCTCGTCAAACACCTGCCGGGGCTGACGTGGATTGGCCTCGATGTCGGCCGGTGCGATCTCGCGATACACCGCGCCCATCCCGGCGGTGCCCGGTGCCGGACCGCCAATCAACACATCGGCGGCCGCATCCCCCATCCGCGGACCAAGGGTCGCCGGCCCCGAGTCGCTGTCGGCGGGGCCGGTCGGGATCAGCGAAGCCAGCCCCCGGCCGAGGCCGCCCTTCTTGCGTAACGGCTGCGTCATGGTCGTCCCTTCACGAATGGTTGTCAGTCGCGTAGCGCGAGTTCGCGGCTCGCGTCCAGATAGCTCATCGCCCCGCGTGAACCGGGGTCGTAGTCGATGATCGTCATGCTGTAGCCGGGCGCCTCTGAGACCTTGACGCTGCGCGGAATGACCGTGCGCAACACCTTGCTTCCGAAGTACCGGCGCACCTCTTCGGCCACCTGGTCGGCGAGCTTGGTCCGGCCGTCGTACATAGTGAGGATCACGGTGGTCACGTCGAGCCGAGGATTCAGGTGGGCCTTCACCATCTCGATGTTGCGCATCAGCTGTGACACACCCTCGAGCGCGTAGTACTCGCACTGGATCGGGATCATCACCTCGGGCGCGGCAACGAGCGCATTGATGGTCAGCAGCCCGAGTGACGGCGGGCAATCGACGAAGACGTAGTCGAAGTCGAATTGATCGAGTGCGGCCAAGGCGGTGCGCAACCGGTTCTCGCGCGCAACCATGCTCACCAATTCAATCTCGGCGCCCGCCAGATCAATCGTGGACGGGACACAGAACAAGCGCTCGCTGTGCGGGCTGCGGCGAAGCGCGTCCTGCAACGAGACCTCGCCCAGCAGGACCTCGTACGAGGATGGCGTGCCGGCCGGCCGTTCGGTGATGCCCAGTGCCGTGCTCGCGTTGCCCTGGGGATCGAGATCGATGACGAGCGTCTTGAGTCCTTGCACGGCGAGCGCGGCGGCAAGGTTAACCGCGGTGGTGGTTTTGCCGACGCCGCCTTTTTGGTTCGCGACCGTGAAGACCCGGCGATTGTCCGGCCGGCGCAACGGCGGATAGGTGGTGTGGAGTATCCGCATGGCGCGCTCCGCGGCGGCGCCAATCGGGGTGTCGAATTCGTCCGATGTTTCACGTGAAACATGCGGCACCGCGTCCGCCGGGTCTCGATGCTCAGGCACCTCCGTCCCTTGCGGCGCGACGGGCGCCACGGCGCTTGCTTGTTCGTGCGCGACGCCCACCGCCGGCGGCGGAGCTGCGGGCCAGTCTCGCGGAGAACTCATCGATGTCCCCTGTTCCCCATCCGTGCCGACCCGTGCCGCGGTTGCTCTGCGCGCCGCGCTAACACCACGGTTGCGGGCGGACGCAAATAGTTCGCGCCACATGTGACCACCCTGGCATCAACGGCGCCCGATGCTGCCATCACACGCCGGTGTGCTTGGACTTCGTCGGCAGCGCGCTCACCCTTGATGGCCACCATCCGGCCGCCGGGCCGTAGCAACGGCATACTCCACTTCGTCAACTTGTCCAATGCTGCAACCGCTCGCGACACCGCCGCGTCCCTTCCGCCGTACCGTTCCCGTACCCAAGGTTCCTCGGCCCGGCCGCGCACCACCTCGACGGCCAACCCTAGTTGGGCCACCACCTCATTGAGAAACTCGCTCCGCCGCAGTAACGGTTCGAGAAGCACGACCTGAACGTCCGGCCGCGCAATCGCTAACGGTATCCCTGGCAACCCCGCGCCGCTGCCGATGTCCACTACGCGATCCCCTGGATCCAGGAGCTCGCTGACCGCGGCGCTGTTCAGCAGATGGCGGTCCCACACCCGGCCCACCTCGCGCGGCCCGAGCAGTCCACGCTCTACTCCAGCCGACGCCAGCAGTTCGGCGTACCGCTGCGCGATATGAATGCGTGGCCCGAAGATCGCCGACGCCGCGTCGGGCGCGCGCCCGGGTTCGGCGGAGGCTGTCGGCGTGGCAGATTCCAGCATTCGCTCGGAACGGCCGACATGTTTCACGTGAAACATTCCTCTGATCTTCGTGGGGTCGCGGCTACCAACGCCGGCGCGAACTACACCGCTGTAACTCCTAGTCGAGTAACACAACGACTCGGCGTGACGGCTCCACGCCTTCGCTCTCGCTGTGCACCCCGGCAACCGCCGCGACTGCGTCGTGGACGATCTTCCGCTCGAACGGCGTCATCGGGGCGAGCTCTTCGCGCTCACCGCTGTCCAGCACACGTCGCGCTACCTTGTCGCCCAGCGCGGCCAGCTCCTCCCGCCGCCGGCGTCGCCAGCCTGCGATGTCGAGCATGAGCCGGCTACGCACGCCGGTCTTCTGGTGCACCGCCAGGCGGGTGAGCTCCTGCAGGGCATCGAGCACTTCACCGACGCGGCCCACCAACTTGTTCAAGTCGTCACTGCCGTCGATGCTCACCATCGCGCGGCCGCCCTCGACGTCCAGATCGATGTCGCCGTCGAAGTCCAATAGATCCAACAGCTCTTCGAGGTAGTCGCCGGCGATCTCTCCCTCGGCGACCAATCGCTCCTCCAGGTCGGCGCCATCGTCAGCGCCGCCATCCGCCGTCGCGCCGTCCTCCGGGACGTCCTCGACCGACGGTTGGACGTCAACGTCGGGCTCGGTGGTATGTGCGTCCGTCATGCCTTTCTCTCCCTCATCCACGGGTCCCCATTCTGTTGGGCTCGCCTTTCCGATGCGGCCCCCTCGCGCTGTGGCACCCTCGTCAGCGTTTGCGTCTCTTCGGTCGCGCTCCGGGCCGCGGCGTGCGGTTGCCCGGAGCGTTGTTGCGTCCGGCCGGCTTCGGCCTGTCCGATTGGGTCTGTCCCGCTTCTGTCTCGGGCCCCTGGACTTCGGAGCCATCGGAATCCGTCGCCGGCGAACCCGGTTCCGCGCCGTCGTCGCCGACCATCGCCGAGCCATTACCACTCGCCGGCGTCGTCTTCGGATTGCGCTTGGGTTTGGGTTTGGCTCCCGGTGCCGGCGCGTTGGCCGCCCGGCGCTTGATGACTTCCTGCTTCTTGGCCTCGTCCTCTTTTTCGATCGCGCCGAACACGTAGTGCTGCTGGCCGAAGGTCCAGATGTTGTTCGAGAACCAATACAGGATGATCGCAAGCGGAAGGAACGGGCCACCGACGACCACGCCGAGCGGAAACACATACAGCGCAAGCTTGTTCATCATCGCGGTCTGCGGGTTCGCCGCCGCCTCGGGACTCTGCCGCGCAATTGATGCCCGACTGTTGAAGTAGGTTGCGACGCCGGCGAGGATCATCACCGGGACACCGACCGCGATCACCGCGGGGCGGCTGAAATCGGTGAACGCCTCCATCCCGGTGCGCTGTGTCATGGACGCACCGATCGGGGCACCGAACAGGTTGGCGTCCAGGAAGTGCTGCACCTCGAGCGGGCTGAACATGTAGTTCCCGGTCAGTCGGTTCTCGATCACCGACAGGTGCGGCTGACCGAATCCGCCCTGCGTCCTGTTGAACGACCGCAGCACGTGATACAGCCCCAGGAACACGGGAATCTGCGCCAGCATCGGCAAGCACCCCAGGATTGGGTTGAAGCCGTGCTCGCGCTGCAGCTTCTGCATCTCGAGTGCCATGCGCTGACGGTCCTTGCCGTACTTCTTTTGCAGCGCCTTGATCTGTGGTTGCAGCTCCTGCATCTGCCGAGTTGTGCGGATCTGACGTACGAACGGCTTGTACAGCAACGCACGCAAGGTGAACACCAAAAACATCACCGACAGGGCCCAGGCAAAGAAGTTCGACGGTCCCAGCACAGCCGCGAACAACTTGTACCAAACCCACATGATCCACGACACCGGGTAGTAGAAGATGTCGAGGCTGAAGAAATCAAACAAAAGACTCACTCTCCCCTCGCGTCGCTGGGGAGTCCCAGGCGTCGCTCGCGTCATCGAAGTTCGCCCGGCATCCATGGCGCTCCGGTATCGGGTCCCATCCTCCGTGATGCCATGGTCCGCACTTGGCGAGCCTGACCGCCGCCAACCAGCTCCCCCGAATCAAGCCGTACTCGGTGAGGGCATCAACGGCGTACTGACTACAGGTGGGAACGAAGCGACACGTCGGCGGCCGCAGCGGCGACACCATGTGTCGGTACAGCTGGATGAGAAAAACCAGTCCCCGCGCGGCGGCCCTGCCGGTACCACCCGCGACCGCGCGCACCGGCGCCGACGAATTCAACGGTCCGTTCCCGTCAGCTCGCAACCGCGCCGCAGCGCACTACGCAGTTGCTGCTCCAGCCTCGCCGATGACACCTGCCGGCTACTTGGTAGGGCCCGGATCACCACCCGATCGGATTGATGGAGATCGCCCAACATGGTTCGGGCGACATGCCGCAACCGGCGCGCGACCCGGTGGCGCTCGACGGCCGACCCCACCGCCTTGCCGATGATCAGTCCCACCCGCGGACCATTACCCTCGTCGTCGTTGCCGCGGCGAACGTGCACAACGACATCGGGCTGCGCCGCGCGCGTCCCATACTTGACGGTCGCGTCGAACTCCGTCGACCGCCTCATACGGTTGCGTGCGGGAAGCACCGCCAAAAACCTGACGTTGCGATCAGGCAGACAGCGCGCGGCGGCCCTTACGGCGCCGGTTGGACACGATCGAACGCCCCGCGCGGGTCCGCATCCGCAAGCGGAAGCCGTGCACGCGGGCTCGGCGCCGGTTATTCGGCTGGAAGGTCCGCTTGCCCTTGGCCACGGCGTTCTCCTCGTTGTGTCTCGCTCAAGCTTTCCCAGCCATCCGGCCGCCCGCGTTTCGCAACTGCGATGCTTCGTCGGGCGGTCGGACGTGGTCTTGCTGCTGGCCGGCGCGGTCCCCAAGCACATCAACCTAGGTCGCAGCCGTATCGCCGACTTTCGGGCGACTGTTCGAGGGTACTGACGTGCGTTCGCTGGGTCAAACTTGGCCTGCCCCAACGGACCCACACCCGACCGTCGTGAAAACCTTCGTTCTCGGCAGTCCTGCTCTACGGCGGAACCGCACCGGATCGAAGCACGTCCCAAAGAACTTTAAATAACCCGATCGGAATGCAGCAGAACGGTTGGCAGCCGCACGGAAAACTGTTAGCTTCGGGCAATGCCGTTTCGCCAATGAGACGGCGCTCGACAACGAAGCGAGGATGGCGGATCGACTAGCTGCCTAGGCGACCTGCGTGGGTTGCCTCCAGCCCGGAGATCGCGAGCCGTCGCCGGTAGGTTGCGGCTCGTTTACGCTCATCCTGTCCACACCTGTGTATAACTATGTGGACAGTTGCTTTGTCGCCAAGCTGGTTTTTCCTCCACGTCGGGACCAGGGAGATGCGTCGTTGACCGATGACCCCGGTTCAGGTTTCACGACGGTGTGGAACGCGGTCGTCTCCGAACTCAACGGCGAGCCCAGCGCGGACGGCGTCGCCACCAACCGCACAACTCTCATCACTCCCCTTACCCCTCAGCAAAGAGCGTGGCTGAATCTGGTTCAGCCGCTCACTATCGTCGAGGGGTTTGCTCTGTTGTCGGTGCCGAGCAGCTTCGTTCAAAACGAGATCGAACGTCATCTGCGCGCACCTATCACCGACGCGCTCAGCCGCCGGCTCGGGCAGCAGGTCCAACTCGGGGTGCGCATCGCTCCGCCGGAAGACGGCGATGACATCGTCCTCCCTCAAGCGGACCCCTTTGCCGACGACGTCGATCTCGAAGCGTCAAGTGACGTCGACGAGGGTTACGAAAATGGTGAACCCATCATCACTGCCGAGCAGGGTTGGCCCAACTACTTCACCGAACGTCCGCACACCATCGACCCGGCCATTGCCGGCGGAACCAGCCTCAACCGCCGCTACACCTTCGACACTTTCGTCATCGGTGCCTCCAATCGGTTCGCGCACGCGGCGGCCCTGGCCATCGCCGAAGCACCGGCCCGCGCGTACAACCCCCTGTTCATCTGGGGCGAGTCCGGCCTCGGCAAGACACACCTCTTACACGCCGCCGGCAATTACGCACAGCGGCTATTCCCGGGCATGCGGGTCAAGTACGTCTCCACCGAAGAGTTCACCAACGACTTCATCAACTCGCTTCGCGACGACCGAAAGGTCGCGTTCAAGCGCAGCTACCGCGACGTCGACGTGCTGCTCGTCGATGACATCCAGTTCATCGAGGGCAAAGAAGGTATCCAGGAGGAGTTCTTCCATACCTTCAACACGTTGCATAACGCCAACAAGCAGATCGTCATCTCTTCCGACCGGCCACCAAAACAGCTCGCCACGCTGGAAGACCGGCTAAGGACACGGTTCGAGTGGGGCCTGATCACCGACGTACAACCCCCTGAACTGGAAACCCGCATCGCCATCCTGCGCAAAAAAGCGCAGATGGAACGCCTCGCAGTGCCCGACGACGTGCTCGAGCTCATCGCCAGCAGCATCGAACGCAACATCCGCGAACTCGAAGGTGCCCTCATCCGGGTCAC
>DASZLQ010000062.1:0-5402 GCA_035552295.1 Mycobacterium sp. | reverse complement strand
CGCCGAATCCACCGACCCGGCCTGGCAGCGGCTCGGTGCTTCGCTGCTGGCCTGCTGGCGGCAGCCCCTGGTGCACCCAGCAGCGGTTCGGCTCGCCACCCGCGCATGGATGCCGGTCGGGCGGCGCGTGGCCATCATCGGCGGCGACCTGGTCGCCCTGGAACTGGCCGAATTTCTGGCGAGCCGCGGCCGGCTGGTGTCCATACTCGAAGCGGGCAAGGACATCGCTCCCCAAGTGGGCAACAAGCGCAAGACCGAACACATGGATCGCCTCGACCGGCTCGGCGTCACCATCCATGTCCGGGCAGCCGTCGAACGAATCACGACCAACGCCGTGGTGTTCACGCCCGCCGGTGGCACCAGGCGCCAACTGCCCACCGACAGCGTCGTGCTGGCCGGAACGGTCGAGCCCGACACAACGTTGTTCGACAGCCTGGTCGCCGCCATGCCCGGCACCGAGGTGCACGCCGCCGGCGACTGCGGCGGCCTTGGCCTCATCCGCAAAGCCACCGAGGAGGGCGCACGCGCCGCGTGCGCTATTTGAGAAGACAGGAGAAAACCATGACCCAAACCGTCGACTCCCCGGCACTGACCGCGTCGCAGTCATCGTGGCGGTGCGCGCAGGCCCACGACCGGGAAGGCTGGCTAGCGCTGATGACCGACGACGTCGTCATCGAAGACCCGATCGGCAAGTCCGTCACCAACCCCGACGGCGAGGGGGTGAAGGGGAAGGAAGCCGTCGGAGCCTTCTTCGACAACAACATCGCGGCCAACCGGCTGACGATCACGTGCGAGGAGACGTTCCCATCGAGCTCCCCTGACGAGATCGCTCATATCCTGGTGCTGCACAGCAAGTTTGAGGGCGGCTTCACCAGCGAGGTGCGTGGGGTGTTCACCTACAAGGTCAACGACGCGGGGCTGATCTCCAACATGCGCGGGTACTGGAACCTCGACGTCATGAAGTTCGGCAAGGAGGAGTGAGCCGCTCCTAACGGCGCGTAAAGCTCAGGTGCGTGACGCCGCTAGGGCTGCTCACCGACTCCACCACGAATCGCTGCTCGAGGCCCTCTAGTCCCTCCCACAACAACTCCCCGCGCCCCAAGATGATCGGCACCAGCGCGACGTGCAGATGGTCGACGAGGTCCGCGGCGAGGAATTGGCGGATGGTGGAGGGCCCGCCACCGAGTCGAATATCAAGGTCTCCGGCGGCTTTTCGGGCGATCTCGAGGGATTCCGCGGGACTTGCGTCGATGAAGTGGAAAGTAGTGCCACCTTCCATCTCGATCGAGGGCCGGGGGTGGTGGGTGAGCACAAAGACCGGCGTATGAAATGGAGGGTCGGCGCCCCACCAGCCTTTCCATTCTTCACTACCCGCTTGGCTGGTCCATGGGCCGCGCTGCGGCCCGAACTTGTGGCGTCCCATAATTTCGGCGCCGATGTCCGGCACCCAGCTACGGGCTAAGGCGTCGTCGATGCCCGTAGTCCCACCCGGCTCGCCGTGCATTGCTCGGAAGGTGCGAGTAGCGAAGAACCACTCGTGCAACCGGCCGCCAGCGTGCCCGAACGGCGCGTCCATGCTTTGTCCGATACCCGTCCCGAAACCGTCAAGGGAGACTGAAAAGTTGTGCACGCGCACCTGCGACATGGCGAAATCTCCTGATCACTTCTTCCCGCACTGCGGATCCTTGCATCAGGATTGACCGTCTCCACCCGTCGAACTCATCGTCGAAATCGTCGTCACGGTTGTGACGTGGACGCGGACCACAGCCTTAGCGGTAATTTCGACGTACATATGCTGGGGGCCATGGCGTCGATCTTCAGCAAGATCATCAACCGTGAACTGCCCGGCCGCTTCGTCTACGAGGACGACGACATCGTCGCGTTCCTGACGATCGAGCCGATGACGCAGGGCCACACGCTCGTGGTGCCCCGCGCCGAGATCGATCAGTGGCAGGACGTCGACAACGCGGCGTTCACCCGCGTCATGGCGGTGAGCCAGCTGATCGGCAAGGCTGTGTGCAAGGCGTTCAGGACTGAGCGCGCCGGGGTGATCATCGCGGGGCTGGAAGTGCCGCATCTGCACGTCCACGTGTTCCCCACCCGCAGCTTGGGCGACTTCGGGTTTGCCAACGTCGACCGCAACCCGTCACCGGAATCCCTCGACCAGGCACAGGCCAGGATCAAGGCGGCACTGGAGCAACTGACTTAAAGCTCAAACGCGCGTGGGCACATCGCTGGTACGTGGCAGCGTGACGCGGAAGCGGCAACCCGCCCCGGGCGCGGTTGTCACGGTGACATCGCCGCCGTGCGCGTGCACCAACGAGTCGACGATGGATAGCCCCAGCCCGGTACCGCCGCTCGCCCGCGCCCGTGACGAGTCGGTGCGATAGAACCGCTCGAACACCCGCGACGCATCCTGATGACTCATCCCGGGACCCTTGTCCGCCACCTCGAGCACCACGTCGTCGCCTTCGGTGCCCACCCGAACGACGATGTCGGCGCTCGCCGGGGTGTGCTGTAAAGCGTTGACAACGAGGTTGCTCAGGACCTGGCGGATCCGGGGTTCGTCGCCGAGCACTTCTGGGATGCCGGGGCCGTCGAAGACTTCCATGGTGATGCTGCGCTTGGGGTCGATCGCCTGCGCATCGTGCACGGCATCGCTGGCCAGCGCCAGCAAGTCCACTTGATGATGCTCCAACGGTCGTTGCACGTCCAGCCGCGCCAGCAGCAGCAGATCGTCCACCAGCAAGCCCATCCGGCTGGCTTCGCTTTCGATCCGCGACAGCAGCATGGCCACGTCACGCGCGGCGCCCTGACGATACAGTTCCGCGAAGCCGCGAATGGTGGTCAGTGGCGTACGCAGTTCATGGCTGGCGTCGGTGATGAACCGTCGCATCCGTTCCTCTGAATCGCGGGCCTTTTCGGCCGAGGACTCCGAGGACGCCAGCGCCTGCTGAATTTGGGTGAGCATTCCATTGAGCGCCAACGAAAGTCGGCCCACCTCGGTTCGGGGATCCCGTTCGGGAACCCGGAGATCGCGCTGCCCTCCCGCGATGGCGGCGGCGGTGTGCTCAACTTCGTACAGTGGGCGCAGGCTGCGGTGCACCACCACGAAGCTGGCGATCCCGACCACGATCAGCACCGCCACCCCGATGCCGATCTGCAACAAGACCAGTGAACTGACGGTGTGCTGGACGTCGGACAGATCGATCGCGACCGTGGTCAACCCGTGCGGCCCGCGCACCGATACCGCGCGCCACAGAATGTCAGAGCCATTGACCGAGGGCAGCGTCGTGGGATTGGGGCCCACGTCGTTGTCGGGCGGTAGCGCCGGTTCGGAGTTGCGGTCGTTGATGGCCGTAAACGGGGTGCCGTCGGTGCCGACGCCCCGCACGTAGAACTTCGACGGTGGCCGGCCCGGGTCCGAACCCTCGTACGGGGGCCCGGACTGCCGCCGCGGCGCCTGTGCCCAGCCGCGGGACGCGTCGAACAGCGCTTGGTCGATCCGGCTGATCAGGCTGTGACGCAGGATCGAGGTGACCGCGATCCCCGAGGCCGCCAGACCGCAGGTCACCAACAGCAGGGTGGCCGCGACTAGACCTAGCCGAAGTGGTATTCCGCGTTTAGGTTGTGTGGCCATTTCCGTATTCTTCGCTACCGCTGGCTAGTCCATGCAGAATGGCCGCGCGGCCGCTCAGCGCGGCTCCCGAAGCACATAGCCCACCCCGCGCAAGGTGTGCAGCAGCCGCTTCTCTCCGGTGTCGATCTTGCGACGCAGATACGACACGTAGGACTCGACGACATTGACGTCGCCCCCGAAGTCGTAGCGCCAGACGTGGTCGAGGATCTTCGGTTTGCTCAGCACCGTGCCCGCGTTGATTACAAAGTAGCGAAGCAGCGTGAATTCGGTCGGCGACAGCGACACGGGTTCGCCGGCCTTCCAGACTTCGTGGGTCTCTTCGTCGAGTTCGATGTCGGCGAACGTCAGTCGGGCGCTGCGAGGTTCCGCGCCGCCCTTGCCGGCGCGACGCAGGATGACCCGCAGCCGGGCAACGACCTCCTCCAGGCTGAACGGCTTCGTCACGTAGTCGTCGCCACCAAGGGTCAGGCCCGCGATCTTGTCCTGCAGGGAATCGCGGGCCGTCAGGAACAACGCCGGGGCATCGATGCCGTCGGCACGGAGTCGGCGCAGCACCCCGAAGCCGTCCATGCCGGGCATCATCACGTCGAGGATCACCGCGTCCGGGCGGGCGTCACGGGCACGGTCCAGGGCTTGGGCTCCATTGGTCGCCGTGTAGACCTCAAATCCTTGGAATTTGAGGCTCACCGAGAGCAGTTCGACGATGTTGGCCTCGTCATCGACCACGAGAACGCGAGCCTCCGGTTTGGTTTCGGTTGGGCTGGCCGCTGGCATTGAGGTCCCTTCCGTCCCTTGCTTGAACGTCGCCTTCGTAATCATTGTGGAGTTCCTGAAAGCTCGTTGCCAATAGTCTGCTAGTAGTCTGCCAGGAATCATCGCATCAGCTTGGACCCGTCTCGGTTTGTGGGGGTCCGGCGCGAATAGACTCGGAGAATGAATCTCGCCAGAAGCATCGTTTCTCTCGCGACCGCTCCCGCGCGAGTCGGGCTTGCCACCGCCGAGGCGAGCTTGAACGTTGCGACAGCGGCGGTCGGTGTGGCGAGGCGAGCGGTGTCCGATGTCGGTGGCGACGCCGGCACGAACGCAGTGACTTCCATGCTGGGGATTGACGACGCGATCATTCGTGCTAATCGGCTCGCCAAGCTGCTCGACGAGGATGCGCCGCTGGGACGCGCCGTGGCACCCGATGGACCGATGGACCGCCTGTTGCGCCCAGGCGGGGTGGTCGACCTGCTGACGTCGGAGGGCGGTTTGCTCGACCGCCTGACCGCGGAGGGCGGTGGGCTGCACCGCGCGCTTCAGCCGGGTGGGCTGGCCGACCAACTGCTCGCCGAGGACGGATTAATCGATCGGGTGCTGTCAGAGGATGGGCTGGCCGAACGGCTGCTCGCCGAGGGCGGACTGCTCGACAAGATGACCGCCAGGCATGGGCCGCTGGAACAGCTGGCCGATGTCGCCGACACCCTGGCTCGACTGGCACCCGGGATGGAGGCCCTGGCGCCGACCATCGACACCCTGCACGATGCGGTCATGTCGCTCACCATGGTGGTCAACCCGCTGAGCAACATCGCCGATCGCATCCCACTCCCGGGCCGGCGACCACGCCGCTCATCGTCGCGGCCGGTGCCCTCGCAGCGTGTCATCGACAGCGACGAGTGACCGGTTAGGCTTGGACCCGGCTTTTGCCGGCCTCCTTAGCTCAGTGGTAGAGCACTCGCCTTGTAAGCGAGCGGTCGTCAGTTCAATCCTGACAGGGGGCTCC
>DASZLQ010000061.1:0-15301 GCA_035552295.1 Mycobacterium sp. | reverse complement strand
TCCACTCACAAGTCGTTGTCGGCGTTCCGGCAAGCGTCGATGATCCACGTGCGCGACCAGGAATTTAATTCGCGCGCGCGGGATGCGTTCGGTGAGGCGTTTTTGACCCACACGTCGACGTCGCCGAACCAGCAACTTCTCGCGTCGCTGGACCTGGCGCGGCGGCAGGTCGACATGGAGGGATTCCAACTGGTCCGGCAGGTCTACGACATGGCGCTGGTTTTCCGGCACCGCGTCCGCAAAGACCGGCTGATCAGCAAGTGGTTCCGCATCCTCGACGAGGCAGACCTGGTGCCCGAGGAGTTCCGGGCCTCCGCCGTCAGCTCGACCGCTTCGATCAGGCAGGGCGCCTTGGCGGAGTGGAACGAGGCCTGGCGGTCGGATCAGTTCGTGCTGGACCCGACGCGGGTCACCCTGTTCCTCGGCAACACCGGAATGAACGGGTACGACTTCCGCGAGAAGATCCTGATGGACCGATTCGGCATCCAGATCAACAAGACGTCGATCAACAGCGTGCTGTTGATCTTTACCATCGGCGTCACGTGGTCGAGCGTGCACCATCTGCTTGACGTGCTGCGGCGGGTGGCCACCGATTTCGACCGGGAGAAGCAGGGGGCCAGCACGGCCGACTGGGCACTGCACGAGCGCCGAGTCGAAGAGATCACCGAGGATCTGCCGCACTTGCCCGACTTCAGCGAGTTCGACATCGCCTTCCGTCCCGTCGACGCCTGCGCGTTCGGCGACACACGGGCGGCCTTCTACGCGGGGTACGAGGAGTCAGACCGTGAGTACGTGCTGATCGGCACGGCCGGGCGACGACTGGCCGAGGGCAAGACCCTGGTGTCGACCACGTTCGTGGTGCCCTACCCGCCCGGCTTCCCGGTGTTGGTCCCGGGTCAGGTGGTCTCCAAGGAGATCATCTATTTCCTTGCCCAGCTCGACGTGAAAGAGATCCACGGGTACAACCACGAACTCGGGTTGTCGGTGTTCACCCCGGAGGCGCTGGCCCGGATGGAGGCCCAACGGAACGCGGCGATGGCCGCGGTGGGTTCCGCGTTCCCGGTCTTTGACCTGCCGTCGGATGCCTCTGCCCTCAACGGGACGGCCACATCGCCCAACGGAGGTTCTGCTCACGGGGATCGCAAAGGCGGCGTCTCATCCGAAGTGGCGCAATAGCCGATCGAGCCAGCGTTTTTTGCTGGTCGTAGCCGAGTGCCACCCGGCGCAATACCCGCGGCTGCCATCGCGGCCCCCGATCGGGTGCCCTGAATAGGCCCGTGAGCTGCATTAGCGTGACGGCGTGGCCCAAGCCATACCGATGTCACGTTTCGAGGGCTCCCGGGCCAATCGTGCCCGCCGCGCTGCCGACGTGTTGCGTCAGCAGATTCATGCGGGCGCCTACGTGGAGGGGCTACCCGCCGAAAACGTCTTGGCGGCCGAATTCTTGGTCTCCCGCAACACCATTCGCGAGGCGCTGAGCATTCTGAAAAACGAAGGACTGATCGACCGCGGACCCAAAGTCGGCACCCACGTCGCACAGCGCAAGTACGACCACCGGATCGATTCACTGTTGGGGCTCAAGGAAGCCTTCAAAAATCTGGGGGAGGTCCGCAACGAGGTACGGGCCGCCATGCCGGTGACTGCCCCGCCGTCGGTGGCCCGCCGGCTGCAGCTGCAGCACGGTGAAGAGGCCGTGTTCGTCGAGCGGTTGCGTTATCTCGGCGACCTGCCACTCAGCCTGGACCTGACCTACCTCGCTCCGGATATCGGAAGCCGCATCCTGGGGTATCACTTGGAAACCAACGACCTGTTCGCGCTCATCGAGCAGGTGAGCGGACAGCGGCTGGGCTCGGCGTCGCTGGCGCTGGAGGCCATCCCCGCCGACGCGCACTCGGCGGCCACACTGCAGCTGCCCGACGGGTCGGCGCTGCTCATGCTGGAGCGGCTCACCAGCCTCGACGACGGCAGGCCCGTCGACCTGGAGTACATCCGGATGCGAGGCGATCGAATCACCATGCGCGGGAACCTGATAAGGAGCAAGCTATGACGCTGGTCAACCACCGCACGGACGTGCCGGTCACGATCGACGAATCGCTGTGTATCGACGGCTGCACACTGTGCGTGGAGATCTGTCCGCTGGACGCACTTGCCATCAATCCCGACACCGGCAAAGCCTTCATGCACGTCGACGAATGTTGGTACTGCGGTCCGTGCGCGGCCCGCTGCCCAACCGGCGCCGTCACGGTGAACATGCCCTACCTCATACGCTGAATCAGCCTATCTCCCGGGATCTTTCATGAAACGACACGCCGCTCGGCTGGCGTCGGTGGTGGCTATGACCATCACCGCTGTCGCCTCCGGTTGCTCGCTGGAATCGTTAACGCAGACCTCCGGCGTCGTCAACGTCGTGGTGGGCTATCAGTCCAAGACGATCAACACGGTGACGGCGGGCACGCTGCTGCGCGCCCAGGGCTACCTGGAGCGCCGGCTCGCCGACATCACCACCCGCACCGGCACCAAGTACGCGGTGCGCTGGCAGGACTACGACACCGGCGCCCCGATCACCGCGCAGATGCTCGCCGAGAAGATCGACATCGGCTCGATGGGCGACTACCCCATGCTGATCAACGGCTCCAAGACACAGGCCAACCCGCTGGCCCGCACCGAGATGGTGTCGGTCACCGGCTACAACCCCAAGGGCGCGCTCAACATGGTGGTGGTGAAGCCGGATTCGTCGGCCACCACGTTGAACGACCTGGCCGGCTCAAAGGTCTCGGCGAGCGTGGGCTCGGCCGGCCACGGCACGTTGGTGCGCGCCCTGGATAGGGCCGGGATCGGCGGCGTCGAGGTGCTCAACCAGCAGCCACAGGTCGGTGCGTCTGCACTGGAATCCGGCCAGGTGCAGGCACTTTCGCAGTTCGTCGCCTGGCCCGGGTTGCTGGTCTATCAGGGCAAGGCCAAACTGCTCTACGACGGGGCCGAGCTGAAATTCCCCACCCTGCATGGTGTGGTGGTGCGGCGCTCCTACGCGTCCGCTCATCCGGAGGTGCTCGCGGCCTTCCTGCAGGCGCAACTGGACGCCACCGATTTTCTCAACGACAAGCCGCTGGAGGCGGCCCGCATCGTGGCACAGGGCAGCGGGCTGCCGCAGGAGGTGGTGTACCTCTACAACGGTCCCGGCGGCACGACGTTCGACACCACCCTGAAACCGTCGTTGGCCGACGCGCTGAAAAGCGATGTGCCCTACCTGAAGTCGATCGGCGACTTCGCCGACCTCGATATCTCAGGGTTCATCCAAGGCGAGCCGTTGCGCGCGGTCTTCGCGGCCCGCGGCCTGAACTATGACACAGCCCGGGCCGCCACCACGAACCCGTCCGTGCTCCGCGGCGACCCCGCTCTGGCGAGCGAGCTGTGGCTGGACGGATCCGATACGACTCAAACGGCGCCCAACCCAACCAGTCTCCTGCGAGCTGTCCGGGAGGCGATCGCCCACGGCGCCAAGATCCGCGCCGCCTACGTTCCCGACGCCGAGTTGGGCACGAGGTGGTTCGCCGACAAGGCGGTCTGGGTGCTTGACGGCCAGACCTATCACCCGTTCGGCACCCCGGCCGGGGCGCATCGCTACCTCGCCGCGCATCCGGGCAGCGTAGCCGTGAATTATCAACAGGCACTGGAAGGTTCGGTATGACTGCCCAAGTAGTGTCCGACCCAGTTCTCGACGCCGTCTCGGCGCCGACCCGACGACTCGCTTCACCATCGCGGTCCCGGCTGCTGCGAGTGGCCTCGGTCGCCGCCGCCATCGCGCTGTGGCAGTTGCTCACCGCCGGCAAGGTGCGGCTGCTGCTGCGATTCGACACGCTGCCGACGGTCACCCAGATAGCGAATGCGCTGCACCATCGGCTGGGCGCCTACGAGTACTGGCTTGACCTGGCGCAGTCATTGATTCGCATTCTCACCGGCTTCGGGTTGGCCGCGGTGGTCGGCGTCGCGACGGGTGTGATGCTGGGCCGTTCGCGACTGTTCGCCGATTTGTTCGGCCCGCTGGCGGAGCTGGCCCGGCCGATTCCCGCCATCGCGATGGTGCCGGTGGCGATCCTGCTGTTTCCCACGGACGAGGCCGGCATCGTGTTCATCACCTTTCTCGCGGCCTACTTCCCGATCATGGTCAGTACCCGGCACGCGGTGCGGGCGCTGCCCACGTTGTGGGAGGACTCGGTGCGGACCCTGGGCGGCGGCCGGTGGGAGGTGCTCAGCCAAGTGGTCCTGCCGGGCATCCTGCCGGGAGTGTTCGGCGGGTTATCCGTCGGCATGGGAGTGGCCTGGATCTGCGTGATCTCCGCGGAGATGATCTCCGGCCGCCTCGGAGTGGGCTACCGCACCTGGCAGGAGTACACCGTGCTGGCCTACCCCCAGGTGTTCGTCGGCATCATCACCATCGGGGTGCTGGGATTCGCGACCGCAGCGGCCGTCGAACTGGTGGGCCGCCGCGTGACCCGCTGGCTGCCGCGCGCACAGGAAGGCCCGCGATGACCGTCGGGATGAGCCTTGAGCTGGATCGAGTTCGGTTGTCCTACACCGGAGATCCGGTCATCGACGGATTGAGCCTGGCGGTGCGGCCGGGGGAGATCCTGGTGCTCACCGGGCCGTCGGGCTGCGGCAAGTCGACGGTGCTGCGTGCCCTGGCGGGCCTGCTGCGGCCCGACGACGGGCGGGTGCTGGCCGACGGCGCCGAAGTCACCACCACCTCGGGCGACCGCGGCATGGTGTTCCAGGACAACGCGCTGCTGCCGTGGCGCACCGTGCGGTCCAACATCGAACTGGCGCTGCGGCTGCGCGGCGAACCACGCGCCACCCGGCGGGCGGCGGCCGAGCGCTGGATCGACGAGCTTGGACTCACCGGGTTCGGCCACTACCTACCCAAGAGCCTGTCCGGCGGGATGCGCCAGCGTGTTCAGCTGGCCCGCGGCCTGGCCGGGGCCCCGCGCGCGGTGATGATGGATGAGCCGTTCGGGGCGCTGGATACCCAAACCCGTGCCGCCATGCAGCGGCTGCTCATCGACACCTGGCGTACCCATCCGACCACGATCGTCTTCGTAACGCACGACGTGGACGAGGCACTGGCGCTGGGGGACCGGATCGTGGTGCTGGGCCGGGCCGGTGAGCCGCTACGTGCGTCGCTTGATGTGCCCGAACCGCGAAGCGGAGGGCTGCGCGACGAGTTGCGCACGGAAATCATTGCCGCCCTGGATCATTCGGTAGCGGCATGATGCAGATTCCGAATATCACGCCGGTACGTCTCGACTGTGACGTGCTGGTCATCGGCGGGGGCACCGCGGGCACCATGGCTGCACTGTCCGCCGCCGAGCGGGGTGCGCAGGTGTTGCTGCTGGAGAAGGCCCATGTGCGCCACTCCGGTGCGCTGGCGATGGGTATGGACGGGGTCAACAACGCCGTCATTCCGGGCAAGGCCGAACCGGAAGACTACGTCGCCGAGATCACCCGCGCGAACGACGGAATCGTCAACCAGCGCACGGTGTATCAGACGGCCTCCCGCGGGTTTGCGATGGTGCAGCGGCTGGAACGCTATGGGGTGAAGTTCGAGAAGGACGAGCACGGCGAGTACGCGGTGCGACGCGTGCACCGGTCGGGCTCCTATGTGCTGCCCATGCCCGAAGGCAAGGACGTGAAAAAGGCGCTGTATCGGGTGCTGCGGCAACGCTCGATGCGGGAGAAGATCCGGATCGAGAACCGCCTGATGCCGGTGCGGATGCTGGTGGACAACGCTTCTGGGGAGGGCCGGGCCGTCGGCGCCGCGGCGCTGAACACCCGAACCGGTGAATTCGTTGCCGTCGGCGCCAAGGCGGTGATCCTGGCGACCGGGGCGTGCGGCCGGCTCGGTTTGCCGGCGTCGGGTTACCTGTACGGGACCTACGAGAACCCGACCAACGCCGGCGACGGGTACGCGATGGCCTACCACGCGGGCGCCGAGCTGTCCGGTATCGAGTGTTTCCAGGTCAATCCGCTGATCAAGGATTACAACGGTCCGGCCTGCGCCTATGTGGCCAATCCGTTCGGCGGCTACCAAGTCAATTCGCAGGGCGAGCGGTTCGTCGACTCCGACTACTGGTCGGGGCAGATGATGGCCGAAGTCAAAAGCGAGATCGACTCCGCGCGCGGGCCCATCTATCTCAAGGTGTCTCACCTCTCCGACGAGACGTTGACCGCGCTGGAGAACATCCTGCACACCACCGAACGGCCGACTCGCGGCACGTTCCACGCCAATCGCGGCCATGACTACCGCACACACGACGTGGAGATGCATATTTCCGAAATCGGTTTGTGCAGCGGCCATTCCGCTTCCGGAGTCTGGGTTGACGAGCATGCCCGCACCACCGTGCCCGGACTGTACGCCGCGGGGGACCTGGCCTGTGTGCCGCACAATTACATGATCGGTGCATTCGTCTTCGGTGATCTCGCCGGCACGCACGCCGCATCAACCGTGACCGAAGTCTCGGCGCCGCCACAGCTTCCGGATGATCAGCTGCGGGAGGCCCACGAGCTGATCTACCGGCCGCTGCAGCATCCGGATGGGCCGCCGCAACCGCAGGTCGAGTACAAGCTGCGGCGGTTCGTCAACGACTATGTGGCGCCGCCCAAGACGGCGGCCAAATTGTCCATCGCGGTGCGCACCTTCGACCGGATGCGCGGCGAGATCGCCGACATGGGCGCGCGCAATCCCCACGAGCTGATGCGCGCCGTGGAGGTGTCGTTCATCAGGGATTGCGCCGAGATGGCGGCCCGATCCTCGCTCACCCGGACCGAATCGCGCTGGGGCCTCTACCACGACCGCGCCGACTTGCCCGGACGCGACGACAACCAATGGGGTTATCACCTCAACCTGCGCAAGGGGCCGGACGGCGGGATGGTGTTCCTCAAGCGGCCCGTGGCTCCGTATTTCGTGCCGGTCCCCGAGCTGGACGGCCTGCCGCCGGTGGATCAGACGGTCCACGAGGTGGAGCAGCCCCCGCTGGTGGGTGGCCAAGCTCCAGCCACCAGTGTCGCCCGGATCGGCGCGGCTGCAACGGTATTCGAACCGCCGTCGCCGCGCATTGCCGAGGTCCTCGCGCTGGAGGAACCGACGATCGCCGATCTGGGGCCCTACCTTGCCGACTCGGATCCCGAGGTGCGCCGAACCGCGGTGGCCACGCTCACCGAGCACATCCCCGACGGATATGCGCCGGCCCTGTTCGCAGCGCTGGACGACGACGACGCCGGGGTGCGCCGCACCAGCGCCGAGGGAATCCGTGAGCTGGTCGAGGTGCTGCCCGACCCCGCCGCTGCCCGGGCGTATTTATTCTCCCGCGATACGGTGGTGCGCGCGGCGTCCGTGTATCTGCTGGCCGCGCGCCGGGCAGGTGATGCCGGCGAATACCGTCGCGCGCTCGAAGATCCCGACCACCGGGTGCGCATCGAGGCGGTGCGAGCGCTGGTGTCGGTCGACGACGTGTCCGGGATCGTCACCGCCACCGGCGACGAGAGCCGGGAAGTCCGCATCGCGGCGGCCGCGGGCCTGGCGACGCTGCGTGGGGGCGCGGATGCGGTGAGCGCGCTCGTCGCCGATCCTGATCCGCTGGTGCGTGCGGCCGCGCTGGCCGCGCTGGCCGAATTAGGCTGCGGCCAAGATGATTTCGCTGATGTCGAAAAGGCGTTGCGAGCAGCGGCCTGGCAGGTGCGGGAAGGTGCGGCCCGCGCGCTGTCGGGTGCGGCGGCCGAACTTGCCGTCCCCCGGTTGTCCGAGGCGCTCGCCGACGCCCATCTCGATGTACGCAAGGCGGCTGTGCTGAGCCTGACCCGGTGGGCCGGTGAACCCGCCGCCCGCGACGCGCTCGGAATCGCGCTCAAAGACAGCGACGCCGACGTGCGGGCCTACGCTCGTCGCGCGCTGGACGAAGGCTAGTCGAGTGTGCCCCGACGGCTTCGAGTGTGCGCTCAGGGCGCCGATTTTCGCGATTTCCCGCCCAGGACGCACACTCAACGCCAAGGACGCACACTCAACGCCAAGGACACACACTCAACGGCTCGCTGCCCTGCGCTACCGCAGGGCCTTGGCGTACAGCAGGGCGTCCAGCGGCTCAGGGCCGATGGTGGGGTAGACGGCGTAACGAGCCAGCCGGCCCTCCAGCTCGAACCCGGCTCGCCGCAGCACCCGGGCCGACCGCTCGTTGTCGACATGGCAGGTGGCCCAGACGCGATACACGCCCCGATCGGCTTCCAGCGCATTCATCAGCAGGCCCAGCACCTCAGGTATGTAACCCTTGCCCCACCACCGTCGACCGATGCAGTAACCAATCTCGACCGAGTGTGGCACCGGGCGCCGGCAACTGGTCAGCCCGATGACTTCGTCGCTGTGCCGCAACGCGATTGCCCAGGTCCGTTCGTCATCGCTGACATTGAGTTTTTCAGCGATCACACGTCGCGTCGCCGCCACGTCCGAGTGCGGCATCCACTTCAGATACTTGGTGACCTTGGGATCGCGGGCGACCCTTTGGAAGAGCGCGCCGGCGTCGTCGAGTAGGGGCGGGCGCAGCAGCAGCCGCGGTCCGGCGAGGCGGTCAGGGGGGTAATCGACCATGTCGTGGATCCGCTAGAGGCCGAGCGCACGATAGGTGTGGCGGACGAACTTCGGTTGCGCCGTGCGCAGTTTCGCCAGTGACGTGTTACCCGCGACAGCCGTGGCCGCGTCCACGCTCAAATCGGGCAAATTCTGAATCAGGTACAGCAGGATCAGGTTGGCCGTCGGGTCGGCCTGCCACCATGTCCCGTACGCGCCGGGCCAGTTGAACGTTCCCAGTCCGCCCGGGCCGAACAGCGGGGCGGACCTCACCGGATCCGTCACCACCGACAGGTTCAACCCGAATCCGCGACCCACCCAGTACGGTGCCCCCAGAAAGTTGTGTCGCTTGTGTTCGTCGGTGAGCCGGTCGGTCCGCATCAGGCGCACCGATTCACCGGACAAGACCCGCACCCCGTCGACCGTTCCGTCGCCGAGCAACATCCGCACGAACCGGAGGTAGTCGTCGGCCGTCGACCACAAGCCGCCGCCGGCGTTGCAAAACGAGGGTGGCTTGATGTGCGGCGGCCCCATCACGCCGTGCTGCAGAACGTGTTCCTCGGTGAGCCGGTACATGGTCGCGGCGCGTCGGCGCGCTTCGGCGGTTACGAAGAATCCGGTGTCGGTCATGCCCGCCGGGCCCAGGATGCGTTCGTCGAGAACCTGGTGGAACGGCTTGTCCTCGATCCGGGATGCGATGACGCCCAGCAGATCTATGGCGTGGCTGTAGGTGACTCGGTCGCCCGGCTGGTGCACCAGCGGCAGCTTGGCCAGCTCAGTCAGCCACGCGTCCGGGCCCTGGTTGAACGGCAGCCGCACATAGGCCCGAGAGATCGGGCCGGACACCGAGAATCCGTACGCCAGGCCGCTGGTATGGGTGAGCAGATCGTCGATCAGGATGGCGCGGCGCGCCGGATGCGTCCGGTCCAGCGGACCATGCGGGTCGTCCAGCACCCGCACGTCGGCCAGCTCCGGCGCCCAGCGCACGATCGGATCTTTCAGCGCCAGCTTGCCCTCGTCGACGAGGCTCATCACCGCCGCGACCGTGACCGGCTTGGTCATAGACGCGATGCGAAACAGCGTGTCGTGTTGCATCGGCAGGCCCGCATCGACGTCCCGGTACCCGATCTCGTTGAGCTGCAGCATTTCTCCGTGCTGCCACACCACCGTCACAGCGCCGGCCAGTAGGCCGGCGTCGCAGACCTCCCGGATGGAGGCCCGATTGCCGTCGAGATTCACCCGGTCAGGGTAGCCCGCGTCCAGCTAGCGCCGTTGCGCGCGGACGTACCAGAACGCCATCTCTACTTCGTTGCCGTCCAGTTCGCGACGCACCGTGGCGGGCTCCAGTGACTCGATATCCCAGCCCGCGCCGCCGAGGACGTCGCGCAGCGTCTGCCGGGAGACCGCGGGCCGCGGCCACTCCTCGTCCGACGCGTTCGCATCGGAGAAGCAGCTGAGCAGCAGGGTGGCGCCCGGCCTGGTGGCCCGGTGTGCCGCGGCGGCGTAGCTGCGCTTGCCGTCATCGTCGAGGCAGTGGAACATGCCGCTGTCGACGATGGTGTCGAACGCATCGGTGTAGCCCTCGAGCTTCGTGGAGTCGGTGACCGCGAACCTGACGGTGACTCCGGCGTCCTTGGCCCGTCGCTCGGCGGTGCTCAGCGCGGTCGGTGAGATGTCCAGCCCGGTGACGTTGTGTCCGCTTTTGGCCAGGTAGATGGCATTGTCGCCGAGCCCGCAGCCGATATCGAGGACGTCACCGTGGACCCAGCCGCCCTCCTGCCAGGCGACGACATTCTCCTTGGGCGCCTTGGTGTCCCATGGTGGTGTGGTCACAGCGGGGAAGCCTTCGGCCGGGCTTTCGCCGCGGTATAGGGCATCGAAATCAAGAACCGGGAAACGAGAGGAATTTGAGGGGGACGTCGAGCCTGTCATTTTCGCCAGGGTAGCGCGGAATGCTACGCTGCCGTGCAGTCGACATCCTTTAACGATCCGTCCAGAGAGGCGGAGAAGGAGGTCAAGGTCTCGCATGGGTGCCGCGGAGGATGCCGCCACCGGCAGGGAATTGATGTCTGCGGCCGACGTCGGTCGCACCATTTCGCGCATTGCGCATCAGATCATCGAAAAGACCGCGCTGGACAGTCCCGACGCACCGCGGGTGGTGCTGCTCGGTATCCCGACCCGCGGTGTGATCCTGGCCCAGCGCCTGGCCACCAACATCGGCGAGTACAGCGGTGGCGAGGTCGGCCACGGTGCGCTCGACATCACCCTGTACCGCGACGACTTGATGCAAAAGCCGCCCCGGCCGCTGGAGGCCACGTCGATTCCGGCCGGCGGCATCGACGACGCGCTGGTGATCCTCGTCGACGACGTGCTGTACTCCGGGCGCTCCGTGCGCTCCGCCCTGGACGCGCTGCGCGACGTGGGCCGGCCGCGGGCCGTGCAGCTTGCGGTGCTGGTCGACCGCGGCCACCGCGAATTACCCCTGCGCGCCGACTATGTGGGCAAGAACGTGCCGACCTCGCGCGGCGAGAGCGTGCACGTGCAACTGCTCGAGCACGACGGTCGCGACGGCGTGGTCATCTCCCGGGACGGCGACTCATGACCCGCCATCTGTTGACCGCCGGCGACCTGAGCCGCGACGACGCCACCGCCATCCTCGACGACGCGGACCGGTTCGCGCAGGCTCTGGTGGGCCGCGAGATCAAGAAGCTGCCGACACTGCGCGGCCGCACCGTGATCACGATGTTCTACGAGAACTCGACGCGCACCCGGGTGTCGTTCGAGGTGGCCGGGAAGTGGATGAGCGCCGACGTGATCAACGTCAGTGCGGCCGGATCATCGGTGGGCAAGGGCGAGTCGCTGCGCGACACCGCGCTGACGCTGCGGGCGGCCGGCGCCGACGCGTTGATCATCCGGCACCCGGCATCCGGTGCCGCGCATCTGCTCGCCGAATGGACCAGCGGCGCCGACGGCGCCCAAGAGCCAGCCGGTCCGTCGGTCATCAACGCCGGCGACGGCACCCACGAGCATCCGACGCAAGCGCTGCTGGACGCGCTGACCATCCGCCAGCGGCTCGGCGAAATCGAAGGCCGGCGCATCGTGATCGTCGGCGACATCCTGCACAGCCGGGTAGCGCGCTCCAATGTCGTGCTGCTGGACACCCTGGGCGCCGAGGTGGTGCTGGTGGCGCCGCCGACGCTGTTGCCGGTCGGGGTCGACGGCTGGCCGGCCACCGTCTCCTATGACTTCGACGCCGAGTTGCCCGCCGCCGACGCGGTGCTGATGCTGCGGGTGCAGGCCGAGCGGATGAACGGCGGCTTCTTCCCGTCGGTGCGCGAGTACTCGGTTCGCTTTGGGCTTTCCGATCGGCGTCAGGCGATGCTTCCCGGCCATGCCGTGGTGCTGCACCCAGGGCCGATGGTGCGCGGCATGGAGATCGCGTCGTCGGTGGCTGACTCATCGCAATCTGCTGTGCTGCAACAGGTTTCCAACGGTGTCCACGTGCGGATGGCCGTGTTGTTCCACGTGCTGGTAGGTGCACAGGAGGTCGCAGCATGAGCGTCCTGATCCGCGGCGTGCGTCCCTACGGCGAGGGCGAGCGGGTCGACGTGCTGGTCGACGACGGCCAGATCGCCGACATCGGCCCGGATCTGGCGATCCCCGAGACGGCGGACGTCATCGACGCCACCGATCATGTGTTGCTGCCCGGACTTGTCGACCTGCACACCCACCTGCGCGAGCCGGGCCGCGAATATGCCGAAGACATCGAAACCGGTTCGGCGGCAGCGGCTTTGGGCGGCTACACGGCGGTGTTCGCGATGGCCAACACTAGTCCGGTCGCCGACAGTCCGGTGGTCACCGACCATGTCTGGCACCGCGGGCAGCAGATCGGCCTGGTGGACGTGCACCCCGTCGGCGCCGTCACTGTCGGGCTGGCCGGGGTCGAGCTCACCGAGATGGGCATGATGGCCGCCGGCGCCGCGCAGGTGCGAATGTTCTCCGACGACGGCATCTGCGTGCATGACCCGCTGGTGATGCGGCGCGCCCTGGAGTACGCCACCGGCCTCGGGGTGCTGGTCGCTCAGCACGCCGAGGAGCCGAGGCTGACGGCCGGCGCGGTCGCGCACGAGGGGCCCATGGCCGCCAGGCTCGGCCTCGCGGGATGGCCGCGGGCCGCCGAGGAATCGATCGTCGCCCGCGACGCGCTGCTGGCCCGCGACGCCGGCGCCCGGGTGCACATCTGCCACGCCTCCACCGCGGGGACGGTCGAAATCCTGAAATGGGCTAAGGGCCAAGGTATTGCGATCACCGCCGAAGTCACCCCGCATCATCTGCTGCTCGACGACGGCAGGCTGGCCAGCTACGACGGGATAAACCGGGTAAACCCGCCGCTGCGCGAAGCCGCCGACGCGGTCGCATTGCGTCAAGCGCTGGCTGACGGGGTAATCGACTGCGTGGCCACGGACCACGCCCCGCACGCCGAGCACGAGAAGTGCGTGGAGTTCTGCGCGGCGCGCCCCGGCATGCTGGGGTTGCAGACGGCCCTGTCGGTAGTGGCGCAGACGATGGTGGCGCCCGGACTGTTGACCTGGCGCGACGTCGCCAGGGTGATGAGTGAGAATCCCGCGCGCATCGTCGGCCTGCCCGACCACGGCCGGCCGCTCGAGGTGGGGGAGCCGGCCAACCTGACCGTGGTGGACCCGGACGCCACCTGGACGGTCGCCGGGCCGGACCTGGCCAGCCGGTCAGCCAACACGCCATACGAGTCGATGACGTTGCCCGCCACCGTGACTGCGACGCTGCTGCGCGGGAAGATCACCGCTCGGGACGGGAAGAGTCCGGCATGAACTCGGGCACGCTGGTGGGGTCGCTGATCTTCGCGGCCGTGCTGGTGGTGGTGATCGCGGTGGTGATTCAGCTGATGATGCGCTCGTGGCAGCGTCGCGCGCGGCGCCAGGAGGACGTGATCGGCGACCTGCCCGAGATGCCTGACGAGGTGAGCGCAGCGACCATCACAACCCGCGGCCTCTATTGCGGCTGCACCATGGCGCCGGCCTGGAACGAGCGGATCACGGCCGGCAATCTTGGCTACCGCAGCAAGGCGGTGCTTACCCGCTATCCCGAGGGAATCATGCTGGAACGGGTGCGGGCCCAGCCGATTTGGATTCCACAGGAGTCAATCTTGGCCATCCGCATGGAGCGTGGCATTGCAGGCAAGGTCGTCGCCCGCATCGGGGTACTGGCGATCCGATGGCGGCTGCCGTCAGGAGTCGAGATCGACACCGGGTTTCGGGCAAACCACCGCGACGAATACGCCGCCTGGCTGGAGTCCTACGAGAAGGGAGCCGCGTGAGCAAAGCTCTACTGGTGCTTGAGGACGGCCGGGTCTTCACGGGCACACCGTTCGGCAGGATCGGCCAGACGCTCGGGGAAGCCGTGTTCTCCACCGGCATGTCCGGCTATCAGGAAACGCTCACCGACCCCAGCTATCACCGGCAGATCGTGGTGGCCACCGCGCCCCAAATCGGCAACACCGGCTGGAATGCTGAGGACGCCGAGAGCCGCGGTGACAAGATCTGGGTCGCCGGCTACGCGGTGCGCGATCCGTCGCCGCGCGCATCCAACTGGCGTGCCACCGGCACGCTGAGCGACGAGCTGGTCCGCCAGAACATCGTCGGGATCGCCGGTATCGACACCCGGGCGCTGGTCCGGCATCTGCGCAGCTACGGCTCGATGAAAGCCGGGATGTTCTCCGGTGATGCGCTCGCCGAGCCCGCCGAGCTGCTGGAGCGGGTGCGGGGCCAGCAGTCGATGCTGGGCGCCGATCTGGCCGGCGAGGTCAGCACCGACGGCACCTACATCGTCGAACCCGAAGGGCCGCAGCGATTTACGGTCGCGGCGCTGGACCTCGGCATCAAGACCAACACGCCGCGTAACTTCGCCCGCCGCGGCATCCGCAGCCATGTGCTGCCCGCGTCGGCGACTTTCGAGCAGATCGCCGAGATCAAGCCGGACGGCGTGTTCTTGTCCAACGGGCCGGGCGACCCGGCCACCGCCGATCACGTCGTCGCGTTCACCCGGGAGGTGATCGGTGCCGGAATCCCGTTGTTCGGAATCTGTTTCGGCAATCAGATCCTCGGGCGAGCCCTGGGCCTGTCCACCTACAAGATGGTGTTCGGTCACCGCGGTATCAACATCCCGGTCATCGACCACGCCACCGGGCGGGTCGCGGTGACCGCGCAGAACCACGGCTTTGCGCTGGAAGGCGAGGCGGGTCAGTCCTTCGACACCCCCTTCGGGCCCGCGGTCGTCAGCCACACCTGCGCCAACGACGGCGTGGTCGAAGGCGTCAAACTCGCTGACGGGAAAGCATTTTCGGTGCAATACCACCCGGAGGCCGCCGCTGGTCCGCACGACGCGGAATATCTGTTCGACGAATTCCTCGAGCTGATGGCGGCGCACCGATGACGGCGCCCACCTTCAGCGCGAGCCGGGGGCACCTCCCGCGTGCGGGGGAGCGCGTCTGTACAGCGACACGCCGTAAATGGTGTACAACTGCGCACTCTCGCGCCGAGGAAGGGGAGCGCTAGTGCCGCGTCGCACCGACTTGCGCCACGTGCTGGTGATCGGCTCGGGCCCGATCGTGATCGGGCAGGCCTGCGAGTTCGACTACTCCGGCACCCAGGCCTG
>DASZLQ010000060.1:0-7948 GCA_035552295.1 Mycobacterium sp. | reverse complement strand
CCGGGCGAGCCGGAAGCTGATCACCGGGATGGCCGAACCGTCGGAGATCAGCTCGGCATGTTCGCCGGTACGCAGCTGCTCGCCTAACCACTGCGCGGTCGACGACAAGCTCTGCATGATCTGTGTGTAGCCCTCACGGCCCAGCCGCAGGAAGTTGTAGTACTGGCCGATGACTTGGCTGCCCGGCCGGGAGAAGTTCAGCGTGAAGGTCGGCATGTCGCCGCCGAGGTAGTTGACCCGAAAGATCAGCTCCTGGGGCAGATACTCCTTGCTGCGCCAAACGACGAACCCGATGCCGGGGTAGGTCAGCCCGTACTTGTGACCGCTGACGTTGATCGACACCACCCGGGGCAGCCGGAAATCCCACTTGAGTTCCGGATGCAGGAACGGCACCACAAAGCCCCCACTGGCGGCGTCAACGTGCACCGGGACGTCCACTCCCCCGTCAGCGGCCAGCTTGTCCAGCGCCGCACAGATTTCGGCGATCGGCTCGAGTTCGCCGGTGTAAGTCGTGCCCAGGATGCCGACCACTCCGATGGTGTCCTCGTCGACGGCATCGATGACCTGTTCGGGAGTAATGAGGTAACGCCCCTCCTCCATCGGCAGATAGCGGGGTTCGACGTCGAAGTAGCGGCAGAACTTCTCCCAGACCACCTGGACGTTGGAGCCCATCACCAAGTTGGGAGTGCGGGCCTCCCAGCCTTTCCCCACCTTCTGGCGCCAGCGCCATTTCATGGCCAGCCCACCCAACATCACCGCTTCGCTGGAGCCGATAGTGGACACCCCGCAGGCGCTGGCGGGGTCATCGTCGCGCAGCCCTTCGGCGTGGAACAGGTCGGCCACCATGCATACGCAGCGTTGCTCAATGGCCGCGGTCGCCGGATACTCGTCCTTGTCGATCATGTTCTTATCGAACGTCTCGGCCATCAGCCGGCCGGCCTGGGGATCCATCCAGGTACTGACGAAAGTGGCCAGGTTCAACCGCGAGCTGCCATCAAGCATCAACTCGTCGTGGATGAAACGGTAGGCGGCTTCGGGGTCCATCGACTCCTCGGGGAGCCGAAGCGCGGGCACCGGCGCGGTGAACAGGCGGCCGGTGTAGGCGGGTGCGATCGAGTGCGCAGGTACAGATGGATGGTGGGCCACGACGGATCCTAATCGTTTAGTAGGGGTGGGCTATCGGTGGTTGACCGGTTGTGTTCGTTGCCGGGTGCGCCGCTAGGTGATGCCTGGTAGGTCCTGTGGTTTCACGACTTACGAACGGCGTGCCTGGCGGCAGACCTTGTGCGGTGGAATGCGGTTGCGCGAACCCGCTGCAGGTTTGACTTCCTGATGGCGCCGGGCGCCCAACTGCCTTCGGGGATTTCGGCGACTATCACGTGCAGCGGCATAGGTATGCCGGGCGATATCGATAACCGTTGTGGGGCCGCCCAATAGGCTCAACGCAAGATCGCGCCCTCGGGCGTCGACTCGCGCATTCACGTTGCTCCGCCTTCTTCATCGGTGCACAGAACGGAGATAGCCCCTTTTGCTTCGAAAATCGCGAGGTGAATGCGCGCCGTGTTTTGGTGCCCGTGCTGTCGTAGCACGGCCTGCAGGTCGTCGGCGGTTAGTCCGCAGTGACGGAGGTTACGTAGGTTGACCTGTCCGTCGCGGATCAACACTTTGAGAGGCGGATCGATGAACCGTCGAAACCCAGGAATGAAACGTAATCTCGCCAAGGCCGTATGGGTCGCAAGGAGGCAGATGAGCGCCACGGTGGCGCTGAGCCAAGACGTGTCGCTGGCGGTGGCTGCTCGACCGACGATGGCTCCGGCGGCGACGGCAGCGATCCAGTCGAACGGTGCGAATTCGGCGAGTGTGCGTCGCTCCGTGAAGCGAAACAGGACCGCGGCCGTGAGGAACAGGGCCGAGGCTTTGATGGCGGCATCGACTGCAGTGTGTGGATCACCGATCAGGACATGAAGTAGTCGGTCCACGTTCCTCTCGTTTCAGCAGAGAGCCGCTGATGTGCGTGGTTGCGCTGTCAGTCAACGGAATTCCTCCCAGTAATTTGCGGGCGTGGCATCGGCGGCGCCCTAGTTGGCGGGCGTGCGGATCGCGGTGACCTCGATTTCAACCCGGATGTTGGGCCAGACCAGTGCGGGAATCACGCCAAGCATGAACACCGGTTGATGTGTGATGACCGATGATCGGATCGCGGCGTAGGCGGGAAGGTCCGCGGCGTCAGTCAGCCATTGCCGCACGCTGATGATGTCGCTGAGCTGGGCGCCTGCCCGGTCCAGTGCCTCTTCGACGTTGCGCCACGCTTGGGCGGCCTCTTCGCTGAAGTCTTCCGGTAGCGTTCCGTCGGGGCGCAGGCCCGGAGTCCCGGAGGTGTAAATCACTTCGACCCCGGCTGGTACGCGCACGGCATCGGCGTAGTTCCCGATGTGGCCGGCGACCCCGGTGGTGATCGATTCGAACGCGGTAGTCATTTCGCTCCTTCTTTTGATGTGGACATCTGCTGCGCCAGCCTGGCGGTGTTCACACCAGCTCGTCTAGCGGGAATCACTGTCCACCGTGATGGCGAAAATCGTTCTCAAATCCGCTCCTATCGGCTCGATCCAGCGAAACATTGTTTGTCGGAGCCGATTTGGGCCAGCCAGCGTTCGGCGTCGAGGGCGGCGACACAGCCGCTGGCGGCCGCAGTGACGGCTTGCCGGTAGCGGCGGTCGACCAAATCGCCAGCGGCGAAGACACCGTCGACGGAGGTGTGGGCGGTGCCATCTCGGGTAAGGACATATCCGCGGGAATCAAGGTCGAGCAGGCCCACCAACAGCTCAGAACGGGGACCGTGCCCGACGGCCACGATCACCGCCGTTACCGGTAGATTGCGCTCGGCACCGGCGATGAGCTCCCGCACCCGCAGACCGGTCACCCGCCGCGCACCTTGGACGGCGATGACTTCGGTGTCGGTCAGCACGGCGATCTTGTCGTGCACGCGGGCACGGTTGGTCATGATCGCCGATGAGCGAAAGGTGTTGCGGTGATGAATGATCGTGACGCTGCGCGCGACACTGCTCAGGAACAGCGCCTCCTCCAAGGCGGCGTCGCCTCCGCCGACCACGGCAACATCCTGGTCACGCAAGCCCAGTCCGTCACCCTTGGCGGTGGTGCTGACACCTCGGCCGTACAGCAACTGCTCGCCCGGAACGTTAAGGTTTCGGGGGGCCGAACCCATCGCCAGGATCACGGCGCGGGCATGCCAGACTTTCCCGGCTGCCACCACGGCCTTGACTTCACGGTGCAGCTCGACGGCATCGACGTCGTCGCCTTGCAAGTGGGCGCCGGACCGGTTGGCCTTCGCGCGCATCTGGTCGATCAGACGTGATCCGGTGATGCCCGCCGAGAAGCCGGGATAGTTCTCGACGACAGTGGTCGTCATCAGCGCCCCGCCGGGTGACGTCCCTTCCATCACCACGGTGTCGAGCTGTGCTCGCGCCGCATAGATTGCTGCGGTGTACCCCGCCGGACCCGACCCGACGATGATGACGTCATGGCATGCGCCGCCCGGTTCATCGGCAACACCTACGAACGACCGGGCCGCTGTGTGATCCGGACCGCGGCCGCCCGGCGGTGCCATGATGGCGGTGTGACGCCGGGGGGAAGGGATTGGGCGCGTGCCAGATATTCCGGGCGATAACGGATCTGCCATGTCCGTCACCGCGCATGCGCACGGGCACGCCGGACGTGGGCCTCAGCATGCAGGCGGTCGATCATGTGCGGGTAGTGCAGTTCGAAGGCGGGACGCTCCGAGCGGATCCGGGGCAGTTCGGTGAAGTTGTGGCGCGGCGGCGGGCTGGATGTGGCCCATTCCAGCGAGTTACCGTAACCCCACGGATCATCGACGGTGACCGGTTCGCCGTAACGCCAGCTCTTGAACACATTCCAGACGAACGGCAGCATCGAGACGCCGAGGATGAATGCCCCGATCGTTGAGACAACGTTGAGTGCGGTGAAGCCGTCGGTGGGCAGGTAATCGGCATACCGGCGCGGCATACCCATGTTGCCCAGCCAGTGCTGCACCAAAAACGTGGTGTGAAACCCGATCAGCGTCAACCAGAAATGCAGCTTGCCTAGCCGCTCGTCGAGCAGCCGCCCGGTCATCTTCGGAAACCAGAAGTACACCCCGGCGTAGGTCGCGAACACGATCGTGCCGAACAGTACGTAGTGGAAGTGGGCGACCACGAAATAGGTGTCGGTGACGTGGAAGTCGATCGGCGGGCTGGCCAACAACACCCCTGACAGCCCGCCCAGCAGAAAGGTCGCCAGAAAGCCCGCCGCGAACAGCATCGGTGTCTCGAAGGTCAGCTGGCCCTTCCACATGGTGCCGATCCAGTTGACGAACTTGATCCCGGTGGGCACCGCGATCAGGAACGTCGTGAACGAAAAGAACGGCAGCAGCACCGCCCCGGTGGCATACAGGTGATGGGCCCACACCGCGATCGACAATGCCCCGATGCTGATGGTGGCGTACACCATCGTGGAGTAGCCGAACAGCGGCTTGCGGGAGAACACCGGGATGACTTCGGTGATGATGCCGAAAAACGGCAGCGCGATGATGTACACCTCGGGGTGACCGAAGAACCAGAACAGGTGCTGCCACAGCAGAACTCCGCCGTTGGCCGGGTCGAACACGTGCGCACCGAGGTGGCGGTCGGCTGCGGCCCCGAACAGCGCGGCTGTCAGCAGCGGAAAGGCCACGATCACCATGATGCTGGTGACCAGGATGTTCCAGGTGAAGACCGGCATCCGAAACATCGTCATGCCCGGGGCGCGTAAGCACACCACTGTGGTGATCATGTTGACCCCGCCCAGGATGGTGCCTAAACCGCCGACGATCAGTCCCAGGATCCATAGGTCACCGCCGGCGCCCGGGGAATGCGTCACGCTGGAAAGCGGGGTGTAGGCGGTCCAACCGAAGTCCGCGGCGCCGCCGGGAGTGACAAAGCCCGCTAGGGCGATCAGCGCTCCGAACACGAACAGCCAAAATGACAAGGCGTTGAGGCGCGGGAAGGCGACGTCGGGGGCACCGATCTGTAGCGGCAGTACCAGGTTGGCGAACCCGAACACGATCGGGGTCGCGTAAAACAGCAGCATCACCGTGCCGTGCATTGTGAATAACTGGTTGTACTGCTCGGTGGACAAAAATTGCAGCCCTGGCGCGGCCAGCTCGGCGCGGATGAACAGCGCCATTAACCCGCCGATGAAAAAGAAGGTGAAGCAGGCGACCACATACATGATTCCGATCAGCTTGTGATCGGTCGTCGTGACCAGGCGGTAGATCAGATTGCCCGGGGGGCCCAGTCGGGCCGGGAACGGCCGGCGGGCCTGAAGACCTCGCAGCGGGGGCGCCTCGGCGGTCATCGCATCACCAGCGGCAGGTAGTTGTGAGCCAAAACCTGCCAATCACGGCGCGTCGGTTGCCCAATTCGTCTCTGAGCGCGGGTCAGCGGTATCGCCGTCGGACGATCAGCGTCACCCATCGCGGTTCACGTGCGCCGCCGTAGGTGCGACGTCGCCAAAGCCGCTGCGGTGGGGCACCTTCCAGTCTGGTCGGATGTAGTGACACGTATACCCGGACGGGTAGCGCTCGAGATAGTCTTGGTGCTCGGGTTCGGCCTTCCAAAAGTGGCCGGCCGAACTGACCTCGGTGACCACCTTGGCGGGCCACAGCCCTGACGCGTCGATATCGGCGATGGTGTCCAACGCGATCTGCTTCTGCTGGTCGTCCAGATAAAAAATCGCCGATCGGTAGCTGGTTCCCATATCGTTGCCCTGGCTGTCTTTGGTGGTCGGGTCGTGGATTTGGAAGAAGAACTCCAGCAGCGTCCGGTAATCGGTCTCATCGGGGTCGTAGGTGATCTCTATCGCCTCGGCGTGACCGGGATGATTGCGGTAGGTGGCGTGCGTGTTGCGGCCGCCGGTGTAGCCGACGCGGGTGGACACCACTCCAGGCTGCTTGCGAAACAGATCCTGCACGCCCCAAAAGCACCCGCCGGCCAGTATGGCGATCTTGTCCTCGTTGGTCATGATTGCTGCTCGCTCACGAAACCTGCGTCGCGTTGCGCCGGATCCGCGTTTCCGAACAGGTTCAGGTATCGTCCGTAGCCTTCGGCTTGCAGGTTGTCGCGGTGGATGAACCGCAGCGACGCCGAGTTAATGCAGTAGCGCAGGCCGCCGGCTTGGTCGGGGCCGTCGGGGAATACATGGCCGAGGTGGCTGTCGCCGTGGGCGGAACGCACCTCGATGCGGTCCATGAAGTGGCTGCGGTCGTGCTGCTCGACGACGTTGTCCGTTTCAATGGGCTTGGTAAAGCTGGGCCATCCGGTGCCGCTGTCGAACTTGTCCACCGAGGCGAACAGCGGTTCACCAGACACGACGTCGACGTAGATGCCGGGTTCCTTGTTGGCCCAGTACTCGCCGGTGAACGGCTGCTCGGTCCCGTTCTCCTGGGTGACGTGGTATTGCTCGGGCTCCAACGCGTCGACCGCGGCCGGGTTTTTGTTGTATTTGTGTAACACACGTCCTCCTTAGTTAAGTGTCCGGTGGATCGCCCAACGCGCCGGCCGTTGGCCGGGCTCGGTGATCGGGCTAGTTACGGCCGGCCATGATGCCGCCGTCGATGTTGAGAATCGCGCCGGTGACCCAGCCGGCTTCCTCGGAGAGCAGATAGGTGACGGCGTTGGCGACGTCGCCGGGGGTGCCGATGCGTCCCAAGGGATGAAGCGGCGCGAATGTGTCCAGCGTGGCGTCGATTTCATCCTTGGGGATGAACCCCTCATACAGCGGGGTCTTGACGACGGCCGGTGCCACCGCGTTGACGCGAATCCTATGTTCGGCAAGCTCGATGGCCAGGTTGCGGGTGAGCGCATGCAGTCCGGCTTTTTGCATCGAGTATCCCGACGATGGGGTCAGTCCGATGGCCTGGTGTGCCCACATGCTGCCGATGTTGACGATGGAGCCGCCCGCGCCGTTGGCGATCATGCCTTCTACAACGGTTTGCGTCAGGAAGAACAGGGCGTAGTTGAGGTCCATGTACGAGTCATAGGCTTGCGGGTCGTACTCGAGAAACGCCTTGGGGATGAAGAAGCCGGCTGCGTTGACCAGCAGCGTCGCGTTAGCGTGCTGTTCGGAAAGTCCGCGCTGCACATCGGCGACGGCAGCGCGATCCGTCAACTCGGCGGCGATGCCCCAAGCTTCGCCACCCCGGTTGGTCAGCTCGGCGACTGTGTCATCGACGCGGCCCTTCGAGCGTCCGACGATGACCGCGCTGCCGCCGTGGTCGACAACGTCGATCGCGATCTGCCGTCCCATGCCTGCGCTGCCGCCGACAACGATGACCTTCTTGTCCTGGAAGTGCATATTGGATTTCCCTTCCTGGTTCTCTTTGACAGCTCCCGCTGGGCCAATGCCCGGCTCGATTGGATCGAGTCGACGCGGCGCGCAACCGCCTTCAGTGCGGTGCCCTGCCCGCCGGATGGCGAGCCTGCATGAAGCTGCTCGTACTGAGACTGGAGCTAGGCGGGGTGAGTTGTCATCACCCCGCTCAGCTATTCACCCGGGTGACTCCCGCACCGAATTTTCTAACGACTGGCCCACCGGTGGCGATGGGTAGTGCTGACATTGACTGCGGCAGCGACACTGTCACTTCTGCGGACAGGTCGACGCATCGGAATCGAACAGTATTGGCGACTGGCATCGTTTACGTGCTGCCCATGGGACTTCCGGCGAGAATAGGTGATTACCGCGATTCGATTCGACGTCCATCGACGACCGTGTGCGTGCCGCGGATCGCTTAAAGATTGATGGCTGCGCCGGTCAAAGCGTGGAAGCACTCCTGTAACCCTTCACCGAGTGTGGGATGGGTGTGGACGTTTCGTACAAGCTCGGTGGCCGTGAGGTC
>DASZLQ010000059.1:0-5311 GCA_035552295.1 Mycobacterium sp. | reverse complement strand
TGTTCGACGGCGTCCGCACCTTCAACGCCGACGACACCGCCAAGGTCCTGGTGCTCACCGGTGCCGGCGACAAGGCGTTCTGCGCGGGCGGTGATCTCAAGGAAATGTCCGAAGACGGGCTGACCATTCCGCCGGTCGACTTCATCCCGCAGTTCGGCCGCAACATCACGGTGGACAAACCGACGATCGCCGCGGTTAATTGGGTGGCCTTCGCCGGCGGTTTCCTGCTGGCCCAGATCTGCGATCTGTGCGTGGCCGCCACCACGGCGAAGTTCGGGATCACCGAGGCCAAGGTGGGACGAGGCTCCCCCTGGGCCACGCCGCTTCCACTGATGATTCCGCGGCGCATCGTGATGGAACTCGTGCTCACCGGCGCGCCGCTGTCGGCCGCGCGCGCCCACCAGATCGGGTTCGTCAACCGGCTCGCCGAGCCCGGCGAACTCATCGAGGTCACCCAGGCGCTGGCCGAGCAGATCGCCGCCAACGCACCACTGTCGGTGGCCGCCGGCAAGCAGACCGCCGCCCTGACCGCCGAGCATCCGCTGAGCACGGCTTACCAAATCGCCGAAACCCTCTGGGCGCCAGTCTATCTCAGCAACGACGCCCAGGAGGGTCCGCGTGCGTTCAACGAGGGACGCCCCCCGCAATGGAAAGGAGCCTGATGGGCCTGGACTACCCCGGTCTGCTCGCCGGTCTGCAGCACGAGTCCGACCGGCTGATCGAGCACCTGAACGGCCTGGCCTACGAGCAGTGGGGGCTGGCGACGCCTGCCGCGGGGTGGAGCATCCAAGACCAGGTCTCGCACCTGGCGTTCTTCGACGACGCCGCCCGGCTGGCGACGACGACGCCCGACGAGTTCCGCGGCCTGGCCGACGCATTGACCACAGGCGGCATGGACTTCCCCGACCGGATCGTCAAGCAGCACCGCCACCTCACCCCCGAGGGCTTGCTGGGCTGGTTTATCGAGGCGCGCCAAGACCTGCAGGGCGAATTCGCCGGCGAGGATCCTCGTCGGCGGCTGCCGTGGTTCGGGCCCGATATGAGTGTGGCGTCCTCGGCGACCGCGCGACTGATGGAGACCTGGGCACACGGTCACGACATCTATGAGGCTCTGGGTGTCGAGCACCCGCCCAGTCCCGGGTTGCGCAACATCGCCCACCTGGGCGTGACGACCTTCGGATTCGCCCACATGATCAACGGGCTCGAGGTGCCCGGCGACTCGGTGCGCATCGAACTGGTTTCCGCCGACGGGGACAGTTGGACCTGGGGCCCGGAAGATGCCGCCAACCGGGTTAGCGGTCCGGCGCTGGACTTCGCGCTTACCGTGACCCAGCGCCGGCACTGGACCCAGACCGCGCTGCAGGCCCACGGGAAGGTCGCATCGCGATGGCTCGACATCGCGCAAGCGTTCGCCGGGGCGCCGACGCAGCGGGCGCCACGTTAATGAAGCGCCCGGTACGCATCGCCAACACCTCGGCTTTCTACGGTGACCGGATCGCGGCCATGCGTGAGCTAATCGCCGCCGCCGACGTCGACATCATCACCGGGGACTACCTGGCCGAGCTGACCATGCTGATCCTCTGGAAAGCCAAGCAGAAGGATCCCGAAAGCGGTTACGCCCGAACCTTTCTCACCCAATTCAAACAGGTCGTCAACGAGTGCGCGGCGCGTGGGGTCAAAGTGATCACCAACGCCGGCGGGCTCAACCCGGCGGGAATGGCAGACGCGGTGCGCGCCGTCATCGCCGACGCCGGCGTGTCACTGAGCGTCGCCTACGTCGGCGGCGACGACCTGATGCCACAACTTGCCGCGATGCGCGCCGCCGGAACGCCGTTCACCCACCTCGACAGCGGTGCCGACCTTTGCACTGCCGGCGCTGATCCGGTGTCGGCCAACGCGTATCTGGGCGGCTGGGGCATCGCGAGCGCGCTGGCCGGCGGCGCCGACATCGTCATCACCGGCCGGGTCACCGACGCCGCGCTGGTCGTGGGCGCCGGTGCCTGGTGGCACGACTGGTCGCGCACCGACTACGACGCGCTGGCCGGCGCGGTGGCCGCCGGGCACATCATCGAATGCGGCCCGCAGGCCACCGGCGGCAACTACTCGCAGCTGGCCGAGATCGCCGACCGGCGTTACCCCGGCTCGCCGATCGCTGAACTCGCCTACGACGGCAGCTTCGTCATCACCAAACCCGATGACACCGGGGGACTGGTGTCGCCGGGAACGGTGATCGCCCAACTGCTGTACGAGGTCGATGCACCCGCTTATGTCAACCCCGATGTCGTCGCCCACTTCGACACCCTGGCCGTCGAGCAGGACGGACCGGACCGGGTCCGGGTCAGCGGCGGCACCGGCAGCCCGCCGCCGGCCACGCTCAAGGTGGCAATGAACTACATCGGCGGCTACCGCAACACCATGACCATGGTGCTGACCGGGCTGAACATCGAGGACAAGGCCGCCTGGGCGGTCGAGGAACTATTCGCCATCCTTGGCGGCCAAGACAGCTTCGACGCCGTCGACCTGCAGCTGCTGCGCTACGACAAACCCGATCCGGCCTCGCTGGTCGACGCCACTGCGCACCTTCGGGTGACCGTCAAGGACCGCGACAGAGCGAAGGTGGACCGCGCGTTCTCCAATGCCGTCATCGAACTGGCCGTCGCCGGGTACCCGGGCTTTCACACCAGCACTCCGCCGACGTCGGCAAGCGAGTTCGGCGTCTACTGGCCCACCGTCGTGCCCGCGGACACGGTCACCCACACCGTCGTGCACGCCGATGGCACCGCCGAAACCATCCCGCACAGCCCCGAAGTCGCACAGCCACCCGCCGGGCCGGCCGGGCCTGCGCAATCCGTCATCGCTGATTTCGGGCCGACCAGCCGCAGTCCGTTGGGCAGTGTGATCGCCGCGCGGTCCGGTGACAAGGGCGGCAACGCTAACGTCGGTTTGTGGACCGACACCGACGAGCGGTGGGACTGGCTACGGTCGCATCTGACTATCGAACGCTTCACGCAGCTGGTACCCGAAGCCGCCGGACTACTGGTGCGCCGCTACGAATTTGCCAACCTCAAGGCGCTGAACTTCGTCATTGTCGGGTTCCTCGGCGAGGGTGTGGCGTCGTGCACCAGGACCGACCCGCAAGCCAAGGGGCTCGGCGAGTACGTCCGAGCGCTGCACACCGATATCCCAGAAATGCTGAAGACATAGTGGACTTCTCAGAACCCGCCGAGCATCGCGACCTTCGCTCGGCGATCGCAGCGGTCACCGACAAGTATGGTCCAGGCTACTTCGCCGACTGCGCCGCGGCTCACCAGCCGACCACCGAGCTGTGGCGCGATCTGGCCCGTCAGGGCTTCATCGGGATCAACTTCGCCGAGGATTACGGCGGGGGTGGAGCGGGCATGGCGGAGTTGGCCATCGTGTGCGAGGAGACCGCCGCGCACGGCTGCCCGCTGCTTCTGCTGCTGGTGTCGAGCGCGATCTCCGGGGAGTTGCTGACGCGCTACGGCAGCCTCGAACAGCGCCGAGAGTGGTTGCCGCCGATGGCGTCCGGCGATACCAAGGTGGTGTTCGCGATTACCGAACCCGACGCCGGTTCCAATACCCGCGAGATCACTACGACTGCCACCCGCGACGGCGGGGACTACCTGCTCAACGGCACCAAGTACTACATCTCCGGTGTTGATGAGGCCGGGGCGCTGATCGTGGTCGCCCGGTCAGCGCCGGCGAAGCTGTCCTTGTTCCTCGTGCCCACCGATGCGCCCGGTCTGGTCAAGCACCCACTGCCGGTGGGGATCTCGGTGCCCGAGAAGCAGTACACCCTGCACTTCGACGGCGTCCGCGTGCCCGCCGACGCTCTGGTCGGCACGGAGCATGAGGGCTTTCGGCAGGTGTTTGACGGGCTCAATCCGGAGCGCATCACCGGTGCGGCGGTATGCGTGGGCATCGGACGTCACGCCGTGAGCAAGGGTGCCGACTATGCCCGCACCCGAACGGTGTGGGGCCCGGCGATCGGCTCCTACCAAGCGATTTCGCATCCCCTGGCCAAAGCCAAGATCGAGGTCGACCTCGCGGCGATGATGACGGCCAAGGCGGCGTGGCTCTACGACCAGGGCCAGCCCGCCGGGGAGGCGTCAAACATCGCCAAGTACGCAGCCGCCGAGGCCGCGGTGGGCGCGGTGGACCACGCCATCCAACTGCACGGCGGCAACGGTCTGTCCGCCGAATACGGACTGGTGCCGCAGTGGGGGCTGGCCCGGCTTCTGCGCATCGCTCCTGTCAGCCGGGAGATGATCCTCAACTACGTGGGGCAACACAGTTTGTCGCTACCCAGGTCCTACTAGTGGCATGGCGGGTTACATGGGTGCCGTCGAGCTGGCCTGGAAGCTGGCCGATAGCGACCACGAATACCTCCTGACCCTGGAACGACACCGGGTCTATGTGGCGCTGGGCAGCGGTGACACAGACAGGGCGATCATCGACCTGATCTCGGTTGCGGCGCGCGAGCGGATTATGCTGCCGCGCATGGTGATCGCTGGGCTCCAGCTGTGGCACACCGCGTACGACGATCTCGATGCACATCTTGGCAGGTCATCTCGTCGATACCCATCGCGCCCGAGCAACCTCCCGCAGCAGCAGACAAGAAGATCACCTATCTGTCGACCACCAGGGGCTATCGGCGTACCGAGTCCAACCGGCCCGCCGACGGTTCAACATGAACGATCACCGGCCAGCCGCGCCGACCCCAGGCCGCCCACACGAGCGCAGACTGTTCCGAATGCCGGTGCCCCACAATACAACATCTACCTGCGCTAAGTGATCGCCCTCACGCCTTCTCGAGGTCTTCGGCAAGCGCACCGATGAGCATTTCGACTCGTTCGCGATAGGCCTTTTCGTCGTCCACGAACGCGGTGAGCGAGGAATCCGCGCGCAACCGGTGTGTCACGATCACACTGCGCACCACTTCAACAATCATCTCATTGCTCACGACGTGGGCAGGGTAGCGAGCCCCGACCTGCGTCATCGCGTCATGCAGGCGCTGAACCTCGGCGCGAATCTCTTCTTCAGTCGACGGCGTGCGCACCAGATTGAGGTTGATCTCCAGCGATGCGAGGTATTCCCGGCGGCCGAAGAAGTCATTGAGGTATTCAAACACCGACCAGAGCTGCTCGCGGGTCGTGTCGCCGGTGAAGACGAAATTCTCGGCGTGGTCAATGAGCTTCTGCACTTGATCGCGAAATGCGTCGAGCATCAGGCGCTCACGCGTTCCGAAATGGTATTGGATCACTCCCCATGTGAGGCCGGCCCATCGAGC
>DASZLQ010000058.1:0-2343 GCA_035552295.1 Mycobacterium sp. | reverse complement strand
TGCTGTGCCGAGCGTTGCGTGATCGCGGCGCGGAAACGGTTGCGGTCGAGGACCCCGGCTTCGGATTTCATCGCGAGGCAATCGCCAACACCGGTCTGCAAGTGCTGCCCATCCCGGTAGACGACGACGGCCTTGACGTGGCCCGGCTGGCCGAACACAACGTCGCCGCCGTACTCGTCGCGCCAGCACATTCCTACCCCACTGGAGCAGTTCTCAGCCCGGCCCGGCGAACGGCGCTCATCGAATGGGCGCAAGACAACGATGTGCTTGTTATCGAGGACGACTACGACGCCGAATTCCGGTACGACCGGGCGCCCATTGGCGCCCTCCAAGGACTCGCCCCCGAGAGCGTTGCGTACGCGGGGTGTGTCAGCAAAACCCTAACGCCCGCACTACGGCTCGGTTGGATCGTGCTGCCCGGCCGGCTTGTCGAGGATGTGGCCCGGCAGAAGCTGCTCGACGACATGGGAACCACCATGCTCGAACAGCTGACGCTCGCGCGGTTCATCGATACAGGTGGACTGACCCGGCACCTTCGTCGGGTGCGTCCGATCTATCGCCGCCGGCTCGACGCCGCCCTGGAAGCGGTCGCGACATCGCTGCCCGATGCCGTGCCCAGGCACGTCGCCGCGGGCCTTCACCTGTACGTCGAGCTACCGAAGTGCTGCGACGAGTTGCGCTTCGTTGACGCTGCCTTCAAACGAGGGCTTCTCATCGAGGGAGCCAGTTGGCATTGGTCCGTGCCACGCTCGGCGCCGCCGGCATTGGTACTGGGCTACGGAGCTATCGACGAGCGTGCGATCCGCGGTGGGTTGGAGATTCTCGGCTCGATCTATCGGGAACAACAGGCAAGATTGTCCAACCGCGATCACCTCTGAGATGCTGGCAGCTTGGACATCTTCGCGGAGTGGCAAAACGGCGGGACCGAACTCCGTTGGCGGTCGACTACCGCCGCCAACGATGGACAGGAAGTCACGGTGTTCAGCCGCCGTTGCGGCACACCCGGGGCGCCCGCACTGGTGCTGGTGCACGGCTTTCCGACGTCGAGCATCGACTTTTTCGCCCTGTCGAGTCAACTGAGCTCCGAGTTCGATATGTACTTGCTGGACTTTCCCGGCTACGGATTGTCCGACAAGCCGCCGCAGCCGTACGTGTATTCGTTGTACGACGACGCACGTCTGCTCGTCTACGCGATCACTCAGGTGTGGAACCTGACCCAATACCGCATGCTCACCCATGATCGCGGGAGCAGTGTCAGCATGATCGCGCTGGAAATGCTGGCGGCGCACGATCCACCGGCCGTGCCCGTTGACCTCATCTTGACCAACGCAAACATTTATCTGCCGCTGTCGAACCTCACCGCGTTCCAGACCGCGATGCTCGATCCCGCCACGGGTCGCGCCACCGCGGCGGCGACGACGCCGGAGCTGCTCGCGGCCGGCCTGGGAGCCAGTACCTTCATGCCGCGGCGGACACCGCAGGACCCCGAGATCGCCGCGTTGGCGAAATGTTTTGCCCACAATGACGGAATCCGGGTGCTGCCCGACACGATTCAGTATCTGAACGAGCGCGCGGCAGATGAAACCAGTTGGCTAGAAGCGCTTTCCACGAGCGAAGTCAACACCACGGTGGTGTGGGGCGTGCACGATAATGTCTCGCCGCTACGCGTCCCGAACCATGTCTGGCAGGCGTATGTGAAGGACAAGCCCGGTCGAAATCGCTACTGGGTGTTGCCGAGCGCCGATCACTATTTGCAGTGCGACGCCCCCGGCCACTTAGCCCAGATCGTTCGCCTCACGGTCCAGGGTGAGGACATTGCACTTCAGACGCTCGGGAATCAACCCGACGGCGCGGTCCTGGTGGATCAAAGCGCGTGACCGGTTGCGCCGATGACGACCGTCGTGATGGGGTGACCGACGAGGCCGGCGAGCGGCGGTGGCTGACCCCCGGCGTCGGGGCGGTTGGAGCGGCGAGCTTCTTCTCCGACGCGGGCCACGAGGCGACGACGTCGGTGCTGCCCACCTTTCTCACCGGCACGCTGGGTGCTTCCGCGGCGGCGCTCGGCATTATCGACGGGATCAGCGACGCGCTGATTGGCGTGATGAAGCTGGTCGGCGGACCGCTCGGGAACGATCCCGACCGGCGGGGACGAATTGCGTCGGGCGGCTACCTGGGTACCGCACTGGCGACCGGAGCAATCGGCGCCGCGGTGACGGTATGGCAGGCCGGGGTTTTGCGTGCACTCGCCTGGATGTCTCGGGGCGTGCGGGGGCCGTCGCGAGACGCCCTCCTGTCGTCTCTTGCCCCAGAGTCGGCACACGGCAGGGCATTCGGTCTCGAGCG
>DASZLQ010000057.1:0-11336 GCA_035552295.1 Mycobacterium sp. | reverse complement strand
CAGGCGAACACTTCGGTGATCTCGCCGACGCCGGCTTTCTTCTGCCACTCATCGATATCGATCTTGCGCTCTTCGACACTGAATCCAGCGTCAATAGCCAACTGCAGCAAGGAATTCCGGGTGATGCCGGGCAACAGCGAGCCGGACAACTCCGGCGTCACCAGTCGCGCTGTCCCACCACTGCCCAGCACGAAGAACAGATTCATCCCGCCCATCTCTTCGACGAAGCGACGCTCGACGGCGTCCAGCCATACCACCTGGTCGCAATCGTTTTCCGCGGCCTGGGCCTGAGCCAGCAGCGACGCGGCGTAGTTGCCGCCGAACTTGGCCGCACCGGTACCGCCCGGGCAGGCCCGCACATATTCCGTCGACACCCAGACGCTGACGGGGCTGATGCCGCCCTTGAAGTAGGCGCCGGCCGGCGAAGCGATCAGCAGGTAGCGGTACTGCTTGGCCGGCCGTACCCCCAGTCCCGACTCTGTCGCGAAGATGAACGGCCGCAGATACAGCGCGTCTTCCCCGCCGGCCCGGGGCACCCATGCGTTGTCGACGGCGACGAGCTGGCACAGGGATTCGATGAAGAGCGCATCGGGCAGCTCGGGAATCGCGAGCCGCCGGGCCGACGACCGCATCCTGGCGGCGTTGGCGTCGGCGCGAAACGACACGATCGAACCGTCCGCCCAGCGATAGGCCTTGAGCCCTTCGAACACTTCCTGCGCGTAGTGCAGCACGATCGCAGACGGATCCAGCTCAATCGGGCCGTACGGGATGACCCGCGCGTTGTGCCAACCTTGGTTCTCGGCGTAGTCGATCGACACCATGTGGTCGGTGAAGTATTTGCCGAAGCCCGGGTCGGCCAGAATCGCTTCACGTTCCGCCTCGGTCGCCGGATCAGCCGAGCGCGAAACCGTGAACTCGAGCGAGCCGCTGGTCATGGCGCCGATTGTATATCCGCGTGCGAACGGGTTTTTGCCACGGGAACCGGTGGCGGCTAACGAGTTTTCACGGCGACGAAGGGCGCACGCACGACTTCGCACTCGGCGGCGCGGCCGCGGACGTCGACGGTGATTTGCTGGCCGTCTTCGACTCCCGCCTCGGTGTCGATCAACGCGAGCGCGATGCCGGCCTGCAATGTCGGCGAGAAGGTTCCCGACGTGGTGATCCCAACGGGGGTCTCTCCGGCAAGCACCGTCAGCCCGGGACGCAATACGCCGCGGCCCAGCATCCGCAGACCCCGCAGCAGCCGCCGCGGTCCGGCTTCCTTTTCGGCCAGCAGCGCGTCGCGGCCGAAGAAAGCGTCCTTCTTCCAGCCGATCGCCCAGCCGCATCGGGCCTGCAGCGGCGAGATGTCGAGCGAAAGTTCGTGCCCGTGCAGCGGATAGCCCATCTCGGTGCGAAGTGTGTCGCGGGCGCCCAGCCCGGCGGGCTCACCGCCGGCGGCTTTGACCGCCGCCACCAGCGCGTCGAACACCACCCCTGCGGACTCCCAGAGCGGGAGCAGTTCGTAGCCGTGCTCGCCGGTGTACCCGGTGCGACAGACGCGTACCGGCACTGCTGAGAACAAAGTGTCGGCGTAGCCCATGTAATCCATGTCGGTCGGCAGTCCCAGCTCGCCCAGCACGTCTGCCGATCGCGGACCCTGCACCGCCAGCACCGCGTAGGAGCGATGCTCGTTGCTGATCGTCAGGCCGGCCGGTGCGGCCGCCCGCAGCGCCTCGACCACCGCGGCGGTGTTGGCGGCGTTGGGCACCAGAAAGATCTCGTCGTCGTCAACGTAGTAAGCGATCAGGTCGTCGATGACGCCGCCGGATTCGGTGCAGCACAACGTGTATTGCGCCTTGCCCGGCCCGATGCGGCTCAGGTCGTTGGTGAGCGCGGAGTTGACGAACCGCGCGGCACCGGGTCCGCGGACCAGCGCCTTGCCCAGGTGGCTGACGTCGAACAGGCCGACGGCGTTGCGGGTGGCGTTGTGTTCGCTGACGGTGCCGGCATACGACACCGGCATCAGCCAGCCGCCGAACTCGGCGAAACTGGCACCCAACTCGCGATGGCGGTCTTCCAGCGGTCCATGCTGCAGGTCGTCGCTCACGGCGTCTCACCCTAATCGAGCGGCATTGCTGGCACACTTGGGTAGGTGTCCGATTACCTGGACTTCGAAGCGCTCGGGGCCGCCGGAATCGCGAACCCACGCGAGCGGGCCGACCTGATCAAGTACCTGGACGGGCTTGGCTTCACCGCCGACGAGATGCTCGAAGCCGAGCGCCGCGGCCGGCTGTTCGGGCTTGCCGGTGACGCCCTGTCATGGTCGGGACGCCCCATCTATACCGTGCAGACCGCGGCCGAGGAAATCGGTTTGTCGGCCGACGACGTGGCACACGCGTGGGCTTTGCTCGGCCTGACCGTCGCGGGTCCCGACGTTGCCGTGCTGAGCCAGGCCGATGTCGACGCCCTGTCGACCTGGGTCGGGCTCAAGGCGGTGGTGGGCGAGGACGGCGCGTTCGGCCTGCTGCGAGTGCTCGGCGCCGCGATGGCCCGCCTCGCGGAGGCCGAGGGGACGATGATCCGCGCCGGGACGCCCGACATCCAGATGAACTACACCCACGACGAGCTCGCCACGGCGCAGGCATACCGCTCGGTCGCCGAGTTCGTCCCTCGCATCGGGGCCCTGATCGACGTGGTTCACCGTCACCATCTGACCAGTGCCCGAACCTACTTCGAGGGCGTCCTTCTCGGCACGTCGGCGACCGTAGTGTGCGGCATTGGTTTTGCGGATCTGTCCAGTTTCACCGCATTGACCCAGGCGCTCACGCCCGCGCAATTGTCGAACCTGCTCACCGAGTTCGCCGGGACAGTCGCGGACGTGGTACACGCCGACGGCGGCCGGGTGGTCAAGTTCATCGGCGACGAGGTGATGTGGGTGAGCGCGTCGCCCGAGCGGCTCGCCAAGGCGGCGGTTGATCTCGTCGACCATCCGCGGGCGCGCGAGGAGGGCCTGCAGGTTCGTGCCGGCCTTGCGTACGGCACGGCCCTCGCGATCAACGGCGACTATTTCGGCAACCCGGTCAACCTGGCCGCCCGACTGGTGGCGGCCGCGGCACCGGGCCAGATCCTGGCCGCGGCTGAGCTCCACGACAAACTACCCGACTGGCCCGCCGTCGCCAGCGGCCCGTTGACACTCAAGGGTTTTGACGATCCGGTGACCGCCTTCGATCTGCACGGCGGGGACGCTGTCGAGGAAAGCCGCACCCACGGTGACTAGGGTGGTTTGCCGTGACCACCGAACCGGGCTACCAATCCCCCACTGTCAACGTCGCCACATCGCTGCCGAAACGCAGTGCGGATTCGTCGGTATTGGTTGTGCCGGTCGTCTCGACCGGCGACGAAGACCGGCCGGGCGCCGTCGTTACCGCGGCCGAATCGTTCCTGTCCGCCGCAGCGGTCGCCGAGATCGAGGCAGGCCTTCGGGCCCTGGAGGCCACCGGCGGTAGTGAAAAGGTAAACCGGCTGGTGGTGCCGTCGCTGCCGGTGGCCAGCGTGCTCACGATCGGCTTGGGCAAACCGCGATCCGAGTGGCCGGCAGACACGATCCGCCGCGCCGCCGGTGTGGCGGCGCGGTCGCTGGGTACAGCCGAGGCCGTGATCACCACGCTGGCCGAGTTGCCCGGTGAGGGCGTCTGCTCTGCCGCCGTCGAGGGGCTGATCCTGGGCAGCTACCGGTTCTCCGAGTTCCGCAGCGACAAGACCGCGCCCAAAGACAAAGGGCTGCTCAAGATCACCGTGCTGGCCTCGCAAACCAAAGGGGCCAACGACGCCAAAGACGCCAAGAAACAAAGCGCGCACGGCGCGGCCGTCGCGACCGCGGTCGCCAGCGCCCGCGACCTGGTCAACACCCCGCCCAGTCACCTCTTTCCAGCCGAATTCGCCAAGCGCGCAAGGGCTTTGGGTGAATCCGTGGGCCTCGAAGTCGAAGTGCTCGACGACAAGGCGCTGCAGAAGGGCGGCTACGGCGGCGTGATCGGCGTCGGCCAGGGCTCGTCGCGCCCACCGCGGCTGGTGCGACTGATCCACCGGGGCTCGAAGCTGGCCAAGAAACCGAAGCAGGCCAAGAAGGTGGCGCTGGTCGGTAAGGGCGTCACTTTCGACACCGGCGGCATCTCGATCAAGCCGGCGGCGTCAATGCACCACATGACCTCGGACATGGGCGGTGCGGCCGCGGTCATCGCGACCGTCACGCTGGCCGCGCAGCTGGAACTGCCGATCGATGTCGTTGCCACCGTGCCGATGGCCGAAAACATGCCGTCGGCGACCGCCCAGCGCCCCGGCGACGTGTTGACGCAGTACGGCGGAACCACGGTCGAGGTACTCAACACCGACGCCGAGGGCCGGCTCATCCTGGCCGACGCCATCGTCCGGGCCTGCGAGGACAACCCGGACTACCTGATCGAAACCTCGACGCTCACCGGTGCGCAGACCGTGGCGCTGGGCTCCCGGATACCCGGGGTGATGGGCAGCGACGAGTTCCGCGACCGGGTCGCCGCGATCTCGCAGCGGGTCGGCGAGAACGGATGGCCCATGCCGCTGCCCGACGAGCTCAAAGACGACTTGAAGTCCACCGTGGCCGACCTTGCCAATATCAGCGGGCAGCGCTTCGCCGGCATGCTGGTGGCCGGCGTATTCCTCCGCGAGTTCGTCGCGGAGGGGGTGGGGTGGGCGCACATCGACGTGGCCGGCCCCGCCTACAACACCGGCAGCCCGTGGGGGTACACGCCCAAGGGTGCCACCGGCGTTCCGACCCGGACGATGTTCGCGGTGCTGGCCGACATCTCCGAAAAGGGCTAGAAAACGGCTAGCGGACGGCTAGCAACGGGCTGGCCAACACCGACCGTGGTTTAGCCGCACGATGCCGCGGCTAAACCAAGCAGGGGTCGGCATTCGATGGGAGGCCCCATTGTGACGGTGCGACAGTTCATCATTGGAGTAGGCGCCGTGCTTCTGCTGGCCGGTGTGATCGGGTTACTGGCCCCGGTGTCGGTGTCGAACGACAACGGCGGTTCCATCAGATGCGGGAACGCCGTCGCCACGGATCTCTCGGGGGCGCGGAATGCGAGCAACAACAACGTGGCGAACATTCCGATCCTCAACCAGATCCTCCCGCACAAAGACTATGTGGCTCAATGCCAGTCATCGGTGAACGGCCGCCGGTGGTGGACCATACCGTTGGCGATCGTCGGGATCATCGCGATCGCCGGCGGGGTGCTGGTACGGCGAACAGGAGCACCAGCTGGCAACCCGGACTTAGATCACCCGCATCCGGGCGGTGCTGCGTAGCGCCTGCGGCAGCAGCCGGGAAACGCCGTAGAGCGCATAGGCTTCCGGTGCCACCGGGCGGATCGGTTTGTTCTTTTTGACCGACGACAAGATTGCGTTGGCGACCTTGTCGGGCCCGTAGCGACGGAGCGCGAACATCTTGCCCAGCTGACCTCGCCGGCCGTCGACGTGCTCCTCTTGCTTTCCTGCGGGCGCATCGAAGCGAGTGGAGTTGACGATATTGGTGTCGATGACCCCGGGGCAGATCGTGGTCAACCCAACGCCCGCGGCGTCGAGTTCGGCCCGTAGGCAGTCGGAGAACATGTAGGTCGCGGCCTTGGACGTGCAGTAGGCGTTCAGCGACTGCAGCGGGGCGTAGGCGGCCATCGACGACACGTTGACGATATGCCCGCCGGTGCCGCGCTCGACCAGGCGCCGCCCGAACGACCGGCAGCCATTCACCACGCCGCCGAGATTGACGTCCAGCACCCGGTCGAAGTGCTCGGCCGGGGTGTCCAGGAAGTTCCCCGCCTGCCCGATGCCGGCGTTGTTGACAACGATGTCGGGAACGCCGTGTTCGGCACTGACCCGCGCGGCGAACGCCTCGACCGCCTCGGCGTCGGACACGTCGAGGACAAAGGGGTGGGCGATACCGCCCCACGAGGCGATCTGCGCCGCGGTGTCCTTGACGGCGGCCTCGTCGATGTCGCTGACGACCACGTCGGCGCCCTCTCGCGCGAAGGCAAAAGCGGTCTCGCGGCCGATTCCGCTGCCCGCGCCGGTGACGGAAACAAGCATGTCGCCGAAGCACTCGCGTGGACGCCCGATTTGTGCGCGCAGCAGGGCGCGGCTTGGCTGTTTGCCTTCGGCCAGGTCGGCGAACTCATGCACCGCGGCCGCCATCACCTGTGGATGCGACATCGGTGAAAAGTGACCGGCTTTGATGTCACGGCGCCACAGCCGCGGCACCCAGCGCGCGGTCTCGTCGTACCCGTAGGGCCGAACGTACTTGTCCTTGGTGTTGACGATCAGCTGCACCGGCACGTCGACGACGTGAATGGCCTCGCGGCGTCTGGAGAACGAGCGAAAGTAGTTGGCGGGATAGGTTTTCACCGACTGGGCGGCGTCGCGGGCCAGGTTGTCGGAGTGATGGATCAGCTCGTCGGGGATGTTGTCGACCACGTTGCGCCGCAGCGCGGGGATCGACATCGTCAGCCTGAGGAACAGCGGCGCCAGCACCGGGATCGAGAGGAACGCCATGTAGCTGAACCGCAACGCCTGGCTGATCGCGCGGGCAAACGTCCGTGGCCGCCAGGGCCGCCGCAGCCCACTGAAGATGTAGTTGACCAGTTGCTCATGACTTGGACCCGAGACCGAGGTGAACGAGGCGACCCGATCACCGGCGCCGGGCCGCTTCAAGTACTCCCACACGCCGACCGAACCCCAGTCGTGGGCCAGCACATGGACCGGCCCGCCGAGGCTCAGCTCGCCGGTCACCGCGGCGAAGTCATCGGCGAACCGGGCCATGGTGTACGCCGAAACCGGCTTGGGCGCCGACGACAGACCGACGCCGCGGTTGTCGTAGCGGATGATCCGGAACCGCGCGGCCAGCAGCGGGGCGACCCCGTCCCACAGCACGTGCGAGTCGGGGAAGCCGTGCACCAGCACCACGGGCGGGCCGTCCGGGTTGCCTTCTTCGTAGACCGCGATGCGCACGCCGTCCGCGCTGTCGACGAACCGCTGGGGCACCTGTTGAATTGCCGGCATCGGACCTCCACCCACCCGCGATTTGCTCTGACTGTCATTTGGACTGTCACTTGGACTAAGTGGCCACACCGTAGCAGCGGGTTGGGGCTGACCTGGCACCGAGCACGGTCCGCCCTGGATGTGTGCCCTCCCAGGAGCAATGACAGGATAGTTTTGACATCAACTTGGCTTCCACGCCCGGTACACCGCGGTGTGGTAAGCCAGATGTCGACCTGCGCCGACCCACGAGCGATCGATCGAGGAGTCAAAAGAGATGGCCTTCTCCGTGCAGATGCCGGCACTCGGTGAGAGCGTCACCGAGGGGACGGTCACCCGCTGGCTCAAGCAGGAAGGCGACACGGTCGAACTCGACGAGCCTCTCGTCGAGGTGTCGACGGACAAGGTCGACACCGAAATACCATCGCCCGCCGCCGGCGTGCTGACCAAGATCATCGCCCAAGAGGACGACACCGTCGAGGTCGGCGGCGACCTGGCCGTCATAGGCGACGCCGCGGAGACCCCGGCGGGGGGCCGAGCCGCACCTCCCGCCCAGCCGGAGGCTCAAGCAGAACCCGAAGCCCCGAGCCAACCGGAGCCGAAGGTCCAGGCAGAGCCCGAGGCCCAGCCAGAACCCAAGCCCCAGCCGGAACCCAAGCCCCAGCCAGAACCCGCAGCGCCGGCCCAGCCGGCCGCAGCAGCGGGATCCGGGGATGCGACGCCGGTGCTCATGCCCGAGCTCGGCGAGTCGGTGACCGAAGGCACCGTGACGCGCTGGCTGAAGAAGGTCGGCGATTCGGTCCAGGTGGACGAACCGCTGGTGGAAGTGTCCACCGACAAGGTGGACACCGAGATCCCGTCGCCGGTGGCCGGCGTGTTGGTCAGCATCACGGCCGACGAGGACGCCACCGTCCCGGTTGGCGGTGAGTTGGCCCGGGTCGGCGTCGGCGCCGAGGCGGGCGCCGCGCCGGCCGCCAAACCCGAACCCAAGCCGGAACCCAAACCCCAGCCGCAGCCAGCGCCGGCCGCCAAACCGGCCCCCGCACCGGAGCCCAAGCCGGCGGCCGAGCCCAAAGTCGAACCCGCACCGGCCCGGCCCGCGGCGGAGACCGGAGCCGACGGTGCCCCGTACGTGACCCCGCTGGTGCGAAAACTGGCCACCGAGAACAACATCGACCTCGGCGAGGTGACGGGCACCGGCGTTGGTGGGCGCATCCGCAAGCAGGATGTGCTGGCCGCAGCCGAAGCAAAGAAGGCGCCCGCCCCCGCCGCACCAGCTGCAGCCGCCGCACCGGCCGCGCCAACTCCAGCGGCCACACCCACCCCGGCACCCGCGCTGGCGCACCTGCGCGGCACCACGCAAAAGGCCAGCCGGATCCGCCAGCTCACCGCGGCCAAGACCCGCGAATCTCTGCAGGCCACAGCCCAACTCACCCAGACCCACGAGGTCGACATGACCAAGATCGTCGGGTTGCGGGCCCGAGCCAAGGCCGCGTTCGCCGAGCGCGAGGGGGTGAACCTGACCTTCCTGCCCTTCATCGCCAAGGCCGTGATCGACGCGCTGAAGATTCATCCCAACATCAACGCCAGCTACAACGAGGACACCAAGGAGATCACCTACTACGACGCCGAGCACCTCGGCTTCGCCGTCGACACCGAGCAGGGCCTGCTCTCCCCCGTGATCCACAACGCCGGCGACTTGTCGCTGGCCGGGCTGGCCCGGGCGATCGCCGACATCGCCGCCCGCGCCCGGTCGAGCAACCTGAAACCCGACGAGTTGTCCGGTGGCACCTTCACCATCACCAACATCGGCAGCCAGGGCGCGTTGTTCGACACCCCGATCCTGGTTCCACCGCAGGCCGCCATGTTGGGCGCCGGCGCCATCGTCAAACGGCCGCGGGTGGTCGTCGACGAAAGCGGCAACGAGTCGATCGGCGTCCGCTCGGTGTGCTATCTCCCGCTGACTTATGACCACCGGCTGATCGACGGGGCCGACGCCGGACGTTTCCTCACCACAATCAAACACCGGCTCGAAGAGGGAGCGTTCGAGGCCGATTTAGGGCTGTGACAACGTGGCTCGAGCTGGTCATAAGGCCGTCATCGCGATAGCGGGTTCGTCGGGCCTGATCGGCTCGGCCCTGGCTGCAGCACTACGTGCCGCCGATCACACCGTGCTGCGCATCGTGCGCCGGACACCAGCGAATTCCGGGGAATTGCACTGGAATCCCGAAAGCGGCGAGTTCGATGTCGACGCGCTGACCGACGTCGACGCCGTCGTCAACCTGTGTGGCGTCAACGTCGGCCAGCGCCGGTGGTCGGGCGCCTTCAAGCAGAGTTTGCGAGACAGCCGGGTCGCCCCGACCGAGGTGTTGGCCAACGCGGTCTTCGACGCCGGCGTCGAAACCCTGATCAATGCCAGCGCGGTGGGTTTCTACGGCGATACCAAGGACCGCGTGGTCGATGAAAACGACCGTGCCGGAAGGGGTTTCCTGGCCCAGCTGTGCGAAGACTGGGAAGCCGCCACGCTACCGGCCCAATACGGCGGTGCCCGCGTTGTGCTGGCCCGCACCGGCCTGGTGCTGGCCCCGGCGGGTGGTGCATTGCGCCGGATGCGGCCACTGTTCTGGGCGGGCCTCGGCGCCCGGCTGGGCAGCGGCCGCCAATACATGTCGTGGATCAGCCTCGAGGACGAGGTGCGGGCGCTGCTGTTCGCAATCTCAAACCCAACGCTGTCCGGACCGGTGAACATGACGGGACCGGCACCCGTCACCAACGCCGAGTTCACCACCGCATTCGGCCGCGCGGTCAACCGTCCAACCCCGTTGATGCTGCCCGGATTCGCGGTACGGGCCGCACTCGGCGAATTCGCCGACGAGGGACTGCTGATCGGTCAGCGCGCCATCCCGTTCGCGCTGGAGCGCGCCGGTTTCCAGTTCCACCACAACACCATCGGCGAAGCGCTCAGCTACGCCACCGCCCGGCGTGAGCAGGATTGAATCCGATCACGGACCGGCGCGTCGCAAAGGGGACCAGGCCCGAGTACCGTCACGAGCGTGATGGATTCCATCCGGTCTTCGTACACGTCGCAGCCGACCGAGATCGACGTCCGCCAGCTGGGGACGGTCGAATACGGCACCGCCTGGCAGCTGCAGCGAGACCTGGCCGACGCCAGGGTCGCCGGCGGCCCCGACACGCTGCTGCTCCTGGAGCACCCGCCGGTGTACACCGCGGGGCGGCGCACCGAGCCGGATGAACGACCGGTCGACGGCACTCCCGTCGTCGACACCGACCGCGGCGGCAAGATCACCTGGCACGGTCCGGGACAGTTGGTCGGGTACCCGATCATCGGGCTCTCTGAACCGCTCGATGTCGTCAATTACGTTCGGCGCCTTGAGGAATCGCTGATCATGGTGTGCGGCAACCTGGGCCTGGACACCGGCCGGATCGAGGGCCGGTCCGGGGTGTGGGTGCCGGCCGGCGCCGGCCAGCCGGCACGCAAGGTCGCCGCCATCGGGGTTCGGGTGGCGCGTGCGACCACCCTGCACGGGTTCGCGCTTAACTGCGATTGTGATCTGGACGCGTTCAAGGCCATCGTGCCGTGCGGCATCAGCGATGCCGGAGTGACGTCGTTGTCCGCCGAACTCGGGCGCACGGTCACCGTCGACGATGTCCGCGTCGCGGTTGCCGAAGCCGTCTGCCACGCGCTGGACGGGCGCCTTGCCCTTACCTGGCGACCCACCCCCGCCCGCGTAGCATCGACGTAGTGAGTATCGCGCCCGAAGGTCGCAAGTTGCTGCGCCTCGAAGTGCGCAACGCACAGACCCCGATCGAGCGCAAACCGCCGTGGATCAAAACCCGGGCGCGGATGGGACCGGAGTACACCGAGCTGAAGAGCCTGGTCCGGCGAGAGGGCCTGCACACGGTCTGCGAAGAGGCCGGCTGTCCCAATATCTTCGAATGCTGGGAGGACCGCGAGGCCACCTTCCTGATCGGTGGTGACCAGTGCACCCGCCGCTGCGACTTCTGCCAGATCGACACCGGCAAGCCCGCCGAGCTGGACCGCGACGAGCCGCGCCGGGTGGCCGAGAGCGTGCAGGCCATGGGTCTGCGGTATTCCACGGTGACCGGGGTGGCCCGCGATGACCTGCCCGACGGCGGGGCCTGGCTGTACGCCGAGACCGTGCGCTACATCAAGGCGCTCAACCCCAACACCGGGGTGGAGTTGTTGGCCCCGGACTTCAACGGCGAGCAGGCCCTGCTCGAAGAGGTCTACGAGTCGCGTCCAG
>DASZLQ010000056.1:0-3239 GCA_035552295.1 Mycobacterium sp. | reverse complement strand
TCAAAAGCGTGCGGTCGGAATACGTTTAGATCTTGGTCAGAGTGAAGGTTCGTGTGAATGGCGGGCCGTCTGAGCCGCGGTGCGCGGCACAGCGCAGCGGGATAACGGCGACCGTGCCAGTCATCGTTGCGAGATTGACGGCATAAGACTGTGCCTGTGTCAGTGAAGTCCCATCCGGACACAGACTTGACGGGTTCGCCGTGAAGCTCCCTTGACCGTTGTACACCTGTGTGTCAACGATGTCCCCAGCCATGCCAGGATCCTGTTTCTTGCTCCCCCCTCCACCGTGTATGTGGGCGCAGCCGGGGCCGCACGAAGTGATCGTCCACACGCCGATTTGACCCTGCGGGGTCTCGACGTCATAGGTGCCGTTCGGCGGGTCTGCCGAAGCGGTCCCTGCAGCGAGGAGCAGCAGCGGCGCTAAGGCCCCGAGTCCGATTGCGGTGCGAATGCTCGTGTCGGTGAATGATTCGCGGTGGGGGTAAGTGTTCATGATGTTGGAGCTTCTCTGTTCAAGGTGGCCCAGGGCGTGTCGCCGCTCGGGCTGAGCCGCTCTCTGGCCCCGGTGATGGCGGGTTCCTGTTGTGCGGGCGCTGTGATGCTGCGATAGCCCAGGTGTGAAGACGCTACGCTTGCTGGCTGCAAATAATGACGGAATACGCAAATGGTCATCGATGGCCGCAAATTGTTTGCGTTCGCTCTGAAAGCCCGCGGCAATTCGCGCACCAAAGACTTTCATTCTCGCCGTTACCACCGGGTGGTGGCGATGGTGCTGGCCGATTCCCCACCGACATGCGCCCGTGACGGCATATCATCTGGCCCTATCCGGTAGCCGAACCGCCGGTAGTGGAGTCGCGATGTTCACCTTCGTCCAGGGCGCACGAGCGATGACTGCCGCCTGCGTTTCCGTGGTTACATTTTTCGGTACATCGGCAACCGCGACCGCTGACCCAACAGTCAATCAGGCCAATAACGACAAACTGTTCGCGCTGCTTTCTGGGGGCTACACCCCGGGCGACTGCCGGGCTGGCACGCAATATCCCCAAGACCCCTTCCTCGCACGGATCGGCTGCGGCCGCAACAGTCAGCCCGGCGGCCCCAATGCTGCCATTTACTCCCTTTACGGAAATATCGCCGACCTCAATAAGACCTTTCACCAATACGGTGCTTCGATCCCATGCCCGGGAACAACCGATCCGGGACCGATCGCCTGGCAGGGCGGAACGATGAAGTGTGGACACGACTTCTACCCTCAGCAGAGCCAGTTCATGCTGACATGGACCAAGGACGCGGATCTCGTGGTGGTGAACGCGGAGGGCCCAGATCTCGCCTCCCTGTATGCCTGGTGGCTCACCGCCCGCTGAGCGGGTTCGCCGTGGGTGGGCTGGCAACGACCGTCTCTAAATAGACGAGTTACGAGAGTCTAGTTAATTGGTCTCAGAAACAGGGTTTGCGAGAAGTATCACTGAGCGGACGTCAACCGATACCAACCGGACGCTGGTTCCGTTCAAGGCAGGGGCGTCGCAAGTTGTTGTTTGCTTACTAGTTACACACCGCCCCTTTTACCCCAGGACAAGATTCTTCGTGGTCATCGGCATGATGGCCGGGTTGCATCGTTGGTGGATTTCAAGGTGACGCTGCGTGGGCGGGGATTAGGCGGTGGTGGTGTGAAAGACCGGCCAGCCAATCTCGGTGCGCCACGCTGTTTCGTCGCGGGTGTCTTGGGGCCCGACGAGGAAGTACTCGCGAATGGGCCCATCGATGGCGATCGCGTGTTGGGCGACGTGGGTGGCCAACGCGCCGTAGGCCAGGTCGAAGTCGCGGTACGAGCCCGCGTGCACCACGGTGGCCAGTTCGGCGGCGGGTACCACCAGTTCGGTGAGGCGTCCGGTGCGTCGGATGTCACCGGAGAACGGGACGAAAACGGTCGCCAGTCCTCGTTCACTGGCGACTAGCTCGTCGGCGAAGATACCCCCAGCCGGGCCGCAGATGCGCGCGCCTTGAGCGGCCAGGGTGGCATACAGCTCGGCCAGCGCACCCTGGAGCCACGTCAGCGCGTCTTCCACGTCGACGACCTCGCTGATCGCGAGGGTTTCTGTCGCTTCGACTCTGCGGTAACCTATCCGGCCTTCAGTAGCAGGCCCGGGCTCAAGCAGTTCACGCAGCGACTCAACGGCCCGCTTGGTCTGTGCGAGTTGGGATTCCAGCCGCATGAGGTGTGCGTTGATCAGCTCGTTGCGTCGACGAATGTCGGTGGTGCTCATAACGGCGCCGATCTCGTCGAGCGGCATTTCCAGAGCCCGGAAGCGGCGAATGATCTGTGCTGTCGAGATCTGGTCGGTGCTGTAGCGGCGGTAGCCGGTTGCGCGATCAACATCGACCGGCTCGAGCAGCCCGATCTGGTGGTAGTGGCGCAGCATCTTCACGCTCAGCTGCGTCGCACGGGAGAAGTCCCCGATAGACAACAGCGCGGGTGAACTCATGCTCTCAGTGTGCACTCTCCCTCTGGGGGAGACTCACGCCCTGAACGAGCCTTGACTCGCCCACGGTGTCAGCGCGCACGGTGGGATCACCGGTGCAACACCGCGCCGGCCACGAATTGGGAGACGAGAGTATGAAAGAGACCGACCTGACGGGGATCGTCGCCGAACACATCGACGCGATCAACGCCGCGGACACCGATCGCACGGTGGCCACGTTCGCCGAGGATGCCTACGTCAACGACAACCACCGCGAATTCGTCGGAATCGACGCCATTCGCCGCTGGGTAGCCAAAGAAATGATCGGCGACAAGGTGACGATCGAAGTGCGCGAGGTGCTCGATCATTACGGCGATACCGTGGTGCGCGGGGCCTACGACGGCACGTTCGACCGGACCAACCTGCCCGACGAGATTGTCCTGACAAACTACTTCAGCGTGCGTGACGGCAAGATCGTCAGCCTTGCGATCATCTTCAACCAGCCCGCCGACTACTGACCTGGCACAGTCCGGCGCACAACACGAAATTGGAGGATCAACTGATGGCACGACTGGCTGGCAAGGTCGCCGTGATCACCGGCGGCAGCAGCGGTATCGGGTTGGCGACCGCACGGAGGTTCGTCGACGAAGGCGCCCGCGTCTTCATCATGGGCCGCCGCCGAAGCGAGCTGGATAAGGCCAAAGCGATGATCGGCGACGGCCTGAGCACCGTCGCCGGCGACGTCACCACCAGCATCGACCTGGACAAGTTGTTCGCGAC
>DASZLQ010000055.1:0-4553 GCA_035552295.1 Mycobacterium sp. | reverse complement strand
GTCATCATCCGCGGCGTCAATCACGCCTGGAGCAACCGGTCCAACGAACCATGCCTGCTCGTCGGCACCATGACCGACGCCACCCCACAAGACGAAAGGTAATCAGGAAATGCCCGGGATTAGGGGTATGCGCGCGGTGTTAGTGATTGGGGCGTTGCTCGGCGGCGGCGTCGCTGCGGCCATCCCAGCCCAGGCACAGGGGCCGGATGATTTCCTTGATCACCTCAATAGCATCGGCATCGGCAACCGCGACGATAAGCACAACTCAGACCTGGTGGGGTTCGGAAACGTTATCTGCTGGCGGCTCTACGGCGGCGAAGCGCCGGGCCAGATCACCGAAATGGTAGTCACCAACTCCCGTTCCGGTGGCGGTCGGGAACTTTCCCGCCAACAGGCGGAAGCCGCGGTGGGCTTTGCCATATCCGACCTATGCCCGGATGCAGCACCCGACTAGGCGGCACCCGTCTGCGCCAACCGCGGGTGGTGGCCAGCCTTAGGGCGGCGTACGACTCGAAGCGGCCGAGAGATTTGAGAGCCCTGCCCACAACCGTCTCGAAACAGACGACATCTGAGACATCACCGAAGGCGGGCGCTCCCGCTTCGATATCGCAGGTGGCGGCGTCTCAAATGTGGGTCTCGGAAGTACTGTCTCAAATGGCGCGTTGCCCCGTTATGAAGCAATCACTTCCCGGGATCGTGACCTGAGGCCAGCGAATCGGATCACAAGCACGGCCGGGACCCGCCCGGCGGGTGGTCTTGATCGGCCGAGTCACCGAGCAGTGCATCCTCTACAGCGCGCTCGACCCCTACGTACGCCACTTCCCGGTACTGGTTCCGACCGATGCCGTCGCCACATCTATCCCGACCTGGCCGCGGCGGCGCTCAAGATGATGCAGAACATGTCCGCCGAGCTCACCACCGCGGCGGACTGCTTGGGTTAAGCACCGACGCGAGCGTGCGCAGAATGTCAACGTTATCGGGCGTGTCGGTGTACAAACACGCACGCTCGCGCGGCATTTACCCTTGAGTCGTGACCGCTCGCTGCGCAGAATCGCCGGAGCTGGTCGCGCTCTTGGCCGGACGCCGGTTCGCGGTGCTCACCGGTGCGGGGATTTCTACTGACTCGGGTATTCCCGACTACCGGGGTCCTGATTCGCCGCCGAGCAATCCCATGACCATCCAACAGTTCACCTCGGACCCGGTGTTCCGGCAGCGATACTGGGCGCGCAACCATGTCGGCTGGCGGCACATGGACGACACGCTGCCGAACGCCGGGCACCGTGCATTGGCCGCGCTGGGGGACGCCGGCGTGGTGACCGGAGTCATCACCCAGAATGTCGACCTGCTGCACACCAAGGCCGGCAGCGCCAATGTGGTCAATCTGCACGGCACCTATGCTCAGGTGATCTGCCTGAGCTGCGGCTACACCATGAGCCGTGCGGCGCTGGCCGAACAGCTCGACGCACTGAACCCGGGATTCATCGAGAGCGCCGAAGCCGTCGCCGGGCTGGCGGTGGCTCCCGACGCCGACGCCGTTATCGCTGATACCACGTCGTTTCGCTACCTCGACTGCCCGCGCTGCGCCGGCATGCTCAAGCCCGATATCGTCTACTTCGGCGAAAGTGTGCCCAAAGAAACTGTGGCCCAGGCGTATTCAGTGATCGATCAAGCCGAGGCGCTACTGGTCGCGGGCTCGTCGCTGACGGTGTTCTCCGGATTCCGGTTCGTGCGGCATGCCGCCGCGCAGGGTATCCCGATCGCCATCGTCAACCGTGGCCGCACCCGTGGTGATGATCTGGCGACCGTCAAGGTCGACGGCGGATGCTCGGAGCTGCTGGCGCTGCTGGCCACTGAACTAGCGGGAGTGCCGGTGGTCCTGCGCTAGAAGGTGCAGGGCATGCTACGGATGGCGTGGATGAAATTGCCTGCCACGTAGGTAGGTTCGCCCGCCTGGATACCCGGTAGCTGGCGGAGCAGTTCGCCGAAGGTCGCGCGCAGTTGCGCGCGGGCCACATGAGCCCCGAGGCAGAAGTGGAGTCCGCCACCGCCGAAGCCGACGTGCGGGTTGGGGCTGCGGCTCAGATCCAAACGCTCCGGCTGGTCGAATACCTCGGTGTCCCAGTTGCCTGCCGGATAGAACATCACCACCTTCTCCCCCGCCAGGATGGTCTGGTCGCCTAGCTCGAAATCCGTTGCGGCCGTGCGGCGGAAGGTCATGACCGGCGAGGCCCAACGGACGAATTCCTCGATCGCCGTGCCGATGCGGTTGTCGAAATCCTCTAGCAGCCATGCCCTCTGGTCTCCGAAGTCGGTAAGCGCCTTCATGGCATGGCTGGTGGTCTGGCGGGTGGTGTCGTTGGCCGCTACGGAGAGCAACACGAAGAATGCGGCCACGTCGGCATCGGAAAGCCGGTCGCCGTCCACCTCGGCGTGCACCAGGCTGCTGATCAGGTCGTCGCCGGGATGCTCGCGGCGCTGGGCGGCGAGCGCACCGGCCACCTGATGCACGTACATCTGGTTCTCGACCAACACTTCCATCGGATTGCGGCCGTCGAGGTAGGCGGGGTCGGCCCACGACACCATCGCATCGGTGGCGTGGGCCATGTGCTCACGCTCCGATTCCGGAATCCCCACCATGTCCGACAGGGTGCGGATGGGTAATTCCTTGGCGTAGTGGTCGACGAAATCCGCGCCGCTGCCGGCGGCCCGAAGCTCTTCGACGATTGTCTTGGCGTTCGCCTTTATCGAATCTTCGATGCGGCGGACTTGCCTCGGGGTGAACGCGGCGCTGACGAGCTTGCGCAGCTTGGTGTGTCGGGGCGGGTCCATCGCCAGGAACGACTGCGACGCTTCGAGCAGCTCCACCGGGATGTTTTCGAACATCACGCCCTTGCCGGAGAGGAACACCTCGTTGTTGCGGCTGACAGTGACGATGTCGGCACGCCGGGTGACGGCCCAATAGCCGGGGTCGTCGGGATCGGGCATCAGGGCATCTTCGACCGGCGGATGCCAGCTCACCGGGCGCTCGGCACGCAGCACGGCGAACGAGCGTTCCCGATCTGCCGCGGTGGTGGACCAAAACGCGCGCGAGGACAGGTCGATGGCGTCGTAGGCACGGCCAGGCTTATCGGTGCCGGACATCCCGGTCATCACGGTCATGGTGATCCTCCCGTTGCTTATGACCCCAGTCACAGAATGTGAACCGACGATATGCCTAGACAGTTTGTCTAGTCAATATGTCGAACTGTCGGCTATGCTCGGCAAATGCCGTCGGTCACCCGGAAGCCGCAGGCCAAGCGCGAGCAGACGCGCCAGCAGCGGCGCGAGCAGCTGGAGCGCCGGTTGCTGGATGCCACCGAGCGGCTGATGCGCGGCGGCGCCAGTTTCACCGAGCTCAGCGTGGATCGACTGTCGAGCGAGGCCGGCATTTCGCGAGCCAGCTTCTACATTTACTTCGAGGACAAGGGCCACCTGCTTCGCCGGCTCGCAGGGCAGGTGTTCGCGGATCTCGCCGATAGCGCCGATCGCTGGTGGCGGATGGCGTGGCGGCACGATCCCGGCGACGTCCGCGCCGCAATGGCCGGCATCGTCGCCACCTACCGGCGTCACCAACCGGTCCTCGTCGCACTCAACGAGATGGCCGCCTACGACCCCGCGGTCGGAGCGACCTATCGCAATCTGCTGACCGCGATCACCGGGCGGGTGACCCGTGTCATCGAAGACGGCCAGGCCGACGGCTCCATCCGACGTGAGCTGTCCGCCGCCACCACGGCGAGCGCGCTGACGTGGATGGTCGAGCGGGCGTGCCAGCAGAATCTCCCCACCGCCCCGGCCTCCTACGACGCCGAACTGGCCGCGACCCTGGCTGAAATCATTTGGGGCACGCTATATCTCAAGCCAATTTCAGCGCGGTGACGCGCTACACGGTAACCAAATCATCGGCGTGCACCGCGGGGCGGCGCAGCTCACCGGGCAGTTCCGAGGTGGACCGGCCCATCATGGTGGCGAGCTCGGCCGCATCGTAGGCAACCACACCGCGGGCCACCACGGTCGCATCGGGTCCGCGCAATTCGACGACATCTCCGCCATAGAACCGGCCCGACACCGCGGTGATCCCCGCGGCCAGCAGCGAGCGGCGTTGGCGCACCACCGCGCGCACCGCCCCCTCGTCGAGGGTCAGCGTGCCGGTCGACTCGGCGGCATAACGCACCCAGAACCGGCGGGCCGACATCCGGGCCGGTCGCGCGGCAAACACCGTGCCCGTCGAGGCGTCGGTGAGCGCCGTCGCGGCGTCGGCCGCGGCAGCCAGCAACACCGGCACCCCGGCGTCGGCGGCTAGCAGCGCCGACGACATCTTCGACGCCATTCCCCCGGTACCCAAGTGGCTGCCCGGACCGGCAACCACACCGTCTAGATCCGCCGATCCTGCCACCTCGGAAATGAAGCGCGCCCCAGGCACTTTACGAGGGTCGGAGTGGTAGAGCCCGTCGATGTCGGACAGCAGCACCAAAGCCTCGGCGCCGACCAAGTGGGCAACCAGCGCCGAAAGCCGA
>DASZLQ010000054.1:0-5536 GCA_035552295.1 Mycobacterium sp. | reverse complement strand
GCAAGTTGTGGCATCAGGTCGTCGCCGCCGACGTAGGCGACGCTCAGTGACACGCCGGCGTCGGCGATGACGGCGCGCACCGCGTCTGCCATTCCCGCCGGGTTGAGCCCGCCGGCGTTGGTGATCACTTTGACCCCACGTGCCGCGCACTCGTTGACGACCTGTTTGAATTGGGTGAGAAAGGTTCGGGCGTAACCGCTTTCGGGATCCTTCTGCTTGGCTTTCCAGAGGATCAGCATGGTTAGCTCGGCCAGGTAGTCCCCGGTGATGACGTCGACGTCGGCGGTGGCGATTAGCTCACGCATGGCCGCGAGCCGGTCACCGTAGAACGCCGAGGTATTGGCGATGCGTACCGGGCGCTTCATTAACGTGGCGCCCGCTGCGTCGGCGCCCCGGCGAACGCTTGGGCCAAGTCGAGCCATCGCGATGCGACCGTCCCCTGGGCCTCCAGCGCGGTCTGGGTCCAGTGCCGACGCTGGGTCACGGTGAGCGCGAAGTCCAGCGCCGGACCGCTAACCCGGTTCGCGGCATCTTCCGGGCCCCAGGTCCAACTGTCCCCGTCGGGGGAAACCAGTTCGATGCGCACCGAGTCGCCGGGCACCTCGAGCCCGTTGATCATGTGGGCGAATCCGAACGTCGTCACGCCCAGGTGGGCGATGTTGCGCAGCCCGGGACTGGCCGGGTGCTCGACACCCAGGGCGTCGTAGATGTCGTGACCGTGCGCCCAGGTCTCCATCAGTCGCGCGGTCGCCGAGGACGCCACGCTCATATCGGGCCCGAACCACGGCAGCCGCCGACGGGGGTCCTCGCCGGCGAATTCGCCCTGCAGGTCTTGGCGCGCCTGGATAAACCAGCCCAGCAAGGCCTCGGGGGTGAGGATCCGGTGCTGCTTGACGATCCGGTCGGGGAAGTCCATGCCGCCGGTGGTCAATGCGTCGGCCAGGCCGCGGAACTCGTCGGGCGTCGTCATCGCCAGCCGGGCGGCGTCGTCGAAGAACGCCAGGTGCGAGACCTGGTCCTGGATGCTCCACCCCGCGGCAGGCGTCGCCAGCCCCCACCGCTCGTAGGCCAGGCCGTTCAGGTGCCCGATCAGCCGGTCGGACTCGTGCTGCAGATCGGCGAGCAGACCGGGGTAGTCCAGGCCCATCAGGCGCCTTTCCATTGCGGGGGGCGTCCCTCGTTGAACGCACGCGGGCCCTCCTGAGCGTCGGCGCTGAGATAGACCGGCGCCCAGAGGGTTTCGGCGAGTTCGTAAGCCGTGCTCAGCGGATGCTCGGCGGTCAGGGCGGCGGTCTGCTTGCCGGCGGCCACCGACAGTGGTGCGTTGGCGGCGATCTGCTCGGCCGGCGCCTGGGTGACCTCGATGAGTTCGCCGGGCTCGGCGAGCCGGTTGACGAACCCGATCTCGTGGGCGCGCGCGGCCGACAGCGGCGCGCCGGTGAGCACGAGTTCCATCACGATGCGCCGCGGAATCATCAGTGGAAGCGGTGCGGCCCAGGGGGAGCCTCGTCCGACCTTGGCCTCGGTGATCCCGAACTTCGCCGTGGTGGCGGCCACGCACAGATCGCAGATCTGGGCCAGCAGGAAACCGCCGGCGAAGGCCACCCCATTGACCGCGGCGATCGTCGGTTTGTCCACCGTGATGTTGCGGCCGAACTGCGGGATGAAGTCGACCGGCGGGATGGTCAGCCCGTCTTCGGACATTTCCTTGAGATCACCGCCCGCGCAGAACGCCTTGTCGCCGGCACCGGTGAGCACCAGGACCTTGGCGGTGTCGTCGGCGTTGAAGGTGCGGACGCCGTCGAACAAGCCATCACGCACTGCCTTGTTCAGCGCGTTGCGCGCTTCGGGCCGCTCGATGGTCAGCCAGGCGACGCCGTTGCGGACCTGGTAGCTGACGCTCACCGCTCTTCGCCTTGCACGACGGCCAGCACAGCGCCCGAATCGACCTGCTGGCCTTGAGTGACCACGATCGAGGTGACGACTCCGTCGGCCGGGGCTCGCACGGTGTGCTCCATCTTCATGGCCTCCAGCACCACGATCGGGGTGCCCGCCGCGACCGCGTCGCCTTCGCCGGCCGCCACGCGCACGACGGTGCCGGGCATCGGGGCCAGCAGCGAGCCGACTTCAGCCAGTGAGCTGGGGTCGGGGAATCGCTCGACCTCGACCAAGGTGGTCGAACCCAGCGCGCTGTCGATGTACTGCGTTGCGCCGCAGCGCGTCACCGTGTAGCGGCGGCGCACGCCGTCGATCTCGGCGTCGACCAGCGTGGCCGAGGCGTTCAGGATCCGTACCTCGCGCGATTCGCCGTCCACTGCCGCGCTCAGCCGACCCCGGTCAAATCGGTAGCTGACGTCGACGGTGTCCTCGCCGAGCGCATACGACACCGTTTGGTCCTGGCTGGACAGGGTGCGCCAGCCCGACGGCAAGCCGGGCAGCACCGCGGTCTGCGCGCGCCGGGCCGCCTGGGCGGCCAGCGCGGCCACCAGGGCGTGGTTGCGCACCGCGGTTCCGCTGCTCCGAGGAGCCGTCAACTGAGCAGGGTCGTGTCGTTCGAGATATCCGGTATCGATGGCGCCGGAACGGAATTCGGCCTCACCGAGAATCCCGACCAACAGGTCGCGGTTGGTGGTCACGCCGTGCACCCGGGTGTCGCGCAACGCGCGCGCGAGCCGGCTGCAGGCCTCATCGCGGGTCGCGCCGTAGCCGATGACCTTGGCCAGCATCGGGTCGTAGAAGGTGCTGACGTGCGAGCCGGAGGTGAATCCGGCATCTACGCGGATGCCGTCGAACTGCGGGAATTCCAGCGTCGTCAGGGTTCCCGACACGGGAATGAACCCGGCCGCAACGTCTTCGGCATACAGCCGGGCCTCGATGGCATGCCCGGTGGAGGTGCTGTCCAGCATCTCCGGCGGCAGCGGCGCACCGGAGGCGACGAGCAGTTGCGCGCGAACTAAGTCGATTCCGGTCACCAGTTCGGTGACGGGGTGTTCGACCTGCAGCCGGGTGTTGACTTCCAGGAAGTAGAACGAACCGTCCTGGGCCATGACGAATTCGACGGTGCCCGCACCCTCATAGGACAGCGCCTTGCCGGCGGCCACCGCGGCGCGGCCCAGCTCGTCGCGCAGCGCCTCGTCGACGGCTGTCGACGGAGCCTCCTCGATGATCTTCTGATAGCGGCGCTGGATCGAGCATTCCCGCTCGCCCAGGTGCACGACAGTCCCGTGGCTGTCGCCGAAGATCTGCACTTCGATGTGGCGGGGCGCCTCGACGAACTTCTCCACGAAGACGGTGCCGTTACCGAACGCCGAGGCCGCTTCGCTGTGCGCGCTGGTGACGGCTTCGATCAGTTGCGCTTCGTCGCGCACAATTCGCATGCCGCGGCCACCGCCGCCGAACGCGGCTTTGACCAGAATCGGGTAGCCGATGACGCCGGCCGCCGCGCGCAACGCTTCGGGGTCCTCGTCCCGCTCGGATCCCACGGTCGCACCGGGCAGCACGGGTACCCCCGCGGCACGCATCATCTCCTTGGCCGCGATCTTCGATCCCATCGCGTCGATGGCCTGTGGGCTAGGCCCGACGAACACCACGCCCGCGTGCGCGCAGGCACGCGCGAAATCGGCGTTCTCCGAAAGGAAACCGTAGCCGGGGTGTACGGCGTCGGCGCCGGTGCGCGCGGCAGCGGCCAGCACCAGATCTGAGCGTAGGTAGGTGTCGGCGGGCGCCGTGCCGCGCAGGTGCACGGACTCGTCGGCCTGCGCCACGTAGGGGGCGTCCTGGTCGGCGTCGGAGAACAGCGCGACGGTGGCGATGTCCATCGCGTGTGCGGTGCGGATGATGCGCGCCGCGATTTCACCGCGGTTGGCGATGAGCAGCTTGGTGATCACGATTTCACATCCTGAAGACGCCGAAACCGCGGCGCCCTGCAACAACGTTGGAGTGGGCGGCCGACAGCGCCATGGCGAGCACAGAGCGGGTGTCGCGGGGGTCGATCACGCCGTCGTCGTAGATACGGGCGGAGACGAAGAACGCGTGCGATTCACGTTCGATCTGCTCCTCGATTTCGGCCGTGCGCTTGGCGTCGGCCCGGTGGTCGAATTCGCGCCCGGCGTCCGCGGCGGCTGCCTTGCCGACGATGGACAGCACGCCCGCCAGCTGCGCGGCACCCATCACCGCGAGCTTGGCGTTGACCCAGCTGAACATGAACCGCGGGTCGTAGGCCCGCCCAGACATGCCGTAGTTGCCGGCGCCGAAGGAGCCACCCATGTTGATCGTGATGTGCGGCACCGTGCTGTTGGTGACGGCGTTGATCATCTTGGCGCCGTCTTTGATGATGCCGCCCTGCTCGTATGCGGTGCCGACCATGTAGCCGGTAACGTTCTGCAAGAAGATCAACGGGGTGTCGGTCTGGTTGGCCAGCAGAATGAATTCGGTTGCCTTCTTTGACTCCTCGCTGAACAGCACCCCTCGGGTGTTGGCCAGGATGCCGACGGGGAAACCGTGGATGCAGGCCCAGCCGGTGGCGATGCTGGTGCCCCAGCGCGGCTTGTATTCAAAGAACCGGGATCCGTCGACGATGCGGGCGATGACGTCGCGTGGGTCGAACGGGACGCGCGAGTCACTCGAAGCGATGCCCAGCAGCTCCTCGGCGTCGTAGAGCGGTTCGTCGGCGGGCTGCGTCGGCCCGGGACCGAGCTTGCGCCAGTTGAGGTGCGCCACGATATCGCGACCGATGCGAATCGCGTCGACTTCGTCGATTGCGAAGTAGTCGCCCAGGCCTGACACGCGGGTGTGCATGTCGGCACCGCCGAGCGCCTCGTCGTCGGCGTCCTCGCCGGTGGCCATCTTCACCAGCGGCGGCCCGCCGAGAAACACCTTGGCCTGCTTATCCACCAGTACCGCGTAGTCACACATGCCGGGCACGTAGGCGCCGCCGGCGGTGGAGTTGCCGAAGACCATCGCGATGCTGGGGATGCCCATCGCCGACAGCTCGGTCAGGTCATGGAAGATCTTGCCGGCGTGGACGAAAAGGTCTGACTGGGTGGGCAGATCGGCGCCCCCGGACTCGACCAGATACACCACCGGCAGGCGGTTGACGCGCGCGATCTCCAGTGCGCGCAGGTTCTTGCGCAGGGTGTAGGGGTTCATGGTGCCGCCGCGCACCGTCGGATCGTGGGCGATGATCATGCACTCGACATCGCAGACCACCCCGACGCCGGCGACAATCGCGGCGCCGACATTGAACTCTGTTCCCCAGGCGGCCAGCGCCGAGAGCTCCATGAATGGTGCGTCGCGGTCCACGAGCAACTCGATGCGTTCGCGCGCCAGCAGCCGGCCGCGGTCGTGGTGGCGCTTGACATATCGGTCCCCACCACCGGCGGCCACAAGCTGCAGCTGCTCATTGAGTGCGGCCACCGCGGCGGACTGTACCTCGTGGTTCTTCAGATAGGTCTCGGAGGTGACGTCCACCTCCGATGTCAGGACTGTCATTGCCGCCCTTTGAGGTCAAACTGGAAACGAACACGGTTAGTGAATC
>DASZLQ010000053.1:0-9538 GCA_035552295.1 Mycobacterium sp. | reverse complement strand
CGTGCACCAGCCGGCGCGCGGCACGCTCGGGATCCTTGGCGAAAAGCTCCTGCAGCAGCGGGGTGTTGACCGGTCCCGGGCACAACGCATTGACCCGGATGCCCTGCCGGGCGAATTGCACCCCCAGCTCCCGTGACATGGCCAGCACACCGCCCTTGGATGCGGTGTAGGAGATCTGCGATGTCGCCGAGCCCAGCACCGCGACGAACGACGCGGTGTTGATGATCGAACCCCTACCCGCGGGCACCATGTGTCGCAACGCCGCCCGGCAGCACAGGTACACCGATTTGAGGTTGACGTCTTGGACTCGTTGCCACGCCGGCAGCTCGGTGTTTTCGATCAGATCGTCCTCGGGCGGCGAAATGCCGGCGTTGTTGAATGCGATGTCGACCGAGCCGTAGGCTTCCGCTGCGGTGTCGAACAGCTCGTTGACCGCATCCTCGTCGGAAACATCAACTGCGACAAACAGACCCGAAACCTCATGGGCAGCCGCAGCACCGGCGTCGCGGTCGGCGTCGCCTACGACGATCGTCGCGCCCTCGGCATGCATCCGCCGCGCCGCGGCCAGGCCGATGCCGCCGCCACCACCGGTGACCACTGCTACCCGGCCCGCCAGCCGTCGGGTGAGATCGACCGGCACCACTAGCCCTCCTCGTTGATCGCGATGAACACGTTTTTGGTTTCCGTGAAATGCAGCGGCGCGTCCGGGCCGAGCTCACGGCCCAGACCGGACTCCTTGAAGCCACCGAACGGCGTGTTGTAGCGCACCGACGAATGCGAGTTCACCGACAGGTTGCCGGATTCGACCGCCCGCGACACCCGCAGCGCCCGAGAGAGGTCATCGGTCCAGATCGATCCCGACAAGCCGTATGTGGTGTCGTTGGCCAGCGAAATGGCGTCGTGCTCGTCATCGAACGCCAGCACGGTGACGACTGGGCCGAAGATCTCGTCGGTGACGGTGCGGTCGGTCCGCTGCGGAGTCAGGACCGTTGGTGGAAACCAGAATCCGCGTCCGGAGGGCGCGCTGCCGCGAAACGCGACGGGGGCGTCGTCGGGCACATAAGAGGCCACTTTGTCGCGGTGCGCCGCCGATACCAGCGGTCCCATCTCGGTGTCGCGAGACGTAGGGTCCCCGACCACCACGCCGCGCACCGCGGGCTCGAGCAGCTCCATGAACCGGTCATAAACGCTGCGCTGCACCAGGATCCGGCTGCGGGCACAGCAATCCTGGCCGGCGTTGTCGAACACCCCGGCCGGCGCGGTCGCCGCGGCGCGCGCCAAGTCGCAGTCGGAGAAGATGATGTTCGCGCTTTTGCCACCGAGTTCCAGTGTCACCCGCTTGACCTGAGTTGCCGCTGTGGCCATCACCCTTTTGCCGACGCCGGTGGACCCGGTGAACACGATCTTGCGAACGTCGGGATGGGTGATGAACCGCTCCCCGACCACCGCGCCTTTTCCCGGCAGTATCTGCAGCAGGTCTTCGTCCAACCCGGCTTCGACGGCCAGCTCACCGAGCCGGATCGTGGTCAGCGGCGTCCACTCAGCCGGTTTGACCAGCACCGCGTTGCCCGCGGCCAACGCCGGCGCGATGCCCCACGACGCGATCATCATCGGGAAGTTCCACGGCGTGATCACCCCGACCACACCCAGCGGTTCGTTGAAGGTGACGTCGAGCCCACCGGCCACGGGAATCTGCTTGCCGGACAACCGTTCCGGGCTAGCGGCATAGAACGTCAACACGTCGCGGACGTGGCCGGCTTCCCACTCGGCCGACGCGATGGGGTGACCGGAATTGGCGACCTCGAGCGCGGCCAGCTCGTCGACATGGGCATCGACGACAGCGGCGAATGCGCGCAGCCCGGCTGCCCGCTCCGCCGGCGACAACCGCGCCCACCGCCGCTGGGCCACCCGCGCTCGGCCCACCGCGTCGTCGACCGCGGCGGCATCGGCGTGGTTCACCGAGCGCAGCACTTCTTCGGTGGCGGGGTTGATCAGTTGCACCGTGCTCATCGGCTGTCCGCATAGGATCGCGCGGCGTCAACCACCGCCTTGAACAGCCGCAGGTCGTGCAGGGTCTGCTCCGGATGCCACTGCACCGCGAGTACGAAGTGATCCCCGGGCAGCTCCAACCCCTCGACCACGCCGTCGGCGTCCCACGCGCTGACCACCAACCCGTCACCAACCTTGTCGATGGCTTGATGGTGATAGCACGACGCTCCGGCGGACTCCCCCATCAGCGCGGCCAGCCGGGTCCCCGGCACGGTGCGCACCGGCAACGTGGTGAACACCCCACCACCCGCGCGATGCCCGGAGTGGCCGAGAACGTCGGGCAGGTGCTGGTGCAGCGTCCCACCGAACGCCACATTGAGCACCTGGATGCCGCGGCAAATGCCCAGCACCGGCAGTCCCCGCTCCAGGGCTGCCCGCAACAGCGCCAATTCCAAGGCATCGCGAGTGGTCCGAGGCTGGTCGGTTCGCGGATGCGGGTGCTGGCCGTAGCTGGCCGGGTCGAGGTCATACCCCCCGGTGATCACCAGACCGTCCAGGCGGTCGAGCAAACGGTTGGCAGCGCCGACGTCCACTGGCTGCGGCGGCAACAGCATCGCGATGCCACCGGCAGCGATCACGCCCTGGAAGTAGTTGGCAGCCAAATAACCCGCTTGGACGTCCCAGCCGTCGCTCTGCACCCGCTCCAAATAACTGGTCAAACCGATGACCGGTCCCGGCCTAGAGGCGTTCAAAGCCACGCATCCTCTCCCAGTCGGTGACCGCCGCGTTGAACGCGGTCAGCTCCACGCGAGCGTTGTTGAGGTAATGCGCGACAACATCGTCGCCGAACGCTTCGCGCGCGAGCGCCGACGCCTCGAACAACGCGGCGGCCCCGGCCAGCGTGACGGGCAGCCGCGGCAGGCTCGGGTTCTCATAGGCATTGCCCGCACACGGCTGGGATAGCTCCAGGCCCCGCTCGATACCGTGCAGCCCACCGGCTATCAGCGCGGCCACCGCGAGGTATTGATTGACGTCGCCGCCTGCAACCCGGCATTCCACCCGGATGTTGTGCCCGTGGCCGACGACCCGCAGCGCGCAGGTGCGGTTGTCCAGTCCCCACGCCAGCGCCGTGGGCGCGAAACTGCCGTCTGCAAAACGCTTGTAGGAGTTGATGTTTGGCGCGTAGAACAAGGTGAGTTCGCGCAACGTGGCCAACAGGCCGGCGACGAAACTGCGAAACGTCGGCGACATGCCGTTCGGGCGGGAGTCGTCGGCGAACACCGCGGAGTCGTCACGGGCCCCCACCGCCCGCAGCGAGAGGTGAATGTGGCAGCTATTGCCTTCGCGCTCATCGTATTTCGCCATGAACGTCAGGCTCTTGCCATGCTGGTCGGCGATTTCCTTGGCGCCGTTTTTGTAGATCGCGTGGTTGTCGCAGGTGACCAGCGCCTCGTCGTAACGGAAGCCGATCTCCTGCTGACCCTTGTTGCATTCGCCTTTGACGGCCTCGAACCGCAGACCCGCCCCCTGCATACCCAACCGGATGTCGCGCAGCAGCGGCTCCATCCGCGACCCCGCCAATATCGCGTAGTCGATGTTGTAATCGCTGGCCGGGGTCAGCCCACGGTAGCCGCCCGCCCATGCCTGGCGATACGACTGGTCGAACACGATGAACTCGAGCTCGGTTGCGACGTCGGCGGCCAGTCCGCGCTCGGCCAGCCGGTCCAGCTGACGGCGCAGCACGGCGCGGGGCGAGACGGCGACCGCGCTGCCGTCGGCCCAGCACAGGTCGGCGATCACCAGCGCCGTATTGGGTAGCCAGGGAGCCAGCCGCAGGGTGGTCAAGTCCGGCTTCATCACCATGTCGCCGTAGCCGGTGTCCCAGCTCGACATCGCATAACCGGACACGGTGTTCATTTCGACGTCGACGGCGAGCAGGTAGCTGCAGCACTCGGCGCCGTGGCTGGCCACTTCGTCGACGAAAAGCCGGGCCGATATGCGCTTGCCCGCGAGCCGGCCTTGCATGTCGGTGAAGGCCACGATGACGGTGTCCACGCCGCCGATCCCGACCAGTTGGTCCAGCGCGGCCAAGGACAACATCGCAGAACCCGGACCTGTCACAGCACTTTCCTCGAGGCCCATGACCGCTAGTCAACCAGGCGCTACCAGGTGCTGGCGCGCAACACGATCTCGGCGGCCAACTGCGCGGTCGATTCCTGCGCGTTGCGCCGCCCGAGGAGATCCGCCGTGCGGTATTCGGCATAGACGTACCGCTGGCTGTTGCGGGCCACCGTCCGCCCGCCCGGGGAGCTGACCAGCACGGTGGTGCCGATCTCGACCGGCGGGCAGTGTTCGTCACGAACGACCCCGTTGGGGTCGGCGACCCGCGGATGTCCGCGGTCGATGACCACCAGGCCAATGAACCGGCCCAATCTGGTGGCCGCGAGTTCCCAGGCGAGGTCGGCACCGGCACGGTCGCCGACCACCACGGCCCACCCGATGCCCAGCGCGTCGAGGATGCCGACCACCGACTTGGGCGTCAGCCGCGGATCAAGGCCGACGACGATGGTGCGAAGCGAAGCAGTATGCAGGCGCTCGCACACGGCATCATAAGCGGCGGGCGACCGCTGTGCGTCGCAGAGTATGACGACGACGACGCCCTTCTCGGGACCGGCTACGCCAACTGGAACGGGAAACCCGTCGAGCGTGGTCATCATCGAGGGCACCCCCGCACGCTACAGCCAATCGGCCGCTATGCGCGAGGCTTGCGCAGCGTCGTTGCGCCCAGCGGCAGCCCGCTCCGCGCATCTCCGCGTCACTGCATGCCTGGTCAGCGGGCCGAATATGCTACGGCCGCAGCGTACTTGCGATTTGCGGTCGCCGCGGCGGGGGGCCATCGAGCAGGCGGAGGACTGCCTCGACGTCGAGGTGGGACGCGAGCAGCTCGGCGATCAGATCCAGTTGAGCATCGCGTCGCGCCGCGACGTCGGTGTCGTCGGCGACAACGAATCCGTTACGGCCGGCCGCATCGGCGACCCGGGTGAGCCATGCGCGACGGAAGTCGTCGTTGTCGAGCAGGCCGTGCCAGTGCGTGCCGAAGACCGCGCCGGACGCGATGCCGTGTGGTTGAAAGTTGACGTCGAACCAACTCGCCTCGGCACACCGGGATAGCCGCCCATGATGGATTTCGTATCCGGTGAGCGGCCGCTGCCAGCGGCGCAGGGTCTTGGGCTGGTCAAACACGATGTCGGCATCCAGCAGCCCAAGCCCGGCAATTTCCCCGGCCCCGGATTCCACCGTGTCCTCGATGCGCCGGCACAGCATCTGCAACCCCCCGCAGATACCCAGCACCGATTTGCCGGCCCCGGCGTGCCGGGCAATGGCGGCCGCCAGGCCGCGATCCTGCAGCCAGGTCAGGTCGGCGACGGTGGCCTTGCTGCCCGGGAGCACGATCAGGTCGGTGTCGGCCAGGTCGGCCGGGTCGGTGATCCACCGCACCAGCACGCCCGGCTCGCATGCCAGCGCCTCGACGTCGGTGGAGTTGGAAATCCGGGGCAGCCGGACCGCGGCCACCCTCAGCCACTCGCTGCCGCGGGGCGGCGCCGGTGTGCCGACGACGCGGTGAGGAACCACCGACAGCGAGTCCTCGGCGTCCAGCCAGAGTTCGTCGGTGTAGGGCAACACCCCGTAGGTTGGGCGGCCGGTCACGGCAAGCAGCTGCTGCAGCCCTGGTTCCAGCAGCCCGGGGTCGCCACGGAATTTGTTGACGATGAAGCCCGCGATCAGCGCTTGGTCGTCGGGCGCGAGCACCGCGACGGTCCCGAACAGATGAGCCAGCAACCCGCCGCGATCGATGTCACCGACCAGGATCACCGGCAGGTCGGCGGCCCGCGCCAAGCCCATATTGGCCAAATCTGTTGCACGCAAGTTTATTTCGGCCGGCGAACCAGCTCCCTCACAGATCACCGCATCGAATTCGTTGCGCAAGCATGACAACTCGTCGATGACGATTCCGCTGAGCCTGTCGCGATGCCGCACATAGCCGGCCGCACTGACCGAGTCGGCGACCTGCCCCCGGACAACCAGCTGCGAGGTGCGGTCACTGCCCGGTTTGAGCAGGATCGGGTTGAAGCGCACGCTGGGCGCAAGCCCCGCCGCCCGTGCCTGGATCGCCTGCGCCCGGCCGATCTCGCCGCCTTCGATGGTGACCACCGAGTTGTTGGACATGTTCTGCGCCTTGAACGGCGCGACCCGGACCCCGCTGCGCGCCAGCAATCTGCACAGACCCGCAACCACTACGGATTTCCCGGCGTCGGAGCTGGTGCCCGCGACCAGCAGAGCTCCGCTCACCCCGACGAACGCACGTCAGACAACGGTGAGGATCTCGACGCCGGTGTCGGTGACCAGCAGGGTGTGCTCGAACTGCGCGGTCCACTTGCGGTCCCTGGTGACCACCGTCCAGCCGTCGTCCCAGATCTCGTAGTCCAGGCCGCCGAGATTGATCATCGGTTCGATGGTGAACGTCATTCCCGGCTGGATGACAGTTGTGACGGAAGGCTGGTCGTAGTGCAGCACGACCAATCCGTTGTGAAACGTGGTACCGATGCCGTGGCCGGTGAAGTCGCGAACCACGTTGTACCCGAACCGGTTTGCGTATGCCTCGATGACGCGGCCGATGACCGACAGCGCGCGGCCCGGTTTGACGGCGTTGATCGCACGCATCGTCGCCTCTTTGGTCCGCTCGACGAGTAGCCGGTGTTCCTCGGAGACGTCGTCGGCCAGAAAAGTCGCGTTGGTGTCGCCGTGGACGCCGTCGATGTAGGCGGTGACATCGATGTTGACGATGTCACCGTCGGCGATCACCGTCGAGTCAGGGATTCCGTGGCAGATGACCTCGTTGAGCGACGTGCAGCACGACTTCGGGAATCCTTTGTAGCCCAGAGTCGATGGGTAGGCGCCGTTGTCGACCATGTAGTCGTGCGCGATTCGGTCCAGCTCGTCGGTCGTCACCCCCGGCGCAACGGCCTTGCCCGCCTCAGCAAGCGCGCCGGCCGCGATTCGGCCGGCGACGCGCATCTTCTCGATCACCTCCGGTGTCTGCACCCACGGCTCGGTCCCCTCCTTGGCGGACGCCTTGCCGACGTATTCCGGGCGCGGGATGCGATTGGGCACCGGCAGCGTCGGGGACAACACTCCGGGAGAAAGCGCGGTGCGGCCAGGCATGTAGCTAGCTTAGCCACGGGTTTCGGAGTGGCGATGGGGCGTCGAGCGTGCATCAGTGGAGTCGAGCGTGAACGCAGGGCGGCAATTCGGCAGTTTTCCCACCGTCAATGCACGGTCGACCCCGTCAATGCACCCTCGAGAATCAGATCGAGCGGCGGCGCAGCAGCGAACGGCGCGGTCCCCGGATGATCACCGAACCGCACGTCACCCGACCGGTCAGCACGACATGCGGCGTCCCTTCGGCCGGGGCGTCCCTGCGGCGGTCACTGGCGCTACCCACATAGACCTCGACATCGTCGATCGAGGCGCTGGCGCCTTCGGGCAGCCGCAGGTCCAGGGAGCCGAACTTCATGTCGAGTTCGATGACCACCACCGGTCCGGCAAACCGGGCCCTGGTGAGGTCGAGTTCGATCGATCCCAGTCGCCGCACCAGCGCCAGGCGGGTGGGCACGGTCCATTCGCCGTGGCGCTTCAACGAGCCGGCCCAGCCGCGCAGTTGCACGCGGTCAGCCGCGGAGGTGACGATGGCGCCCGGCCCGGGCAGGTCGCCGACCAGCTCGTCCAACTCATGTCGGGTACGCGCGTAGGACACCAGCGATGAGCGCTGCTCGAACTCGCCGATGTCGATCAGCCCGAGCGCGACGGCGTTGTGCAGCCGCCGCATGGTGCCGTTACGGTCGGCGTCCGACACCCGCAACGCCACCATGTCCCCACCGGTCTCAGTCATGGCCTTTCCTGACGCTTGCCACCGGCGATATCTCGCCTACCCACGCAACTTACCGCTGCAGCAAGCGCAGCTAATCGCGAGAGGCTCAGGCCAGGAAGTCTCGCGGCAGCGATTCGAACATCACTTTGGTCATCCGGACCGCGTATTCCGAGCTGCCACCCCCGATGATCAACGCCGCGAACGCCAGATCACCGCGGTAGCCGGCGAACCAGGAATGCGATCCGCCCGGAAACTCGGCTTCACCGGTCTTCGCGTACACCTCGCCGCAGCAGCCGGCGATCTCCTTGGCGGTCCCGTTGGTCACCACCAGCCGCATCATGGGCCGGAGCGCGTCGATCATCTTCGGGCTGATCGGGGTGTTGTCGCCCTCGACCGCCGTCGGCCGCCCGGCAATCAGCTGCGGCACGGGCGTTTTACCGGCAGCGACCGTGGCTGCGACCAGGGCCATGCCGAACGGACTGGCCAGCACCTTGCCCTGGCCAAACCCGTCTTCGGTGCGCTCGGCCAGGTCCACCGTCGGCGGCACCGACCCGGTAACCGTGGTGATGCCGTCCACCTGATAGTCGAGCCCGATCCCGTAGCGGGTGGCCGCCTGCGTCAGACCACGGGGCGGCATCCTGCTGCCCAACTCGGCGAACGTGGTGTTGCAGGAACTGGCGAACGCGCGTGACATCGGCACCACACCGAGATCGAAGCCGCCGTAATTGGGGATGGTGCGGTGCCCGATGTCGATACGGCCCGGGCAGCCCAGCATCGTGTTGGGAGTGGCCATGTCGCGGTCGATGGCCGCGCCGGCCGTGATCATCTTGAAGGTCGACCCCGGCGGGAACAGGCCATTGGTGGCGATCAAGCCGTCAGCGTCGGCGCCGCCATTCTGCGCGATCGCGAGAATCTCCCCGGTCGACGGCTTGATCACGACCATCATCGCTTTGCCGCCCCGGGTGTCGACCGCGTGCTGAGCGGCGTTCTGCACCGCCCGGTCCAGGGTGATCGAGACCGACGGCGCCGGCGAGCCTTCGACCTCGTGGAGCACCGCGACGTCGACACCGTTCTGGTTGACGCTGACCACCCGCCAGCCCGCCTGGCCGTTGAGTTGGTCGATGACGGCCTTCTTCACCTGGCTGATGACGGCCGGCGCGAAATGCGGGTCGGTCGGCAGTATGTCGGCCAGGGGCGTGACCACGATGCCGGGCAGCCTGCCGATCAGCGGGAAGATCTTGTCGTTGTCGGCGGGTTGCAGCGTCACCAAGTCGAGCGGCCGGGTCACCGAGCTGGCTTGCTCAGCCAGCAACTGCGGGTCGGTCAGCGAGTTGTTCAGGGGCCGCAGTACATCGACCACCGCGTGCGCCGTACCGATCAGACCGGGCCCGGCCTGGGTGGCGTCCAGCGTGTAGTGATACAGGTAGCCCGGCGCCAGCACATCGCTGCCACCGAGTTCGTTCACCGACGCGCGCCGCGGCGCATCGGCGCGCAAGGCGAACGTCTGATGCTCGCCCAGCTTGGGGTGCAGCCCGTTGGCAGCCCACCGAACCTCCCAACGGCCCTCGTCGCGAGCCATTTTCAGCTGGCCGTCGTAGGTCCAGCTCCGGTTCTTGGGCA
>DASZLQ010000052.1:0-2663 GCA_035552295.1 Mycobacterium sp. | reverse complement strand
CCGGATCGCCAGCTCGGCGATCTCCCGGGACACCGCGGCGTGCCGCATCGCGGTGACCAAAAGGCGCACCTTGATGGCGCGGCCCGCGGCGGCACAGGCCTTTTCCCCATCGGCGAAACCCGCCAGCACGGCATCGACGATCTCGTCGAAAGACAGGCCGCGGTCGATGTGCAGCTCCGGAGCGAACCGCACCTCGGCATAGACGACCGAATCGGCGGCCAGGTCTTCCACAGACTCGTAAGCCACCCGATGCAGCGATTCGGAGGTCTGCATCACCGCCACGGTGTGCGAAAACGGCTCCAGGTAGCGCTCCAGCGAGCCGCTGTGCGACCGGGTGCGAAACCAGGTGGCCAGCTCGTCGGCATCGGTGGCGGGCAGCTCGTCGTAGCCCGTCTGGCCGGCGATGTCCAGCACGGTCGACGGGCGCAGCCCACCGTCGAGGTGATCGTGCAGCAGGGCCTTCGGCGCTTTTCTGATCTGCTGCAGATCCAAAGGTGTCGTCACTTGGTGATCCGATCGATGATCAGCGGCCTTGAAACCGGCGAGGGCACCGGTGCTGTGTCGCCGACGCTCCAGCCGCCGTCCAACTCGGCCATCGCGGCGCCGAAGCGTTCCGGAGTGTCGGTGTAGAGGGTGAACAACGGCTCACCGGCCGCGACCGGTTCGCCGGGACGGCGGTGGATTTTGACGCCGGCACCGAACTGCACCCGTTCACCCGGGCGGGATCTGCCCGCACCGAGCCGCCAAGCCGTCAGCCCCACTGCCATCGCGTCGATATCGCCCATTGTGCCGCCCCGGCTCGCGGTCACGGTCTCGGACTGCGCACCGATCGGCAACGGTATCGACAAGTCACCGCCCTGGGCCGCGACGAGCTGGCGAAATCGGTCCATCGCGGTGCCGTCGCGCAGCGTCTGCGCGGGATCGGCGCCGTCGATCCCGGCAAGTTCGAGCATCTCGCGGGCCAGCCGCAACGTCAGCTCCACCACGTCGGGCGGCCCGGCGCCGGCCAGCACTTCCAGCGACTCGCCAACCTCGAGCGCATTGCCGACGGTCGCGCCCAACGGCAGGTTCATGTCCGTCAGCAGCGCATGAGTGGGCACACCGTGCGCGGCGCCCAACTCGACCATGAGGTGCGCCAGCTCGCGGCACTGCCCCTCCGACGTCATCAACGCCCCGGAACCGACCTTCACGTCGAGCACCAGCGCCGCTGCGCCCTCCGCCAACTTCTTGCTCATCACCGAGCTCGCGATCAGTGGCAGGGACTCGACGGTGCCCGTGACATCACGCAGCGCATACAGCTTGGCGTCCGCGGGCGCCAGCTCGCCCGCGGCGAAGATCGCCGCGCCGACATCGACAAGCTGTTCGCGGACCCGCTGGTTAGACAGCTGGGCGGTGAATCCGGCGATGGATTCCAGTTTGTCCAGGGTGCCGCCGGTATGCCCGAGCCCGCGGCCCGATGCCTGTGGCACCGCCCCACCGCAGGCGGCGACGACGGGCACCAACGGCAAGGTGATTTTGTCTCCGACCCCGCCCGTGGAGTGCTTGTCCACGGTGGGCAGTGGCCGTCCGTTGCGGCGCAGATCGCTGAAGTCCAATCGCTCACCGGACGCCAGCATGGCCTCCGTCCACCTGGCGATCTCGCCGCGGTCCATGCCGCGCAAAACGATGGCCATCAACAGCGCCGCCATCTGTTCGTCGGCGACCCGGCCGTGCGTGTAGGCGTCGATGACCCACGCGATGGCGGCATCGGACAACCTGCCGCCGTCGCGCTTGGTCCTGATCACCGTCGGCGCGTCGAATGCGAAGTCGCTCAAGAACGTTCCCGTGGGAGGTCGGCGCCGAACGCCTCCGGCAGCAGCTCGTCAAGCCGCCGGGGCCCGGCCGGATGGTCGATCAACAACGCGGGACCGCCGTGCTCCAGCAGCACTTGACGGCATCGCCCGCACGGCATCAGCGCGGATCCTTGCCCGTCCACGCATGCCAGCGCAATCAGCCGCCCCCCACCGGTCGAATGTAAGGCGCACACCACACCGCACTCGGCACAGAGACCAAGACCATATGAGACGTTCTCCACATTGCAGCCGGCGACCACACGGCCGTCGTCGACAAGTGCGGCCGCGCCCACCGGGAATCGTGAGTACGGCGCATAAGCTCCGGCTGCCGCCTGGATCGCGTTGTCCCGCAGCATATTCCAGTCGATATCAGGCATATCGCAACCCCCGCTCACCGATCGGCTGACTTAATGGGCTGGCTCAACAGCCACCCTAACTCCGACACGACACGAGTTTTTGGCCGGACTGTTCTCCTACCACCCCACATCGTTGCCGGGCTAAGCTCGGGTGCCCGGCTCGTTCACGAAGGCGGTGAGAACTCAGTGAGTACACAGACGACAACCGCGGATCCGGCCATATCGGCATCAGCACCCTCGCGCAAGCGGCGGCCACCACGCACCCTCTATCGGGGGGATCCCGGTATGTGGTCGTGGGTGCTGCATCGCATCACCGGCGCGACGATCTTCTTCATTTTGTTCGTCCACGTTTTGGATACCGCCCTGGTCCGGGTGAGCCCGCAGACCTACAACGAGGTGATCCAGACCTACAAGACCCCGATCGTGGGCCTGATGGAATTCGGCCTGGTCGCCGCGGTGGGATTCCACGCCCTGA
>DASZLQ010000051.1:0-26209 GCA_035552295.1 Mycobacterium sp. | reverse complement strand
GAATTCGCCATCGCCGAACGGCAGCGCGTGCGCATTGGCTTCCCGGTAGTCGAGTGTCAAACCCTGGGCCGCCGCCCGCGCCTGGGACCGCCGCAGCAACTCGGGTGTGAGGTCGGCGGACACGACGGTGGCGCCCGCCTGGGCGGCGGGAAGCGAGATATTGCCCGAGCCGGCGGCGACATCCAGGACTCGGACGCCGGGTCCAATGCCCATGGCGGCCACCAGGATTGGGCCAAGTGGGGCCATCACTTCCTCGGCCATCAATGCATAGTCGCCCAGCGCCCACATGGTGCGGTGCGTGGCGGCCAGCGTTTGGTCGTCTCCGATGGCGGTGTCGAGCGTCATCAAATCTCCTTCTGATGTAGGGGGCCGCCCAGCCCGTGCTGAAACTGCCCATTAGAAATAGTATGCATAAGCAATCGTATGGGCGCCACTTGACGAGGGTTTGGATCGACTGCTTCTTAGACTGTCCCAGTGCGTCTCGTCTTCGCCGGCACCCCCGAACCCGCGCTGCCCGCGCTGCGTCGCCTCATCGACTCACCCCGTCATGAGGTGGTCGCCGTGCTGACCCGACCCGACGCCGCAGCTGGCCGGCGGGGCAAACCGCGGCCTTCACCGGTGGGCCGCGAGGCGCTGGACCGAGGCATTCCGTTGCTGCGGCCGGCACGGCCGAACTCGCCGGAGTTCGTCGCAGAACTGGCGGAGTTGGGACCCGAGTGTTGTGCGGTGGTGGCCTACGGCGCGCTGCTGCGCGACGCCCTGCTCGCGGTGCCCCCGCGCGGCTGGATCAATCTGCATTTCTCGCTGCTGCCCGCCTGGCGCGGCGCGGCACCGGTGCAGGCCGCGATTGCGGCCGGGGACGCCATCACCGGAGCGACGACGTTCCAGATCGAGCCGAGCCTGGACTCCGGACCGGTGTACGGCGTCGTCACCGAGACGATCCAGCCGACCGATACCGCGGGCGATCTGCTTGGGCGACTTGCCCTTTCAGGGGCGGCCCTGCTGTCGACCACGCTGGACGGCATCGCCGACGGGACACTGACGCCGCGACCACAGCCGGCCGATGGGGTCAGCGTCGCGCCGAAGGTCACCGTCGAGGAGGCCCGGGTGCGCTGGGACTTGCCGGCACCGGTCGTCGAACGTCGTATCCGCGCCGTCACACCCAACCCGGGCGCTTGGACGCTCATCGGTGACCTGCGCGTCAAACTCGGACCGGTGCACCTCGACGAGGCCCCAGAACCCTTGCCGCCCGGCGGTATTCACGTCGACCGCAAAAACGTATGGATAGGCACCGGCTCTTACCCGGTGCGGCTGGGTCAAATTCAGCCGCCCGGCAAGAAACTCATGAACGCTGCCGACTGGGCGCGGGGAGCCCGGCTCGACCCCGCCGAGCGCGCCTCATGAGCTCCGACAAGCGGCCACAGAACCGAGGGCGGCGGCCTTCCCAGCCAAGAAGGCGCCGGCCGCTCGACCCGGCGCGTGCTGCCGCGTTCGAGGTGCTGCGCGCCGTCAGCGAGCGCGACGCCTACGCGAACCTCGCGCTGCCCGCGCTACTGCGCGAGCGCGACATCAGCGGCCGCGACGCCGCTTTCGCCACCGAGCTGACCTACGGGACGTGCCGCAGCCGGGGCCTGCTCGACGCGATCATCGGTGCGGCGGCCGGAAGATCGCCGGAAGCCATCAATCCGGTGCTGCTCGACCTGCTGCGGCTCGGCACTTACCAATTGCTGCGCACCCGGGTCGACGCCCACGCCGCGGTGTCCACCACAGTCGAACAGGCGGGAATCGAATTCGACTCGGCGCGAGCGGGTTTCGTCAACGGTGTGCTGCGAACCATCTCGGCTCGAGACGAGAGGTCCTGGGTGGACGAGCTGGCCCCGAATGCGTCACAAGATCCGATCGGACATGCGGCGTTCGTGCGCGCACACCCACGGTGGATAGCCCAGGCCTTCGCCGACGCGCTGGGCGCGGCGGCGACAGAACTCGACGCGCTGCTGGTCAGCGACGACGAACGGCCGCACGTGCATCTGGCGGCCCGCCCGGGGGTGCTCACCGCCGCCGAGCTGGCCGACGCGGTGGACGGCAGCGTCGGTCGCTATTCGCCCTATGCGGTGTACCTGCCCGGCGGCGACCCCGGGCGGCTGGCGCCGGTGCGCAACGGCGACGCGCTGGTCCAGGACGAGGGCAGCCAGTTGGTCGCTCGCGCGCTGACACTGGCGCCGGTCGACGACGACGCGGGGCGGTGGCTGGACCTGTGCGCCGGGCCGGGCGGCAAGACCGCGCTGCTGGCCGGACTGGGGGCCGAGTCCGGCGCGCGGGTCACAGCGGTAGAGCCGTCACCGCGCCGCGCCGACCTGGTAGCTCAAAACACCCGCGGGCTTCCAGTTGACGTGGTGCGGGTCGACGGGCGGCATACCGAGCTCGAGCCGGATTTCGACCGGGTGCTTGTCGACGTGCCCTGTACCGGGCTGGGCGCTCTGCGCCGGCGGCCGGAGGCCCGTTGGCGGCGGCAGCCGACCGACGTGCCCGTGCTGGCCAAGCTGCAACGCGAGCTGCTGGCCGCCGCGATCGCGTTGACCCGGCCCGGCGGCGTGGTGCTGTACGCGACGTGTTCACCGCACCTGGCCGAAACCGTCGGCGTGGTAGCCGACGCGCTGCGCCGTCATCCGGTGTGCGCGCTGGATGCCCGGCCACTGCTCGAACCCGTCGATCACGGTCTGGGGGAGGAGCCCTACGCACAGCTTTGGCCGCACCGGCACGGCACCGACGCCATGTTCGCCGCCGCGCTGCGCCGCCTGGCGTGAGCTTCGGGCCACGGCTCAGTAGTCTGGCGCTCATGCCTCGCAGCACGGCGGGACCCCTGATAGCACCGTCCATCCTGGCCGCCGATTTCGCCCGGCTCGCCGACGAAGCGGCCGCGGTAAACGGCGCCGACTGGTTGCACGTCGACGTGATGGACGGCCACTTCGTGCCGAACCTGACGATCGGGCTGCCGGTGGTCGAGAGCCTGCTGACCCATACGGACATCCCGATGGATTGTCATTTGATGATCGACAACCCCGACCGGTGGGCGCCTCCGTACGCCGAAGCGGGCGCCTATAACGTCACCTTCCACGCCGAGGCCACCGACAATCCGGTCGGGGTGGCTCGTGACATCCGCGCCGCCGGCGCCAAGGCCGGGCTCAGCATCAAGCCAAAGACTCCGCTGGAGCCCTACCTGGAGATCCTGCGGCACTTCGATACTTTCCTCGTGATGTCGGTGGAGCCCGGCTTCGGCGGTCAGGACTTCATCCCCGAGGTGCTCGGCAAAGTGCGAACCGTGCGCAAGATGGTCGATGCCGGGGAGCTGACGATCCTGGTCGAAATCGACGGCGGCATCAACGAGGACACCATCGAGCAGGCCGCCGAGGCCGGCGTCGACTGTTTTGTCGCCGGTGCCGCGGTGTACCGGGCCGAGGACCCCGAGGCCGCGGTGGAGGCTTTGCGGCGACAGGCCGGCGCCGCGTCACTGCACCTGGGCTTATGAGCGTCGAACAGGCCGCCAGCATCGAGGCGGCCATGCGCCTCGCCATCGAGCAGTCCTACCAGGTCAAAGGCACCACCTATCCGAATCCGCCGGTTGGGGCGGTCATTCTGGATCCCGAGGGACGGGTCGTCGGCGTTGGCGGCACCGCGCCGGCCGGCGGCGACCACGCCGAGGTGGTGGCCCTGCGCCGGGCCGGCGGTTTGGCGGCCGGTGGCATCGCGGTGGTCACGCTGGAGCCGTGCAACCACTACGGCAAGACTCCGCCGTGCGTGAACGCTTTGATCGACGCCAGAGTGGCGACGGTGGTCTACGCCGTCACGGATCCGAACGGGATCGCGGGGGGCGGGGTGGGCCGGCTCTCGGCAGAGGGCGTGCAAGTGCGGTCCGGAGTGTTGGCCGATCAGGTGGCGGGCGGGCCGCTGCGGGAGTGGCTCTACAAGCAACGCACCGGGCTGCCGCACCTGACGTGGAAGTACGCCAGCAGCGTCGACGGGCGCAGCGCCGCCTCCGACGGTTCGAGTCAGTGGATCTCGAGTGAGGCCTCACGCTCGGATCTGCATCGGCGCCGCGCCATGGCTGACGCGATCGTGGTCGGCACCGGCACCGTGCTGGCCGACGATCCGGCATTGACCGCCCGGCTGCCCGACGGCTCGCTGGCGGAGAAACAACCGCTGCGCGTGGTGGTGGGGATGCGCGAAATACCGTCCGAGGCAAAGGTTCTCAACGACGATTCGCGCACGATGGTGATCCGTACCCATGATCCCGCCGAAGTGCTCAAGGCGCTGTCAGACCGCACCGATGTGCTGCTGGAGGGTGGCCCCACGCTCGCAGGTGCATTCCTGCGGGCCGGAGCGATCAACCGCATCCTGGCCTACGTCGCGCCCATCCTGGTGGGTGGCCCCATCACCGCCGTGGACGACGTGGGGGTGTCCAGCATTTCGAAGGCGTTGCGCTGGCAGTTCGATGGCGTCGACCGGGCCGGCCCGGATCTGGTGATCAGCCTGGTGCCGCACGGCGGCTAGCGCTCACCTAGCGCTCACCTAGCGCGACAGCCTCCTCCTCCTCGGGGACTTCCGGTTCCGCGGCGTGTTCTTTGCGGCCACCAATCAGCAGGCCCAGCAGCGCTCCCGCCACGCAAATGCCAACGGTGATCTCGAAGATGTCGCCGAACATCTCGGCGAATGCTTTCAGGAACAGGGTTGCCTGGGCGGCCACTCGTTCCATCAGGGTGGCGTTGGGAGGGATCGAGGCCGACAGGTGGGCCAGTTTCTGGTTGAACGAGTAGAAGCCGAAGGCGCTCAGCGCGGCCATCCCGATCAGCATGCCCGTCATCCGGGCCACCACCACCGCCGCCGAGGCGATCCCATGTTGCGCGGCCGGGACAACACGCAGCGCGGCCGACGACAGTGGCCCGATCACCAGGCCAAGTCCAAGACCGGCGACCAGCAGGTCGGCGTGCATTGCAGGCACTGTGAACACGCCGAAGATGTTGTGGCGCTGGTCCAGCAGATCTTCCCGCCAGTAGTGAATCAGCCAATACCCGTATGCCGCGATCATTAGGCCGACGAAGGTCATCGCACGATCGCCGACCCGGGTGGCGATCCAGCCGCCCAGCACCGCCCCGATCGGCAGCGCGATGAGGAACCACAGCAGCAACCCGGCCGCTTGGTTCTGATCCATTTGCAGCACGCCCTGGCCGAAAAGCTCCACGTCGACCAGGGTCACCATCAGCGCCGCACCCGCCGTCACCGACGCGCCCAGCGCGGCCAGGAACGGCCGGAAGTGCACCCCCGCCGGATCGATCAGCCGGGTACGCGAGAAGCGCTCCCAGATCACGAACACCACCCCGACAGCGATCGCCCCGATCACCAAGGGCTGCCCGTAGCTCGGCAGCAGCTGCTTGCCGTCGGGTTGCGGGTTGTACAACCCGATAACCGCGAGACCCAGCGCAAGGGCCAGCAGCAAACCACCCACCAGGTCGACCTTCTCCGGCTCCTCGGTGCGGTCGTGCGACGGCAGGCTGAACTGGATCATCGCCATCGCGATCAAGGTCAGCGGGACGTTGATCCAGAACACGTAGCGCCAGTCCTGGAACAGCCACACGATGAAGATCCCGTACAACGGGCCCAGCACGCTGCCGAGTTCCTGCGCGGCGCCGATACCGCCCAGCACACCGGCGCGATTGCGTTGCGCCCACAGGTCGGCACCCAGCGCGAGAGTGACCGGCAACAACGCACCGCTCGCTATGCCCTGGATGGTGCGGCCGGTGAGCAGCAGGTGGAAATCACCGAAATCCCCGGCCAGCGCCGTGACTATCGAGCCGATCATGAACAGGGCCAGGCTGGCCTGCAGTAGCAGTTTGCGACCGAACCGGTCGGATGCCCGGCCCAGCAGCGGCATGGCGGCGATGTAGCCCAGCAGGTACAGCGTGACGATCCAGGTGATGCGCTGCAGTTGGTTAAGCGGGATATGAACGTCCCGCATGATGTCGCGCATGATCGTGACGACGACATAGGTGTCCAGGGCGCCCAGCAGTACTGCCAGGCTGCCAGCACCGATCGCGACTCCGCGTCCTGCTCGCATGCTTATCAGCTCACCGGAGGCTTCGTGACCTGGACCGGCTGGTTCCAGTTGGACAGGGTCATCTGGACGGAATTGCCCGGACTCTTCTGCAGGTTGACCTGGACCAGCTGGTGGTCGCCGGTCTCCTGAATCCAGACGGTGCTCGGCAACGCCTGGGTCGCATTGAACGGCGGCGCAATCTTGTTCACGGCATCGGCTGACACATTGCCGCTGATGCGAATCGTGTTCTGGCCGTTGATTGTTTCGCGGCCCTCGGCCTTGGCGTCGCTGAAGTTCGCCAGCACGTTGGCCAGGCCATTGTCCGGACTCAGGATCGCGGAGACGTCGTAGATGTCGGAGGCCTTACCGAAATCGCTCCACTTGTTCGGGGTGAGCGTGGCATACAGCACCGAGTCGTACACCACGAAGTTGGCGTCGATGTCAGAGCCCGCCAATGTCAGCTGGACATTGCCGGACGCAGCGGTGCTGGGGGTGGTGGTGAGGTCACCGTTGAGCACTTTGATGGGCAGCCCCTGGACCTTGCCCTGGACCGACAGCACCAGGTGCACGCTCTTGACGTTTTTGGTGGTGCCGGAAGATTGCTTGACCAGTGTCGAGGCATCGGGCAGCGGTGCGCCGCTCGGTTTCGAGCCCGACGAACAGCCGGCGATCAGGGCGGTGGCGAGGCTTAGGGACGCGAGGACGGCCAATAGACGGTGGCGGGTCTGCATACTGTGCATCGTAGAGGGTGCCGCAGACCGGGTTCGAGAACGATAGGGCCCGTGGCCAATTAGCCTGGTGGAATGTTCACCGGAATTGTCGAGGAACTCGGAGAGGTGACCGGCCGCGACGTCCTCGCCGATGCCGCACGTCTGACCATTCGCGGACCTGTCGTCACGGCCGATGCCGGCCACGGCGATTCCATTGCCGTCAACGGTGTGTGCCTGACGGTCGTCGAGTTGCTGGGCGAGGGCCAATTCACCGCCGACGTGATGGCTGAGACCCTGGACCGGTCCAATCTGGGCGCACTGCAGGCCGGCAGCCGGGTAAACCTGGAGCGCGCCGCGGCCCTGAACAGCCGGCTTGGCGGTCACATCGTCCAGGGCCACGTAGACGGCACCGGCCAGGTGGTCTCCCGCTCACCCTCAGAGCACTGGGAGGTGGTACGCATCGAGGTCCCGGAAGCGCTGGCTCGCTATGTCGTCGAGAAGGGGTCGATCACCGTCGACGGCATTTCTTTGACGGTGTCCGGGCTTGGCGCCGAACCGCGGGACTGGTTCGAGGTCTCGCTGATCCCGACGACCCGGGAGCTGACCACCCTGGGTCGCGCTCCGGTCGGAACGCAGGTGAACCTCGAAGTTGACGTGATCGCCAAATACGTCGAGCGGTTGATGGCCCGGACTTGAGCAGGCCTTTGACCGCAGCGGTTGCGTGCGGCTGCGGTCAAAAGCTTTCAGATCAGCTGTCTATCCGGCTACGTGCCTGATCAGAGCGAAACCCAGACGGGGCCATTCCAGTATCCCCAATCATTCACACCGGGGTTCCACACGACCTGCGCCCAAGGCGCCCACGGCGGCGGGGGCGGCATTGGCCGCGCCCACGGCGGAGGAGCACCATAACCGGCTGGGCCGCCGTAGTTGTCGTCCCAGTCACGGCAGTTATTCCAGTTCTGGTAAGGGCCCCAGCCGTTGTCCCACTGATCGCCCGGGCACCAGTGATGGTGATATACGGGCGCAGGAGGAGGCGCCGCCTGGGCAACGCCCGAGGTCACTCCGAGGGTGGACAAGGCCACGCCACCAGCTGCCAGCGCGCCGGTACACAGGCGAAGCCACGGTTTGGTTTGCGTGTTGGTATTCATGCCTTGGCAGTTCCCCCCCGGAATGGGCCCGAAACGGCCCCCATTGTCTCGGCTTGATCTCAAATCCGGCACTTAACTGCGACTTATCTGCGGCTTATGTTGCGCGAGCGCATACCGCCCGCTCGTGACCACGTTTTGCCTGGTCAGCGCAAGCGGCCGCAGGTTCTGCAGGCAGGCGGTTATTGACGGCGACGTCACGCACGGGTGCGCTTGGAATCACCCGACGGAGCGCCCGGCCGGAGGGCCGGGCCGAACGCCCAGATCGGCACCGCTGCTGAACCGTCCCGCTGAATAAGCCGTGGCAATAAGTGTGGCGCCGTGGTGGTTCATACTGAATGCAACGCCGGGCTCCTCATGCGGGCCCTTACGACAGCAAGGTAGCCAAGATGACGAGGTTGGACTCCGTCGAGAGGGCGGTTGCCGACATTGCGGCCGGTAAGGCGGTCATCGTCATCGACGATGAGGAGCGCGAGAACGAAGGTGACTTGATCTTCGCCGCCGAAAAGGCGACACCGGAGATGGTGGCCTTCATGGTCCGCTACACCTCGGGATACCTGTGCGTGCCGCTGGATGGCGCGATCTGCGACCGGCTGGGCCTGCTGCCGATGTATGCGGTGAACCAGGACAAGCACGGCACCGCCTACACGGTCACCGTTGACGCAAGAAAGGGTGTGGGCACTGGAATTTCGGCTTCCGATCGGGCCACCACCATGCGGCTACTGGCCGATCCCACCAGCGTCGCCGAAGATTTCAGCCGCCCCGGTCACGTGGTTCCGTTGCGCGCCAAGGACGGCGGTGTGTTGCGGCGTCCCGGCCACACCGAGGCCGCCGTCGATCTGGCCCGGATGGCGGGTTTGCAACCCGCGGGCGCCATCTGCGAGATCGTCAGCCAGAAAGACGAAGGCGCGATGGCCGAAACCGACGAATTGCGGGTCTTCGCCGACGAACACGATCTTGCCCTGATCACCATCGCCGACCTGATCGAATGGCGGCGCAAACACGAGAAGCACATCGAGCGGATCGCCGAAGCCCGGATTCCGACCCGCCACGGCGAGTTTCGCGCCATCGGCTACGCCAGCATCTACGAGGATGTCGAGCACGTGGCGCTGGTCCGTGGCGATATCGCCGGGCCGAGCGGCGAGGGCGACGACGTTTTGGTGCGCGTGCACTCCGAGTGCTTGACCGGTGACGTTTTCGGCTCACGCCGCTGCGACTGCGGGCCTCAGCTCGACGCGGCGATGGCGATGGTCGCGCGGGAGGGGCGCGGCGTGGTGCTCTACATGCGCGGCCACGAGGGCCGCGGCATCGGCCTGATGCACAAACTGCAGGCCTATCAGCTGCAGGACGCCGGCGAAGACACCGTGGACGCCAACCTCAAGCTCGGATTGCCAGCCGATGCAAGGGATTACGGAATCGGCGCGCAGATCCTCGTCGACCTGGGAGTCCGCTCGATGCGGCTGCTCACCAACAACCCGGCCAAGCGGGTCGGCCTGGACGGCTACGGCTTGCACATCATCGAGCGCGTGGCGCTTCCGGTGCGGGCCAACGCGGAGAACATCCGCTACCTGATGACCAAACGCGACAAGATGGGCCACGACCTGGCCGGGCTGGATGACTTTCACGAATCCGTCCATTTGCCAGGTGAATTCGGTGGTGCTTTGTGAGCGGTTGCGCCGGTGTGCCGGAGATACCGGCGCTCGACGCATCCGGCGTGGTGCTTGCGATCGTCGCGAGCACATGGCACCGCGAAATCTGCGATGCGCTGCTTTCCGGCGCGCTGAAAGTGGCCGCCGAGTCGGGCGTCGACAACCCGACAGTGGTCCGCGTGCTCGGCGCGATCGAGATTCCGGTCGTGGCCCAGGAGCTCGCCCGCAACCATGACGCGGTCGTCGCTCTGGGCGTCGTGATCCGTGGTGAGACACCGCATTTCGACTATGTCTGCGACGCGGTGACCCAGGGCCTGACCCGGGTCTCGCTGGACTCCTCCACGCCGGTTGCCAACGGGGTGCTTACTACCAACAACGAGGAAGAGGCGCTGGATCGGGCCGGGCTTCCGGCATCGGCCGAGGACAAGGGGGCCCAGGCGGCTGCGGCGGGCCTGGCCGCCGCGCTGACCTTGCGTGACCTGCGCGCTCGGTTGTGACTCGACCCGACCGCGAGGTCTGGGATGCCGAACTGCGTCCCCACCGAACGCCGTTATTCGCTTATGCCGCAGCGCTTCTGATCGTAGCAGTGCACATCGTGGTCGGCTTGTTACTCAAGGTGAAGTCCAGCGGGGTGATCTTCCAGACCTCCGACCAAGTGGCGATGGCCGTCCTGGGTCTGATCCTCGCCGGCTGCGTGCTGTTGTTCACGCGGCCGCGACTGCGGGTGGGGCCGCCGGGAATTTCGGTGCGGAATCTATTGGGCTACAAGCTGATTCCGTGGCCAGAGGTGGTCGGTGTGTCGTTTCCGGCCGGTCACCGCTGGGCGCGGGTCGATTTGCCCGACGACGAGTACATCCCGGTGATGGCGATCCAAGCCGTCGACAAGGACCGCGCCGTGGACGCCATGGACTCCGTGCGGTCGCTGCTGGCGCACTATCGCCCGGACCTGCGCACCGGCTGACGAGCCCACGGGCCTGGGCGAGATCGTGTCGCCGGGCCGTGCTACTGTCGAACACATGTTCGAATATTGGTATGCCTCCCGGCCTACGCCGGAGTCGGCGGCGCTGCTGGATCGGGTGCGCTACGCCGCGCGGACGGAGGCCCGGGCCGCTGCCCAGCGGCTGGTGGCCATCGGTGAGTTGTTCGTGCTGCGCTGCCGCGATTCGGGGGAGCGGGCGGACTGGGCCACCGACACCTGGGAGGCGGTGGCCGCGCAGGTGGCGGCGGCGCTGCAATGCAGCGTGTCGATGGGGTCGAGCTACCTGCGCTACGCGATGGTGATGCGCGACCGGCTACCGGAAGTCGGGAAGGCGTTCCAGGCCGGCGACATCGACTATCGGGCGTTTCAAACGATCGTGTTTCGCACCGAGTTGATCACCGATGCCGACGTGATGGCGAAGGTGGACGCCCAGCTGGCGGCGCTGTTGTCGCGACGCCCGTCGATTACGCGAGGCGGGCTGGCCGCCGCCGTGGATCAAGTGGTCGCGAAGGTTGATCGCGATGCGGTGCGCCGGGCCGCCAAGGCCGCCCAGGATCGCCATGTCGACGTCATCGCCGACCAGTCCGGGATGGCGTGGGTGGAAGCCAGCGTGTTCGCCACCGCCGGCCAGGCCCTTGACCGCAGGCTTGATGAGCTGTCGGCCACGGTGTGTGACGCAGATCCGCGCAGCCGCGCGCAGCGTCGCGCCGATGCGCTGGGCGCGCTGGCCGCCGGGGCCGAGCAGCTGGTATGCGGCTGCGGATCCGCCGACTGCCACAAGGCAACACCGACGCACCGCAGCAATGTGGTGATCCACGTGATCGCCGAACAGTCAACGGTCGACGGCACGGGCACCACCCCGGGGGTGCTGCCCGGTCACGAAGGACTCATCCCTGCCGAGCTGATCGCCGAGCTGGCCAAATCCGCCACGCTGCAACCGCTGATCCCCCCGGCGGGCGCCGAACCTCACTACACGCCGTCAGCCAAGCTGGCCGCGTACGTCCGAGCGCGCGATCTGACCTGCCGGGCGCCGGGGTGCGACCGCCCGGCAACGCACTGCGATATCGACCACACCATCCCCCACGCCGCCGGCGGTGCCACGCACCCGTCGAACCTGAAATGTTTGTGCCGGCTTCATCATTTGCTCAAAACGTTCTGGGGCTGGTGCGACCAACAATTGCCCGACGGCACGGTGATCTGGACCCTCCCCGACGGACACACCTACGTCACCACCCCGGGCAGCGCACTGCTGTTTCCAACCCTGTGCGCGCTCACCGGCGATGCGCCAACAACGGCGCGCCGCATCGATCGCTGCGGCGACCGCACGGCCATGATGCCGCTGCGCACCGCCACGCGCGCCCAAAACCGCGCCCACCGCATCGCCACCGAACGGAGACACAACCGCCTAAGCCGACAAGACGCCGGGCCCATCATGGCCGCGGCGCCACGCGGTCCCGAGGAGCCACCGCCCTTTTAGCGGCTACTAGCCTGGATACGTGCCAGATCCCGCGACGTATCGCCCCGCACCCGGGTCCATCCCGGTCGAGCCTGGCGTCTACCGATTCCGGGACCCGCACGGGCGAGTCATCTACGTCGGCAAGGCCAAGAGCCTGCGTAGCCGGCTGACGTCATACTTCGCCGACGTCGCCAGTCTGCATCCGCGCACCCGGCAAATGGTGACCACCGCGGCCAAGGTCGAGTGGACGGTGGTCAACACCGAAGTCGAGGCGCTGCAGCTGGAATACAACTGGATCAAGGAGTTCGATCCGCGCTTCAACGTCCGCTACCGCGATGACAAGTCCTATCCGGTCCTGGCCGTCACGCTCAACGAGGAGTTTCCCCGGCTGATGGTCTATCGCGGCCCGCGGCGCAAGGGTGTGCGCTATTTCGGGCCGTACTCACACGCATGGGCAATTCGGGAAACGCTGGATCTGCTCACCCGGGTGTTTCCGGCGCGAACCTGTTCGGCCGGAGTATTCAAGCGGCACAAGCAGATCGACCGTCCGTGCCTGCTCGGCTACATCGACAAATGCTCCGCACCATGTATCGGCAGGGTTAGCGCCGAGCAGCATCGCCAGATCGTCATCGACTTTTGCGACTTCCTGTCCGGCAAGACCGACCGGTTTGCCCGCGAGCTCGAACAGCAGATGAACGCCGCGTCCGAGCAACTCGATTTCGAACGGGCCGCGCGGCTTCGCGACGACCTGTCCGCGGTGAAGCGGGCCATGGAGAAGCAGGCCGTGGTGCTCGGCGACGGTACCGACGCCGACGTGGTGGCCTTCGCCGACGACGAACTCGAAGCGGCGGTGCAGGTGTTCCATGTCCGCGGCGGCCGGGTTCGTGGTCAGCGCGGCTGGATCGTCGAAAAGTCCGGGGACCCGGGTGATTCGGGCCAGGAGCAGTTGGTAGAGCAGTTCCTGACGCAATTCTACGGCGAACAGGCTGAGCTGCAAGGCGCCGCCGACGAATCCACCAACCCGGTTCCCCGCGAGGTGCTGGTGCCGTGTTTGCCGTCCAACGCCGACGAGTTGTCCAGCTGGCTTTCCGGTCTGCGCGGATCGCGGGTTGCGCTGCGGGTGCCGCGCCGCGGGGATAAACGCGCGCTGGCCGAAACCGTACAGCGCAACGCGAAAGAAGCTCTGCAGCAACACAAGCTGAGGCGGGCCGGCGACTTCAATGCCAGATCTGCTGCGCTGCAGAATATTCAGGACGCCCTGGGCTTGGCCGACGCGCCGCTGCGGATCGAGTGCGTCGATATCAGCCACGTGCAGGGCACCGATGTGGTGGGCTCGTTGGTGGTGTTCGAGGACGGCCTGCCGCGCAAATCGGACTACCGCCACTTCGGGATCCGGGAAGCCGCCGGGCAGGGACGCTCCGACGACGTCGCCTCCATCGCCGAGGTGACCCGCCGCCGGTTCGCTCGGCACCTCAGCGAGCAGAACGATCCGAATATGCTTACGCCGGAAGGAAAATCGCGCCGGTTTGCCTACCCGCCCAACCTGTACGTCGTCGACGGCGGCGCGCCGCAGGTCAATGCGGCCAGCGCCGTGCTCGACGAGCTGGGGATCGCCGACGTCGCGGTGATCGGCCTGGCCAAGCGGCTGGAAGAGGTGTGGGTGCCGTCCGAGCCGGACCCGCTCATCATGCCACGCAACAGCGAGGGGCTGTATTTGCTGCAGCGGGTGCGTGACGAGGCGCATCGGTTCGCCATCGCCTACCATCGCAGCAAGCGATCCAAGCGAATGACCGCCTCAGCGCTGGATTCGGTGCCAGGATTGGGAGAACATCGCCGCAAGGCGCTGGTAACGCATTTCGGCTCGTTAGCCCGCCTCAAGGAGGCCACCGTCGACCAGATCACTGCCGTTCCGGGTATCGGCGTGGCCACCGCCACGGCCGTCCTCGAGGCGCTGCGACCCCAGCGACCTGGAGATTCGGGATGACGAGTCACGGTGACTTGGCGCGGGGCCGCCCGGGTGATGCCGCAGCCGGTATCGACGTCGTTCTGGTGACCGGGCTGTCCGGGGCCGGGCGGGGTACCGCTGCCAAAGTGCTCGAGGACCTCGGCTGGTACGTTGCCGACAACCTGCCGCCCCAGTTGATCACCCGGATGGTGGATTTCGGGCTGGCAGCCGGATCCCGGATTACCCAGCTCGCGGTGGTGATGGACGTTCGGTCCCGGGGATTCACCGGCGATTTGGACTCGGTGCGCACCGAACTGGGCACCCGCAACATCACCCCTCGCGTGGTGTTCATGGAGGCATCCGACGACATGTTGGTCCGTCGCTACGAACAAAACCGCCGCAGCCATCCGTTGCAGGGCGAGCAGACCTTGGCCGAGGGCATTGCGGCCGAGCGCAGGATGCTGGCCCCGGTTCGCGCCACCGCCGACCTGATCATCGACACGTCGAAACTGTCGGTGCGGGGCCTGAGGGAAAGCATCGAACGTGCCTTCGGCAGCGATGGCGCCGCGACAACCAGCGTCACCGTCGAGTCGTTCGGCTTCAAGTATGGCCTGCCGATGGATGCGGACATGGTCATGGACGTGCGGTTTCTGCCCAACCCGCACTGGGTCGACGAGTTACGTGAACTCACGGGCCAACATCCGGCTGTGAGCGACTATGTGTTGGGCCAGCCCGGCGCGGCCGAGTTTCTCGACGCCTACCATCGATTGCTATCTCTGGTTGTCGACGGCTACCGCCGGGAGGGCAAGCGATACATGACGGTCGCCATTGGCTGCACCGGCGGTAAGCATCGCAGCGTCGCGATCGCCGAGGCATTGGTGCAGCTGCTGGCGGACAATGCGCAACTGTCGGTGCGGGTGCTGCACCGGGATCTGGGTCGCGAATGATCCCACCGAATAGCGAGGGCATCGTTGCCCTGGGGGGCGGACACGGCTTGCACGCGACGCTGTCCGCGGCCCGCCGGCTCACTCCCTACGTCACCGCTGTGGTGACCGTCGCCGATGATGGTGGCTCGTCCGGTCGGCTGCGCAGCGAACTAGACGTAATCCCGCCTGGCGATTTGCGAATGGCTTTGGCGGCGTTGGCATCCGACAGTCCATATGGACGACTGTGGGCGACCATCCTGCAGCACCGATTCGGCGGCAGCGGCGCATTGGCCGGGCACCCGATCGGCAACCTGATGCTTGCCGGCCTCAACGAGGTGCTGGCCGATCCGGTCGCCGCCCTCGACGAGCTGGGCCGCATCCTCGGCGTGAAAGGCAGGGTGTTGCCGATGTGCCCGATCGCGCTGCAGATCGAGGCCGACGTCGCCGGCCTGGAGTCCGACCCGCGGATGTTCCGGGTGATCCGCGGCCAGGTGGCGATCGCGACCACACCCGGCAAGGTGCGGCGGGTGCGGCTGCTTCCCGCCGACCCGCCGGCGACCCGGCAGGCGGTGGACGCCATCATGGCCGCGGACTTGGTGGTGCTGGGACCCGGTTCCTGGTTCACCAGCGTGATCCCGCACGTGTTGGTGCCAGAGCTGGCAGCGGCGCTGCAAACGACCACTGCCCGCCGTGCCCTGGTGCTCAACCTGGTCGCCGAGCCGGGGGAGACGGCCGGATTCTCGGTGGAGCGCCATCTGCACGTGCTGGCCCAGCATGCCCCCGGGTTCACCGTCCACGACATCATCATCGACGCCGAACGAGTGCCGAGTGAGCGGGAACGCGAGCAACTGCGCCGCACCGCAACAGTGCTACAGGCCGAGGTCCACTTCGCCGACGTGGCCAGACCTGGTACACCTTTACATGACCCGGGCAAGCTCGCGGCGGCCCTGGACGGGGTTCGAGCGGGCCCCACGGCCCCTGGAGTGCCTCCGGCTACGGCCACCGCAGAGATTCGGGTCGACGGCGAAAGTCCACAGACCGGCGTGAACCGACCGGCTGGCAGCGGACCGAGGGGTGACGACGCGTGGCGATGACGACCGAAGTCAAGGACGAGCTGAGCCGCCTGGTGGTCAAAGCGGTCAGCGCGCGTCGGGCAGAAGTCACGTCCCTGCTGAGGTTCGCGGGGGGGTTGCACATCGTGGGCGGGCGGGTGGTCGTCGAGGCCGAGGTGGACCTGGGCAATATCGCGCGGCGGCTGCGCAAGGACATCTTTGATCTCTACGGCTACAACTCCGTCGTGCATGTGTTGTCGGCCAGCGGAATTCGCAAGAGCACGCGGTACGTGCTGCGGGTGGCCAACGACGGTGAGGCGCTCGCCCGCCAGACCGGCCTGCTCGACATGCGGGGGCGTCCGGTGCGGGGTCTGCCGGCCCAGGTGGTCGGGGGCAGTACCGCCGACGCCGAAGCGGCGTGGCGGGGAGCCTTCCTGGCGCACGGGTCACTGACCGAGCCCGGACGCTCGTCGGCGTTGGAGGTCAGCTGCCCCGGCCCGGAGGCCGCCCTCGCCTTGGTAGGTGCCGCCCGCCGGCTCGGGGTCAGCGCGAAGGCCCGCGAGGTGCGGGGCGCCGATCGTGTGGTGGTCCGCGACGGTGAGGCGATAGGCGCGCTGCTGACGCGGATGGGCGCCCAGGACACCCGGCTGATCTGGGAGGAGCGCCGGATGCGTCGCGAGGTGCGCGCGACGGCCAACCGCCTCGCCAATTTCGACGACGCCAACCTGCGCCGCTCGGCACGGGCCGCGGTCGCTGCGGCGGCCCGGGTGGAGCGGGCACTGGAGATACTCGGCGATACCGTCCCCGACCATCTGGCTTCGGCCGGCAAACTGCGCGTCGAGCACCGGCAGGCCTCACTGGAGGAGCTCGGCCGCCTCGCCGACCCCCCGATGACGAAAGACGCTGTGGCGGGCCGTATTCGGCGATTGCTGTCGATGGCCGACCGTAAGGCGAAGGTCGAAGGCATCCCCGACACCGAGTCGGCGGTGACGCCAGACCTTTTGGAGGATGCCTAACTAGCCAGCGAATTTGCTGGGCGCAACGGGTGGGGGAGGGCTACGGTCATCGCATGAAGCGGCTATCGAGTGTTGATGCGGCGTTCTGGTCGGCCGAAACCTCGGGCTGGCATATGCATGTGGGTGCATTGGCGATCTGCGATCCCACCGACGCGCCCGACTACAGCTTTCAGCGCCTGCGTGAGTTGATCATCGAGCGACTGCCCGAGTTGCCGCAGTTGCGGTGGCGGGTCACCGGTGCACCCCTCGGGCTGGACCGGCCGTGGTTCGTCGAGGACGAGGACCTTGACGTCGACTTCCACGTCCGTCGCATCGGTGTTCCCGCGCCCGGCGGTCGCCGCGAGCTCGAAGAGCTGGTGGGCCGGCTGATGTCCTACAAGCTGGACCGCTCCCGGCCGCTGTGGGAACTATGGGTGATCGAGGGCGTCGAAGGCGGCCGGATGGCCACGCTGACCAAGATGCATCACGCCATCGTCGACGGGGTCTCCGGAGCCGGACTGGGTGAAATCCTGTTGGACGTCACGCCGGAACCCCGACCGCCGCAACAGGAGACGGTCGGATCGCTGGTGGGATTTCAGCTTCCGGGTCTCGAACGGCGCGCGGTGGGCGCGCTGCTCAACGTGGGCATCATGACGCCGTTCCGCATAGCCCGGCTGATCGAACAGACGGTGCGCCAGCAGGTCGCCGCGTTGGGCGTCAGCAGCAAGCCGTCGCGCTACTTCGACGCGCCCAAGACCCGGTTCAATGCGGGCGTGTCGCCGCACCGGCGGGTCACCGGCTGCCGCGTCGAGCTGGCCCGGGCCAAGGCCGTCAAGGACGCGTACGGCGTGAAGCTCAACGACGTCGTACTCGCACTGGTGGCCGGTGCCGCCCGCGAATACTTGCAGAAGCGTGGTGAGCTGCCCACCAAGCCGCTGATTGCGCAGGTCCCGGTCTCGACCCGAACCGACGAGACGATGAGCGACGTCGGCAACAAGATCAGCTCGATGACCGTATCCCTTGCCACCCACATCGAGGACCCCGCCGAGCGGCTGCGGGCCATCCACGACAGCACGCAAAGCGCCAAGACAATGGCCAAGGCGTTGTCGGCGCATCAGATCATGGGGCTTACCGAGACCACCCCGCCCGGGCTGCTGCACCTGGCTGCGCGCGCATACACGGCCACCGGGCTGTCGCGAAACCTGGCCCCCATCAACCTGGTTGTGTCCAATGTCCCCGGCCCGCCGTGCCCGCTGTACATGGCGGGCGCCAAACTGGACTCGCTGGTGCCGCTCGGGCCGCCGGTGATGGATGTCGCCCTGAACATCACCTGCTTCTCCTACCAGGACTACCTGGACTTCGGCTTCGTGACGACACCCGAGGTGGCCAACGACATCGATGACATGGCCGATGCCATCGAACCGGCACTGACCGAACTCGAGAAAGCCACCTCGCTGGACTGAGCGGCTAGTTGCGATCCAAATAGCTGGTCGCGTACACCCACGATAAGAACCGCGCGACGGCCTCGGCCGATTGATGTGCCCGTGGGGAACCGAAGATGTCGAAAGCGTGCTGGGCGTTGGGCAACTCGGCGTAGGCGACGGGAGACTTCGACACCGCCCGCAGTTCGTCGACGAACTCTTGGGCCTCGCCGACCGGGATCAGGGAATCGTCGTGGCCGTGCAAGACGAAGAAGGGCGGCGCGTCGGCCCGCAGCCGCCGGATCGGGGAAGCATCGACGTAGATGTCGCGGTGCGTGGCGAATTTCCGCTTCACCACGAACTTTTCGAGCAGCCCGACGAACTCGCGGCGACCGTCCCCCTCGGTGGAGAACCAGTCGTAGCGCCCGTACACCGGCACCGCGGCGACCACCGATGTGTCCGCGTCTTCGAAACCCGGCTGAAACTTCGGGTCGTTGGGCGTCAGCGCCGCCAGCGCGGCAAGGTGGCCGCCGGCGGAGCCGCCAGTGATGGCGACGAAGTCGGGATCACCGCCGTAGTCTGCGATGTTCTCCTTGACCCAGGCCAGCGCTCGTTTTACGTCGACGATGTGGTCGGGCCAGGTGTGCATCGGGGAAACCCGATAGCCGACCGACACGCACACCCATCCGCGCGCCGCCAGGTGGCTCATCAAAGGGTAGGCCTGGGGGCGGCGCATTCCGATCACCCACGCGCCGCCGGGGACCTGCACCAGCACCGGCGCCTTGCCGTCGCGCGGCAGGTCGCGGCGGCGCCAGATGTCGGCGAGGTTGGCCCGGCCGTGCGGCCCGTAGGACACGACGTTCGTCTTCTCGACATAGCGCCGGCGCGCCACCGTGGTGCGCAGCGGCAGGTTGCGCCGTCCGCGGCGCTTGGGCTCGGTCTGCGGCAGGTCGGCCAGCGCTTCGGCGTAGTCGGGCCCCAGTTGCTCGCGCAGCCCGGCTTCCAGCACCGGGCCCGGGGTGGTGACGGCGCGCCAGCGGATCACCCCCAGGATCGCCCAGGACGCGGCCGTCAGGGCCAGCGCCGCCTTTCCGCGCCGCCCGGCGAAGTCGCCGCGGCGGCCGCGGCGCAGCGCGTCCAGCAGCGACCCCGACAAATACAGGCCCGGCACCTCCGACGTCGGCCAGCCGGACCAGAACACCAGGACCGTGCTGTAGCCCTTACGGGCGAGCGGGCGTAATCCGTTGGCGGCGTTGATGAATTCGACTGCGGCGCGTGCCAGCGGTCTGGGCTTGCTGATTATGCGTCCAGGCCGCATCAGCGCTTTACCCGCGATTGCAGTTCGGAGCGCAGGATCTTGCCGGTGCTGCCGCGCGGAAGCTCGTCGAGGACCGATATTTCGCGGGGCACCTTATAGTTGGCCAGGTTTTCGCGGACATGTTGTTTGAGGGTGTCGGGGGCGGACTCCTTATCGAGTTGAGCACCGGGTGCCAGCACCACGAACGCGGCCAGGCGCTGGCCGTATTGCTCGTCGTCCACGCCGATCACCGCGGCCTCCGCCACGTCGGAGTGTGCTGCCAGCGTCTTCTCCACCTCGATCGGGTAGACGTTCTCGCCGCCGGAGACGATCATCTCGTCGTCGCGGCCGACGACGAACAGCCGTCCGGTCTCATCGAGGTAGCCGACGTCTCCGGAGGACATCAACCCGGAGTGGAAATCCTTTGTGGTGCCTGAGGTGTAGCCGTCGAACTGTGTGTCGTTGCGGACGTAGATGCTGCCCACCTCGCCGGTGGGCACTTCGTTGAATTCCGGGTCCAGGATCCGGATTTCGGTTCCGCCCGCGGGCCGGCCCGCGGTGTGTGGTGCCGCGCGCAAGTCTTCCGGCGTGGCGGTGGCGATCATGCCGGCCTCGGTGGCGTTGTAATTGTTGTAAATCACGTCGCCGAACTGGTCCATGAACGCGGTGACCACATCCGGGCGCATCCGCGAACCGGACGCCGCTGCGAACCGTAATGACTTGCAGCTGTATCGGTTTCGTATCTCGTCGGGCAGATCCATGATTCGGTCGAACATCACCGGGACCACCGCGAGGCCGGTCGCCTTGTGGCGGTCGATGAGGTCAAGAGTGGCCTCCGGGTCGAATTTGCGTCGGGTGACCACCGTGCAGGCCATCGACGCGGCGAACACCAGCTGCGAAAAGCCCCACGCGTGGAACATCGGCGCCACGATCACTATGGGTTCCTCCGCCCGCCACGGCGTGCGGTCCAGGATCGCCTTGAGCGTGCCTATCCCGGCGTTGCCGCCAGACTGGTTGGCGCCCTTGGGTGTTCCGGTGGTGCCGGAGGTGAGCAGGATTATCCTGCCCTTGCGGCCGGTGCGCTGGGGACATCCCCCAGTGTGGTCGGCGATGAGTTTCTCGACGGTCAGCTCGTGCTGACCTTCGGTCCAGGCCAGGATGCGGGTGGCGTCCGGTTGGTCGGCCAGCGCGCGGTCCACCGTCGCGGTGAACTCCTGGTCGTAAATGACGGTGTCGACGCCTTCGCGGTTGACCACGTCGGCCAGCGCCGGCCCGGCGAACGAGGTGTTGAGTAGCAGAATGTCGGAGCCGATCCGATTGCCGGCCACCAGCGCTTCCACGAAGCCCCGGTGGTTGCGGCACATGATCCCGATGACCTGGCCCTTGGGCAACTTCTGCAGCGCCGCGGCCAATGCGTTGATCCGTTCGTCGAGCTGCCGCCAGGTCAGGGTGCCCAGTTCGTCGACCAGCCCGGGACGTTCCGGGCAGCGCTGGGCCGCACTGGCGAAACCCACGGTGATGCCCATGCCTTCGCGGCGCATGGCGGCAGCCATCTTCAGGTAGCGGTCGGGTCGCATCGGCGCGATCATGCCGGCGCGCCTCAGGGTGGTCATGATGCCGAGGGCCTGATTGAGACGAGATGCCATGGCTCAGCCCAGAATCGGGAAACGGCGGCCGGCGGCGAGGTTGGTGAGGCCCTCCTGCATCATCGACCGGACGTGCGCGTCGACCTCGTCGACGTCCGGGTCCTCGCCGAATTGCGCGGCGATGTCGATCGGTTCCAGCACCTGCGTCACGAGCTTGCTGGGCAGCGGCAGGTTGGGCGGGATCACGGCGCTCAACCCGAACGGAAAGCCGATTGAGACCGGCATGATCGCGCTGCGCAGCAAGCGCTTTATGCCCAGCCGCTCGGCCAGCCAGGTGCCGCGGGTCAGGTAGAGCTGGGTCTCCTGCCCGCCGATGGATACCGCCGGCACGATGGGCACGCCGGCTTCGATCGCCGTGCTGACGTATCCCTTGCGGCCGTTGAAGTCGATGACGTTCTCCGACCGCGTGGGCCGGTACGCGTCGTAATCGCCGCCCGGGAAAACGACCACCACGCCGCCGGTCCGCAGGGCCTTGGCCGCGTTCTCGCGGTTGGCCCGGATATAGCCGGCGCGGCGGAACAGCGGCGCGGTCGGGCCCATGAACAGGATGTCGTGGCTGAGCGTGTAGACCGGCCGGTCGTAGCCGAACTTGTCGTAGAAGTCGATGCTGAAGATCGGGACGTCCATCGGGAACATGCCGCCGGAATGGTTGCCGACGACCAATGCTCCGCCGGGCGGGAAGGAATCCAGGCCCCGCACCTCAGACCGAAAGTACGTCTTCAAGAATGGGCGCATCGCACCCATCAAGCGCTCGGTCGTGACAGGGTCAAATTTGCCGATGTCGTCGCTGTCCGTGGCGCTCGCTTCGTTCACTTGAGGCTCCCTTGGCTTTCCCCGAGGCTGCTTTGCCGCACTGAGGTAGCTAGATGGTAGCGAGCCCGGTTTGGGCCGGTATCGGCGTATGGACCGGGCGGTATTCGGCAGAGTATGGTTACTCAGCCTCACACCAAACGTCCAGTTGAGAGAGCAGATGGACTTCGCCGGTTTGTCCGACGAGCGTGCTGCGCGCCCGGTCGCTGCCCATAAGTCCAACGGCGCTCGTGACCGACACGCACGCGCCGGCCGCAGCGTGGTTCGCGCCGATTCCGCCAGTGCTGCGGCTGCGACGGCCGATCAGGCGCAAGCCGACTACTTTCTGCGCGTGCTCGCCCAGAGGCGTCGGCTCGGTGAGCATCGGATCGACCAATACCGCAAGGCGATCGCCATCTCCGAGTCCAACGGTGACTCCGAAGGCGCCGCCAACTTCCGGCGCATGCTGTGCAGCGAAGAACAGGACCGGCAAACGCTCGATCGGCTGATCGAAAAGCTACGCCGGCGGTTCGAACCAGGCGCGCCGAGCGAGGTTCCCGCAATCCGCCGGAAGGCGCGGGTGGCGGCCCGCTAGGGCGTGCAGACTGCGTGGGTGAAATAGCGCTTGCCGCAGCCGTTTTCGGGGACAAAATCACCTGGTGGGAATTTAGGCGCAAAAGATCGGCATATCCCGGCGCGATGCCGATAGATTGTATTGGCCATTGGTTTCACATCCGACAGGAACGAGGCCACCCATGGGATTCATGTCACCGGAACTTCCGGATGTCGACCCCGAAACCTGGCCCACGCTGCCCCGGGCGACACGGCTGCAAGTCGCGACACGACACTGGGTGGAACATGGCTTCGGAACGCCATACGCGGTGTATCTGCTGTACCTGATCAAGATCGCCCTGTACGTCGCCGCCCCGGCCGCGATCATCTCGCGGACCCCGGGCCTGGGCGGCCTCAGCCACATCGGCGAGTGGTGGACGCAGCCGATCGTGTACCAGAAGGTCGTCATCTTCACGCTGCTGTTCGAGGTCTTGGGCCTTGGCTGCGGATCCGGCCCGCTAACCGGGCGATTCATGCCGCCCATCGGAGGGTTTCTTTATTGGTTGCGGCCCAACACGATTCGACTGCCTGCCTGGCCGGGCAAGGTTCCGTTTACCAGTGGTGATACTCGCACCATTGTCGACGTCGCGCTGTATGCCGTCGTGTTGGCCGGCGGGGTGTGGGCGCTGCTGTCACCCGGCCGGGGCGGACCGGTCACCGCCACCGGCGATGTCGGTCTGGTCGACCCCGTCCTGGTGGCGCCGACGATCGTCGCCCTGGCGCTGTTGGGCCTGCGCGACAAAACCATCTTCCTGGCGGCCCGCGGTGAACACTACTGGCTGAAGCTGATCGTGTTCTTCTTTCCCTTCACCGATCAGATCGCTGCCTTCAAGATCATCATGCTCGCCTTGTGGTGGGGGGCAGCGACTTCCAAGCTCAACCATCATTTCCCTTACGTCGTGTCGGTGATGACTAGCAACAATGCGTTGCTGCGCCCCAAGTTGTTCACCAGGGTCAAACACCTGCTCTACCTCGAACCGGTTAACGACCTGCGTCCGTCATGGCTGCCGAAAATGATGGCCCATGTTGGCGGCACCACGGCGGAACTCCTGGTCCCGGCAATTCTGGTGTTGGTTGCCGGCGATCAACCGTGGCGCTGGTTCCTGATCGGCTTCATGGTGATTTTCCACCTCAACATCCTGTCCAACCTCCCGATGGGAGTCCCGTTGGAGTGGAACGTGTTTTTCATCTTCTCGCTGTTCTATTTGTTCGGGCACTACGGCGCGATCCACGCCGTCGACCTTCAGTCACCGCTACTGCTGGCCATCTTGATCGTCGCGCTTGCCATGGTGCCGATCGCGGGAAACATTTTCCCGGAAAAGATTTCGTTCCTGCCCGCAATGCGCTACTACGCCGGCAACTGGGCCACAAGCATCTGGTGTTTCCGGGCGGGCGCCGAAGACAAGATGGAGGCCGACATCGTCAAAAGCTCTGCGCTCGTCGTCAATCAACTGGCCAAGCTCTACGACGCGGCGACAGCCGAGATCATGAGCGACAAGACGTCCGCGTTCCGGGCGATGCACACTCATGGCAGGGCGCTCAATGGCCTGTTGCCTCGCGCGATCGACAACGAAGCCGCGTACAGCATCCGCGAGGGCGAAATAGTTGCGGGGCCGTTGGTGGGGTGGAACTTCGGCGAGGGCCACCTGCACAACGAGCAGCTGCTGGCCGCCGTGCAGCGGCGCTGCCACTTCGAGGACGGCGACGTCCGCGTCATCGTCCTGGAAGGCCAACCGATCCACACCCAACGGCAGTGGTACCGCATTGTCGACGCCAAGACCGGCGTGATCGAGGCCGGCTACGTCGACGTCGCGGACATGCTGAGCCGCCAGCCGTGGCCCGAGCCCGGCGACGAATTCCCCGTCCACGTTACGACGCAACGCAGCATGCCCGGGACCCGATGACCACAGCGGTCGTCGTCGGCGCCGGGCCCAACGGCCTGGCCGCCGCGATCCACCTTGCCCGCCACGGGGTCGACGTGCAGGTGCTGGAAGCCCGCGACACGATCGGCGGTGGAGCGCGCTCGGGTGAGCTGACGGTGCCCGGAGTCATCCACGACCACTGCTCGGCGTCTCATCCATTGGGCGTCGGTTCGCCGTTCTGGAAGGAGATCGACCTCCAGCGATACGGACTGGTATGGAAGTGGCCGGAGATCGACTTCGCACACCCGCTCGATGACGGTACCGCCGGCCTGCTGTATCAGTCGCTCGAGGCGACCGCGGCCGGGATGGAACCCGACGGCGCCCGGTGGCGACGCGCCTTCGGTGACCTCGCGGCGGGATTCGACCAGCTCGCCGAGGATTTCTTTCGCCCGATAATCCATCTTCCGCGCCACCCGATTCGGCTCGCCGCCTTCGGGCCGCGCGCGCTGCTACCGGCCACCGTCATGGCCCGCTGGTTTCGCACCGAGCAGCCGCGCGCGTTGTTCGGCGGCGCGGCCGCGCACATGTTCACCCGGCTGGACCGGCCCCTCACCGCGGCCATGGGGCTGATGTTCCTGGCCGGCGGGCACCGTTACGGATCGCCCGTCGCAGAGGGCGGATCCGGGTCGATCACCCAAGCCCTGGCCGCGGCCCTCGATGGGCACGGCGGCAGCGTGACCACCGGGTTGACCGTTACGAGCCGCAAAGACATCCCCGATTCCGACATCGTGATGCTGGATCTCAGTCCGGCCGCGGTGCTTTCGATATACGGCGACGTGATGCCGAGCCGAATCAAACGGTCCTACCGGCGCTACCGCCAGGGGTCCTCGGCGTTCAAGGTCGACTTCGCCGTCGAGGGCCACATCCCGTGGACGAACCCTGACTGTGGCCGCGCCGGCACTGTCCACCTCGGCGGCACGTTCGCCGAGACCGCCGACACCGAATATCAACGCGCACAAGGCAAGATGGCGCAGCGGCCGTTTGTGCTCGTCGGGCAGCAGTACCTGGCCGACCCGGCCCGGTCGGCAGGCAATGTCAACCCGATATGGGCTTACGCTCATGTGCCGTTCGGCTATACCGGCGACGCCACCGCCGCCGTCGTCGACCAGATCGAGCGGTTCGCCCCGGGATTCCGAGACCGAGTCATCGCATCCGTCAGCAAGAGCGCTGCCGAACTACAGGCCTACAACCCTAACTACATCGGCGGCGACATCATTGGTGGCGCCAACGACGGGCTGCAGCTCATCTTCCGGCCGCGCATTGCCGTCGATCCGTACGCGACGGGTGTTCCCGGTGTCTACCTGTGCTCGCAGTCCGCGCCGCCGGGAGCCGGCATCCACGGGCTGTGCGGCTACCACGCCGCCGACGCAGCGCTGAGGCGGCTCAGCACGTAGCGCTGGTCACACTGATGCTTGTCACATACGTCCATCGATGCGCTCCGCCCACATGCGTCGCACCCGTAAGCCTGGGGACTCTTACCGGCCCGGCAACCGTTGTCACTACTGATCTAGGCTGACGGCGAGCGGTTCACCAGCGAGCAGACAGGGAGAGACAAAGTGACGGTCCGAGTAGGCATC
>DASZLQ010000050.1:0-18498 GCA_035552295.1 Mycobacterium sp. | reverse complement strand
ATACCAGGGGCCGCTGATCTCGAGGTCACGCACCGTGACCGCGATGTGGTTGAGTGCGGGGAAAGCCATGGGCTGACTCTAGCCCTAGACGATGCGGCGGCCCCTTCGTGCGCGAGATCGCATGTCCCACAAGTAGAGCTGATAGCCGAAGATCCATGCCCGGTGCGGAATCAACCGGTCGGCCAGCCGCAGGCCTGCCAGTAGCCATTCGAACCGGCGCTGCTGGTTCTCTGACCAGTCCAGCTTCATCAACGTCCGGAACTCGGGGGCTAAAAATCCCGTCGTCGCGAACAAGTTGAACGGCCCCGCCAGCGTTCGCAGCGGCCACGGCAGGAAAGCCATCGAGGCCACCCCGCGCAGATGCTCTCGCACCGGTGGGTCGATGTGCAGCTCGTCGAGCGAGCGTTTCCAGTACTCGTCGAACGCGACCCGGTCCCGCGGCCACATGCGCTCGGCCACCTGCAGCGTGGTCCCCAGCCGCGTGGCGTCGCGATAGACGGCGTTGGCAGTGGTGTCATCGAGCGGGCCGTGCAGGAACTCATGCTGGTCAACGAAGTAGCGGTACAGACAGGACGCCACCCACAGCTGCAACTTGGGGTCGAACGCGTTGTAGGACACCGGGCTCGACGATGTTGACCGGACCTGCCGGTGTGCGATGTCCACGGCTCCGCGAATCAGCGCCCGGTCGGACTCGGTCCCAATGGTCGCCACCGCCAGGTAGGTGCCGGTGGTGCGCGCCCGCTTGAACGGATGCTTGTAGACATTGCCGCTGTCCACCGGACTTTCCAGCACGCCATAACCGACGCCCGGCAAGGACAACTGCATGATCACGTTCGCGGCCGGTAACAACATCGCCGCCGGGTTCAGCAGGTCGGCGATCCGGGTTGCGTGCCGCTTCATTGCGGATCGTGCCCCATGAGATCGAGTAGACCACTTATGAGACGCTGCCGGGGTGTTTGCGACGACACGGCGGGCCCGCATCGTCGGAGTGCTGGCCGGCTACCTGGCTGATCTCGCACTGAGCGACCCGGAACGGGGGCATCCGGTCGCGCTGTTCGGGCAGGCGGCTGCCACGTTGGAACGGGTCACCTACCGCGACACCAAAGCCGCCGGCGTGGTCCACGTAGGCCTGATTGTCGGCGCGGTGACCCTACTGGGTACGGCCGCGCAGTCGGCCGCCACCCGCCGGGGCCGACTTTGGTCGATCGCTGTCACCGCCGCGGCCACCTGGATATCGCTGGGTGGAACGTCATTGGCGCGCACCGGCCTGGCGATGTCGCAGCTGCTGGAACGCGACGATATCGAGGCTGCGCGACGGTTGCTGCCGTCGCTGTGCGGGCGCGATCCCTCGCAGCTGGACGGCCCGGGCCTGACGCGCGCGGCGCTGGAATCGGTCGCGGAGAACACGTCTGACGCCCAGGTGGCGCCGCTGCTGTGGGCGACGGTCGGTGGGGTGCCCGCGGTGCTGGCTTACCGCGCCGTCAACACTCTGGATTCGATGATCGGCCACCGCTCCCCGCGGTATATCCGGTTCGGTTGGGCCGCAGCGCGATTAGACGATTTAGCCAACTATGTGGGCGCCCGGGCGGCCGCGGCGTTGGTGGCATTGTGCGCACCGCTGGTCAGCGGATCGGCGCCGGGTACGGTGCGCGCCTGGCACCGGGACGCGGGCCGTCATCCCAGTCCCAACGCCGGCGTCGTCGAGGCGGCCTTCGCCGGGGCGCTGCGCGTGCGGCTCGGCGGACCCACCCAGTACCACCATGAGCTGCAGATTCGTCCCAGGCTGGGGGACGGCCCGCAGCCGACAGTGGCCGACCTGCGCCGCGCGGTGACACTGTCGCGGGCAGTACAGGTGGCCGCGGCCCTATTCGCGGGGGTCGTCTGCGGGACATCGAGTGTGCGTCAGCGGCGTTGAGGGTGCGCGTAGGGCGGGCGAATCGCAATTTTCACGCCCCCAGCGCACAGTGAAAACCTTCAGCGCACACTGACAGTATTACCGCCGGCGGCCGTAACGGTCGGCGAGTTTCTCTTCGACGGTCATGGGGCTCTCAGAAGTATCAGCGGCCGGCGCGTGTTGTTTTTCCTGGCGGCGAGCGCGGATCTCGGAGTAAGCGAAATAGCCCAGCCCGATCGGTGCCAAGATGCCGAACAAGATCCACTGGATGCCGTAGGACAGAAACGGTCCGGCGTCCAGACGCGGCACGCCGATCACACCGAGCCCGCCGGGCTGGTTTTCGACCAATTGCAGATAGGAACCGGCCAGCGGGACTTTGGTCAGCGCCGAAACCTGTTCGGTGTTGATCGAATACACCTGCTGGAAACCATCTCTGGTGAAGGGGTCTTTGCCTTGCGGGGTTGGCTCCGAATCGCGCAGCCGCGCCGTGATGGTCACGGTCTCCGCCGGCGGCCGCGGGATCGGCGGCACGTGCGAACCCTCCTCGGGTCGCACATAGCCGCGGTCGACCAGGACGGTGGGTCCGTCGTCGACGACGAACGGCACCAACACCTCGAACGCCTGCTCGGCGTCGACGACCCGCAGCCGGGCCAGCACCGCAACGTCGGCCAGGTAATGACCGCTTGCCGTCACCCTGCGCCATTGCGCATCCTGGGCGGCCGAATCATGTTGTGGCAACAAGGTTTTCAGCGGAACGGGGGCGGTGTTGAGGGAATACTCGATTTGGTGGTTTTCCCGCGATGTGCGGGTGTTTTTCCCCAGCTGCCACGGCGCGAGCACCATAAAGCACAGGTAGGTGAAGGCGATGGCCACCAGGGCCAGCACTATCCAGCCCGGCCGCAGCAGAAATGACGGGCGACGCATCAACCGTGCCCGTTCTGCGCCAGTTGCTCGTCGACCCAGTCGTGCAGGCCGGGCAAGGCGGCTTCGATGACGGCGAAGACCTCTTCGAAGTCGCCGTGGCCGCCGTAGTAGGGATCTTCGACGTCGGGGACATAGGCACCCGAGCGCGGGTCGAATGACCTCAGCATTCGTATCCGGCTCTCGTCGACTCCCAGCTGCTGCAACATCCAGACGTGGTTGCGGCCCAGGGCCACCACTAGATCGGCCGCCAAGTGGTCGGTGCCGATTTGCGCGGCGCGGTGGTCGGTGGAATAGCCGTGCGCGCGCAGCACCCGGGCGGCTCGCTCGTCGGCGCAGCTGCCGATGTGCCAGTCGCCGGTACCAGCACTCGTCACCCGCACCGCGTCGCCCAGACCGCGCCGTTGGAGCTGCTCGGCAAACATCTTCTCGGCCATCGGGGAGCGGCAGATATTGCCGGTACAGACGAACGTGACGTGCAACGCTTCAGACACCCAGCGCCCTCCGCAGGTCGGCGATGGTGGCGGCATGTGTCACGCAGGTGGCGGGTGCGCCCTGATCGGCGAAATCGGTCTGCCCGTAACCCCAGCCCACGACCACGGCGTCGATCCCGTGCGCGGCCGCCCCGTCCACATCGTGGCTGCGGTCGCCGACCATCAGCACCCGTGCGGGCAGCGGCTGCAGCTCCGCCAGCGCGTGCGCCAGCACGTCCTCCTTGGTCTTGCGGGATCCGTCGGGACTCGCACCGGCGATGACGTCGAAATACTGGTCAAGCTCGAAATGGGTGAGGATGCGCCGTGCCGTCGGTTCCAGCTTGGAGGTGGCCACCGCCAGCCGGATACCGGCGGCGTGCAGGTCGGCCAGCAGGGCGGCAATCCCGTCGAACAGCGTGTTCATCGCCCAGCCCCGGGCGCCGTACTCGGCCCTGAAGGCCGCGATCGCCGCATCGGCGTGTTCGCCGAGCTCCATCGCGCGGAAGGTGTCGTCCATTGGCGGGCCGACGATCTGGGCGGCCAGGTCGCCCGCGGGCACCGCGGCACCGATGTGGCTGAGCGCATGCAGGAAGCTGGCCACGATCCCTTCCGCGGAGTCGGTGAGGGTGCCGTCGAGATCGAAGATCACCAGCTGTGGCGCCGGACGGTCGGCTGAGGCTGTGCCTGTCACGCCACCATTGTCCTAGATGGGCTGTCCTAGATGGGCGTGCCCTGGTGTGACGGTGTTCCTGCCACGCTCCCGCGGCGGCGCACTAGTGTTTCACTGATGGCGAGTCTGGATCCGAGCCCGGCTGCCGCGGGGCGTTACCACGGTGATCAGGCCGTCGCGCCGGGGATGCTGGATTTCGCCGTCAATGTTCGTCATGCGCAACCGCCGGAATGGCTGATACAGCGGCTGGCTGCGCGGCTGCCGGATCTGGCGCGCTACCCCAGCATCGAAGACCTGCACCGGGCGCAAGACGCCGTAGCCGAGCGCCACGGCCGGGCTCGCGATGAGGTGCTGCCGCTGGCCGGGGCGGCAGAAGGGTTCGCGTTATTGCCCAACCTGCGTCCGGCGCGGGCCGTGATCGTCGCACCGTCCTTCACCGAGCCGGCCGTGGCACTGGCCGCGGCCGGGGTGCCGGTGCACCACGTCGTGCTCGAGCCGCCGTTCGGCCTGGATGGTGCCTTGCCAGGCGCCACCGTGCCCGACGACGCCGACCTGGTGGTGGTGGGCAATCCGACCAACCCCACCTCGGTGCTGCACAGCCGCGAGCAGCTGCTGGCATTGCGTCGGCCCGGGCGGATTCTGGTGGTCGACGAGGCGTTCGCCGATTCGGTTCCCGGTGAACCGGAGTCGCTGGCCCGCGACTCACTGCCCGACGTGGTGGTGCTGCGCAGTCTGACCAAGTCCTGGGCGCTGGCCGGATTGCGGGTGGGATACGCCCTCGGCGCACCAGAGGTGTTGGCGCCGCTGAGCGCCCAGCGTGCGCACTGGCCGGTGGGCACGCTGCAGCTGACCGCCATCGCGGCCTGTTGTGCCGCCGAAGCCGTCGCTGACTCGGCAGCCGATGCGGTGCGGCTGGCGCAGCTGCGCATGCAGATGGTGGCCGGTCTGACATCGGTGGGCGCCGAGGTGGTCGACGGCCGGGCTCCGTTCGTACTGTTCCGCAGGCCGGATGCCGTGCAGCTACGAAAGCATCTGCACCACAAAGGGATTGCGATACGCCGCTGTGATACCTTCGTCGGCCTGGGCGAGGAGTATTTGCGGGCGGCGGTGCGTCCCGAGTGGCCGCAGTTGGTCAAGACGATCGACGAGGTGCGGTCGTGAGTGTGCGGCTGGCCGATGTCATCGAGGTGCTGGACGAGGCCTACCCGCCGCGGCTTGCCCAGTCGTGGGATTCGGTTGGCCTGGTGTGCGGTGACCCCGACGATGCGCTGGACTCGGTGACCGTTGCCGTCGATGCCACCCCCGCGGTCGTCGACGAAGTTCCCGATGCCGGCCTGCTGCTGGCCCATCATCCGCTGCTGCTGCGCGGGGTCGATACGGTCGCTGCCAGCACCCCGAAGGGTGCGCTAGTGCACAGGCTGATCCGAACGGGGCGTTCACTGTTCACCGCCCACACCAATGCCGACTCGGCGTCACCGGGTGTGTCCGATGCGCTGGCCCAGGCCCTTGGTCTCAACGTCGACGGCGTGCTCGAGCCGCTGTCTGCGGCGGCCGATCTCGACAAGTGGGTCATCTATGTGCCGCGCGAGAACGCAGAAGCGGTGCGGGCGGCCGTGTTTAGCGCCGGCGCCGGACACATCGGCGACTATTCGCACTGCAGCTGGAGCGTCAGCGGTATCGGGCAGTTTCTGCCGCACGACGGGGCGACGCCCGCGGTGGGCAGCGTCGGCACCGTCGAGCGGGTGGATGAAGACCGGTTCGAGGTCGTCGCCCCCGCACGCGCTCGGGCGGCTGTGCTGGCGGCGATGCGTGCCGCCCACCCGTACGAAGAGCCGGCGTTCGACATCTTCGCGCTGGTGCCCCCGCCCGGTGACGCCGGGTTGGGCCGCATCTGTACGCTGCCACAACCCGAATCGTTGCGCGCCTTCGTCTCCCGCGTCGGCGCCGCGCTGCCGCAGACATCCTGGGGCGTGCGCGCCGCGGGTGATCCCGAGATGCCGGTGTCGCGGGTCGCCGTGTGCGGCGGCGCCGGGGACTCGCTGCTGGCCACCGCGGCCGACGCGGACGTACACGCCTACGTCACGGCCGATCTGCGGCATCATCCGGCCGACGAGCATCGCCGGGCCTCGAACGTAGCCTTGATCGACGTCGCGCATTGGGCCAGTGAATTCCCGTGGTGCGACCAGGCCGCTGACCTGCTGCGGTCCCGTTTCGGTGCGGCGCTGCCGGTGCGGGTGAGCACCCTGCGCACCGACCCATGGAATCTTGGCAATGACGCTGGGGGAGACGAGTCATGAAAGCCGAAGTAGCGCAGCAACTTTCGATACTAGAGTTATCAAAGCTGGACGCCGAGCTGTCCCGCATCGCGCACCGCGCCTCCCATCTGCCGCAGCGGGAGGCCTATGCGCGGATGCAGTCCGAGCACGACGCCGCCAGTGACCGGCTGGCCGCGGTCCGAATCGCGGTGGAGGACTTGGACGCCCAGGTGTCGCGATTCGAGTCCGAGATCGAGGCGGTACGCCAGCGCGAAGACCGGGACCGGTCACTGCTCAAGTCCGGTGCGGCCGACGCTAAGCAATTGTCGGATCTGCAGCACGAGCTGGAGACGCTGGTGCGGCGCCAGACCAGCCTGGAAGACTCGCTGCTGGAGGTGATGGAGCGCCGCGAGGAGTTGCAGACCCAGCTGGCCGTCGAGCAGCGGGCAATCGAGGCGCTGCAGGCCGACCTGGTCAGCGTTCAGCAGGACCTCGATGCCACACTGGCCGAAATCGACGAGGCCCGCCAGCAACACTCATCGCGACGCGACACCTTGACCGCGGCACTGGACCCCGCCCTGTCCGCGCTGTACGAACGACAGCGTGCCGGGGGAGGGCCGGGTGCGGGGCCATTGCTGGGACATCGGTGTGGTGCCTGCCGGATCGAGATCGGCCGCGGCGAACTGTCCCGCATCTCGGCCGCCGCTGAAGACGAACTGGTGCGATGCCCGGAATGTGGGGCGATCCTTTTGCGGGTCAAGGGATTCGAGCAGTGAAAGTAGTCATAGGAGCCGACGGCGGGTCGCGCGGCAACCCCGGGCCGGCCGGATACGGCGCGGTGGTGCTCTCCGAGGACCGCTCGGCTGTGCTCGCCGAGACCAAGCAGGCCATCGGCCGGGCAACCAACAACGTCGCCGAATACCGCGGCCTGATAGCCGGTTTGGACGACGCTCTGATGCTGGGTGCCACCGAGGCCGAAGTCTTCCTGGATTCCAAGCTGGTGGTGGAGCAGATGTCCGGGCGGTGGAAGGTCAAGCACCCCGACCTCATCGAGCTACACGCCCAGGCCCGAAAGCTGGCGTCGCGGTTCGAGCGGATCAGCTACGCGTGGGTCCCGCGTGCTCGCAACTCGCACGCGGACCGGTTGGCCAACGAGGCCATGGATGCCGCGGCCGGTATCGATGACCGGGCCGAGGAACCGGCGCCAGCGGTCGCCGAGCCCGCGAAAACCGTTGCGAACCAACACCTGACAGCGCCCGGCTGGACCGGCGCGCGCGGCACGCCGACCCGGCTGCTCTTGCTGCGTCACGGGCAGACCGAGTTGTCGGTGGAGCGCCGCTATTCGGGCCGCGGCAACCCGGCGCTGACCGAAGTGGGGCGGCAGCAGGCGGAGGCTGCGGCACGCTACTTGGCACAGCGCGGCGGGATCGCCGCGGTGCTGTCGTCGCCACTGCAACGCGCTTACGACACCGCGGCGACGGCCGCCAAAGCGCTGGGCCTGGATGTCACCGTCGACGACGATCTGATCGAGACCGACTTCGGAGCCTGGGAGGGGCTGACGTTCGCCGAGGCCTCCCAACATGATCCGGAGCTGCACCGCCGCTGGTTGCGTGACACCAGCACCACGCCGCCGGGCGGCGAGAGCTTCGACGGTGTGCTGGATCGGGTGGGCAAGGTGCGGGAACGGATCACCGCCGCACACCAAGGCTCGACGGTGCTGGTGGTGTCGCATGTGACGCCGATCAAGATGCTGCTGCGTCTCGCGTTGGACGCCGGGCCGGGTGTTTTGTATCGGCTGCACCTTGACCTGGCGTCGTTGAGTATCGCAGAGTTCTATTCGGACGGGGCGTCTTCAGTGCGGCTGGTGAACCAGACCGGTTATCTGTAAGCGGGGTGTAAGGGAGACATCGATGCAGCCGTCTCAACCACCCGATGAATCCGTGGGCGCTATCCCCGCGGATATCCGGGCGCGGGTTATGCCGGCGGCGCTCGACGAGTTGGCTCGCTGGGGTGTCGAGCGGTTCAGCATCGAGGCCTTGGCGGAGCGCCACCACCTCGACCCCGCAATGGTCTACCGGTACTGGGGCGGTCAGCAACGACTCATCGTCGATGCGGCCCTCGCCGATGCCCAGACCTTCAGTACGGCAACGGACACCGGCTCGCTGCGCGGAGACCTGCTGGCGTTGGCGCGGAATGCGGCCGATCGGCTCAACACCGAGGAGGGCCGCACATTCCTGCGGGCGCTCGTCATGGACCGTCGTGGACATCACGACGAAGAGACCCGAATGATGTTGTGGGGTGCGCGTTTTGCCGTCGTGCGCGCGGTTATTGATCGGGCCAGGGAACGTGGCGAATTGCGTGAGGGCGTCAATACCCTGGCTGCCGTGCAGATCGTCCTGGCGCCGCTGAACATTCGCGTCCTCTACCCCGACGCGCTCATCGACGACCGCTTTTGCGTGGCAATCGCCGACATGGCATGGCATGCGCTCGCGCGCAAATGGGCTCGCAATTAGGCTTCAGCGGCCTTCGACTGTGCACTAAAAGCCTGCAACGCACATACTCGAATGCCAGGCCGGTTCAGAGTGCGTCCGGCTAGTGCGAGGGCGCCGAACGGGCTGAGCGCCTGGCTGCGCAGCGTTACTTTTCTTCTTCGGCAAGCCGCGGGATCAAGCCGCCGGCCAACACATCTTTTACCTGTCGTGGCGAAAGTCGGTGTCGCACAATGAAGGACGACTCCTTGGTGACGTTGTCGACTTGCAGGGTGTCCTCTCTTGCGATCGCATCCAGATTTTGGATGCGAAGTGTGTCATCCTGGTCGATCGAGTCGTAGTCATCTGGATTCTCGAACTCGAACGCGAGAATCCCGAAGTTGGCGAGGTTCTGCCAGTGGATTCGCGCGAACGACTTGGCGATGACGACCCGAAGCCCCAGGTGACGCGGTGCGATCGCGGCGTGCTCGCGTGAGGAGCCCTGACCGTAGTTGTCGCCGCCGACGACGATGTGACCGGTTTCCTCTGCCTGCTGGGCCCGCTCGGGGTAGGAGTCGTCGATCTGGGTGAAGCTAAACATCGCCAGCTTGGGGATGTTGGAGCGAAGCGGCAGCGCCCGCGCACCAGCGGGCGAGATCTCGTCAGTGGAGATGTTATCGCCCAGTTTGAGCAGCACCGGCGCCTCGATCTCGTCGGGCAGCGGCGGGAGCTCCGGCAGGCTGGAGATATTGGGGCCCTTCACCGGCTCGACCAGCTGCGCCTCCTCGTCGTCCATGGGAGGCACCAACATTGCGGTGTTGATCGAACTACGTTCGGGCAGGTCGAGCTTCGGGTAGTCCATGCCCACATCACCGGCCCAGTCGCGCGGATCGGTGATCACCCCCGTCAACGCTGATGCCGCTGCGGTCTCAGGCGAGCACAACCACACCGCGTCCTCCTTTGTGCCCGATCGGCCGGGGAAATTGCGTGGCATGGTGCGCAGCGAGTTGCGGCCCACGGCCGGAGCCTGACCCATGCCGATGCAGCCCATGCACCCGGCCTGGTGGATGCGCGCGCCAGCCATCACCAGATCCAGCGTCGCGCCCATCTTGGTCAGATCGGCCAGGATTTCGCGCGATGTCGGGTTGACGTCGAAGCTGACCTGTGGAACCGTCTGCCGTCCGGCCACCATCGCGGCCACGATTGCGAAATCGCGGAGTCCGGGGTTGGCGCTGGAGCCGATCACCGCTTGTGCGATCTCCTCGCCGGCCACCTCCCGCACCGGTACAACGTTGCCTGGCGAGGTGGGCTTGGCGATCAGCGGCTCGATGTGGGACAAGTCGATCGTGTCCTCGACGTCGTAGCCGGCGCCCTTGTCGGCCACCAACTCGACCCAGTCGGCCTCGCGTCCTTCGGCCCGCAGGAACTCATGAACGGCCTCGTCGCTCGGAAAGACCGTTGTCGTGGCCCCGAGTTCGGCCCCCATGTTGGCGATCACGTGCCGGTCCATCGCCGTCAGCATCGCCAGGCCAGGGCCGTGATACTCGATGATCCGGTTCACTCCGCCTTTGACGTCGTGGCGGCGCAACATCTCCAGAATCACGTCTTTGGCCGAGCACCACTCCGGTAGCTCGCCTTCCAGCCGCACACCCCACACCTCGGGCATGCGGATGTGCAGCGGTCGTCCGGTGATCGCGAGCGCCACCTCGAGGCCGCCCACGCCGATCGCGAGCATGCCCAGCGAACCGGCGGCCGGAGTGTGCGAGTCGGATCCCACCATCGTCTTGCCGGGGGCGCCGAAACGTTGCATATGGGTCGGATGCGAGACGCCGTTGCCGGGCTTGGAGAACCAGAGGCCGAACCGTTGGGCCGCGGTGCGCAGGTATTCGTGATCCTCGGCGTTTTTCTCGTCGCCCTGCAGCAAGTTGTGATCGACGTACTGCACACTCACCGCGGTGCGTGCGTGATCGAGTCCGAGTGCCTCGAGTTCCTGCATTACCAGCGTGCCGGTCGCATCCTGGGTCAGTGTCTGGTCGATGCGGATCGCGATCTCCTCGCCCGGTGTCATTTCCCCGGATTCCAGGTGCGAGCTGATCAGCTTGTGCGTGACGTTCGTGGACATACCGCGCTCCCTTCTGACAGCGTCCGCGATGATCGTGCGCCGAAAGGGGGATACCCCGTACGGCTTCTTCTAGCGCAATCAAAGTGCAGCGGACGTCGACCGTCACGAACGTGGGCAAAGTCGTGCTGTCACGGGCCGGGCGCGCCGCGGACCCGGTCGGACTTCTTTTACCGAGCCCTCAGCGAGACAACGTGATTGCCTGTTCCCGGGCACTTTTGCTCAGCGGTGAATCGCCGAATTCTATTCCGACGGAGCATCTTCGGTTCGGCTGGTGAAACCAGACCGCGTATCGCTAAACAGGTGTGAACTGAACCGGCAGCGTCGCCGGCGATCGGAACGCTACCCCCACGACATGTGGTGCCGGAGCGTTCGAGTCCAGCCGCAGGTCCGGCAGCCGATCCAGCAGCGCGTTGATGGCCACCGTCGCCTCCATCCGCGCCAGATGCATGCCAAGGCAGAGGTGGGGGCCGCCGCCGAACGTCAGGTGCGCGATGTTCCTGCGGGTGGGATCGAAGCGGTCCGGGTCCGGGTAGCGGGTGGGGTCCCGATTGGCGGCCGCGACACTGACACTGACGTGTGTTCCCGCCGGAATTGCGACCCCGCCGAGCTCGCAGTCGCAGACCGCCCGTCGCACCACGGTGGTGATCGGCGGCTCCCAACGCAACGCTTCCTCGAAAGCACCACGGAGCATGCTGCGGTCCGCCCGCAACGCATCCATCAGTGCCGGCTGCGTCAGCAGCGCGACCAGCAGGTTGCCCGAAGCACGGTACGTCGTCTCGACTCCGGCGGGCAGGATCAGCAGCAAGAACGCGAAGATCTCGTCGTCGGTCAGGCGCGTGCCGTCGATCTCCGACTCCGCCAGCGTGCTGATCAGGTCGTCCTGCGGACTACGTCTCCGCTCGGCGAGGACCTCCGTGAAGTACGCCTTCAGCGAGGCGGATGCGGCGATCCCGCAGTCCCAGTCGTAGACGACATTGAGCAACTCGATCGACAGCCGCTGGAAGCGCACGTAGTCCTGACGCGGCAGACCCATGATCCGCGCGATGACCTGCACTGGAAATGCGAAGGTGAACTCGCGGGCCAGCTCGGCCCGGCCGCGTGGCGCGAACCGGTCGATCAGTTCATGGACCACCACCTCCACCAGCTCACTGCGCCACCGCTCCAGCAGGGCCGTGCGAAACGACGGCGACACCAGCGCCCGGCTGGCGCGATGCTCGGCTCCCTCGAGCTCAAGCAGGGTGCGGCCCATGACCGGGCCCATGATCTGGTCGTAGATCGACGACGAGAAGGTGTCCGGGTGAGTGAGCACCGTCTGGCACTCGTCGTAGCCGAGCACCGTCACCCCGAGATCACCAACCTGCCCGGAGTTGATCTCCGCGAACGGATTTCCCCGCATCACCCGGTGCCGCTCACGGGCCTCGCGCAGCCGCGCGTGCACGTTTTCGACCTGCATGAGCAGCCCGGTTTGCAGTTCGACCGGGTCGAATTCGTCGAGCGCCGGGTCAGCCATGAGCCGACACCGTCTCGGTGTCACGTCCGGACCGCAGGACGGTGCCGGGCAGGGCGCCGGTGGCGGCGCCGTCGCGACACACCTCCACACCACCGACCAGCACCGAGGTGATCCCATAGGCGTCGGCCACCAACCGAGGCGCGCCCGAGGGCAGGTCGTACCGCGTGTGCTCGGGTCCGTGGTCGATGGTCGCGGCGTCGAACATCACCAGGTCGGCGTGCCAGCCGGGCGTGATCCGGCCGCGTTCGGTCAGCCCGTAGAACCGGGCCGGCACGTCGGTGATCAAACGAACCGCTTCCTCGAGCGTCACCACCTGGTGCTCGCGGACGCCGCGGCCCAGCAGCGACGTCGTGTAGATCGCGCCGCACATCATGTCGAGGTGGGCGCCGGCGTCCGAGCCGCCGAGCACGGCACCAGGGTGACGCCACACCTGCGCGCGCATCCGCCAGTCGGCTGGGTCGTCACCGGTCAGCGGCGGGCTGAGCCCGGTGCGCAGCTCGTCCGCGATCACGATGTCCAACAACGTGTCGAATGGCTCACTACCACGGGCGGCGGCCACCTCGCCGACGCTGCGGCGCGTTGCGTCGGCGTTCTCGGGCGCGAACGTTTCGACGATGATCAGCCGATCCCATTGCGCCAGGCCGCGCAGCATGCCCGCCTCCTTCGACGAGGCACCCTCGGCCAGGCGGCGACGTACCTGCGGGTCAGCAAGTGCGGCGAGCCGCTCCGGGACCGGCAGATGCATGGTGTCGCGCCAGCCCGGTAGTCCGTCGAGCACGAAGCCGGACAGGAACGACAGCCGGATCTTCATGGCTTGCGGCAAGGTGAGCGCCACCACCCGGCCACCGCGTTCGGCGGCGACTTTCCAAGCGCGCAACTGCCTTTCGTGCCCGTCCGGGTTCGCCGCCGAGACGCCCAGCAGATTCCAGTTCAGCGGCCGATCGGCGGCAACGGACATGTCGGTGAGCAGCGCGATGTCGTCGTCGCTGAAGCCCGCTAAGCAGCCGGGGATGATCGCCTCGAGCGTGGTGCCCGGATGGTCGCGCACGCCGGCCGCCAGCGCCACCAGTTCCTCGCGCGACGCGCTACGCGACGGCACCGGCTGGCCGGCACCGTCGTTGTGGGTCGGCGACTGCGAGGTCGACAGCCCGAGCGCTCCGGCGTCCAGCGCATCGTGCAGCACCGCGACCATCCGCTCGATCTGGGCCGGCGTGGCCTCGCCGCCGACGGCATCGCTACCCATGGCGGCCAGCCGCAGCGCCGAGTGACCGACCAGGAAGCCGGCATTGATGGCGATGCGGCCGTCGAGGCGGTCCAGCCAGTCGCCGAATGATGCCCATCCCCAATCGAGTCCGGCGCGCAGCGCATCGAGCGGCATCCCTTCCACCCGCGCGAGCATCCGGGTGAGGTAGTCGTGTTGGTCGGATGCCGCGGGCGCCAGCGTGAAGCCGCAGTTGCCGCCGAAGACCGTGGTCACCCCGTGCTGCACCGATGGGCTCGCGGTCGGGTCCCAGAACAGCTGCGCGTCGTAATGGGTGTGCAGGTCGACGAAGCCCGGTGCCAGCGTCTGCCCTTGGGCGTCAACGGTTTTCGCTGCCGGTTCATCGACATCACCAACCGCGACGATCCGCCCATTGGTGACGCCGACGTCGCCATGGCGGGCGGGTGCGCCGGTGCCGTCGACGATCTCGGCGTCGCGAATCAACAGGTCGAGCATGGTGAGCCTCCTACACTGCGACCGGGCTGGCCAGCCACCCGTCGTCCGGAAGTGGGTGACGGAACAGCTGCGCCGCGTTGCGGTGGGTGATGCGGGCCGCGTCCTCCGCCGAGAGACCGGCGACGTTGCGCGCCACGACTTGTTGGGTGTCCGGCCAGGTCGAGTCGGCGTGCGGGTAGTCGCTCTCGACGAGGATGCGGTCGGTCCCGATCGCGTCCAGGGCGCCGAACGCGTGCGGGTCGTCGATCGAGCAGAACCAGAAGTTGCGCCGCAGCACCTCACTGGGCAGCAGGTCGCCCTTCCACGATCCGCCCTCGTGGCCCGAAGCCGAGTGCGCCAGAACGTAATCGGCGCGGTCGCCGAGCATGGCCGCCCACCCCAGTCCGCCCTCGGCCAGCGTGAAGTTCAGCCGCGGAAACCGCACCGGTATGCCGGACCACAACATGTCGGCGCAGGCGACCAGGGCGTTCACCGGGAACAGGGTGGTGATGGTCTCGAAAGGGGTGTCCGGGGCCGGAATCGGCGCCCATTGTGCCGAACCCGTATGCAGGCACACGATGGTGTCGGTCTCCTCGCAGGCGGCGAAGAACGGATCCCATACGCCGCTGTGCAAGCTGGGAATTCCGCATAGGGCCGGCAACTCGGGGAAACTCACCGCCTTGAAGCCGCGGGCGGCGTTACGGCGTATCTCCTCGGGCGCCAGCTGCGGGTCGGCCAGCCACGGCAGCTGCAGCGGGATGATCCGCTCCGGGTAGCTGCCGGCCCACACCTCGAGATGCCAGTCATTCCAGGCCCGCAGCGTCGCCAACCCCAGCTCCAGATCATCGCTCTTCCAGAAGACCGTTCCTGCGAACCCGGCGATCAGCGACGGAAAGTTCAACGACGCCCAGATGCCCGCGAGGTCCATGTCGGCGATCCGGGCGTCGATATCCCAACAGCCGCGCCGCATCTCATCGAAGCGGGCGGCCTCCATGCTCCATTCCTCGTGTGGCCGTCCGATCACCGCGTTGAGCCCGATGTTCGGGTACTCCCGGTCCTCATAGCGCCACACCTGGCGCCCGTCATCGGTCTCTACGACTTTCGGCGCGCGGTCGGCCAGCGCAGCGGGAACCCGGCCGACGAACATGTCGGGCGGCTCGATGACATGGTCGTCGACCGAGATCACCACGTGCTGTCGCCGCCGGGGATCGGGGTCTGGCAGCAGCGCCATACCTGATGACTATCGTCAGTTTTGGGCCGCTGTCAATGCTATCTATGCAATGAATGCAAAGTTGCGCTTCTTCGGTTAGGCCTCGGGTGTGCGCCCTGGGCTTTCAGTGTGCGTCCTGGGCGCGGATTTGGCGGATTTTCCGCCCTCAGCGCACACGCGAAACCCTCAGCGCACACGCGAAGCGCCGGGTGCACTAGCCCAACCGCATGCGGCAGCGCGATCGCAGAAATTGACGCAGCAGTCGGCATAGCTTTCGTAAAGCCAGATTCCACCTGTCAACGGGGACGTTATCCGCCTGAGTAAGCAACCCCTGGTTCGGTCGTCCCTGACGCCAGCACCGACCCGAATGGGTTCGTCGGCGTTGGCAGTGGTGGAGTGGTCTGATGCCAAGCTTTCGGCTCAGCGGAGGGCTCTTTGGCCAAATCCTGAATCGCAGGGTCAGAATTGGCCTTAGGAGGTCTGTATGTCTTCCCACTTGGAAGTTTGGAAACCGTCCGGACGGGAGCTGATCGCGCTGAGTGGTCAACGAGTGACCCTCGGCAAGGCCTCGACCAATGCCGTGTCGCTCGAACACGATACGACCGTGTCACGCGTACACGCGGTCTTGGAGAACTTCGGGCAAGCTTGGTCCGTACGGGATCTAGGTAGCCGCAATGGCACCTATGTCAACGGAGAAAAGATCGCTGCAGAACGGATCCTGCGGTCTGGAGACGAATTGCGGCTCGGCAGTTCACAGTTGGTCTTCTGGATGACAAAAGAAGCTGATGAAGCACCGGCTGATCAAGAAACCGAAACTGGCAAGTCCATCTTGCGACCGCCCCGCATGACCCCGCGCGAATTCGAGGTCCTCAAGGTTTTGTGTCGTCCGTTTGTCTCCGACGACCCGTTTCCTGAGCCTGCATCGGTTCGTCGGATGGCCCAGGAGCTATTCGTTACAGAGGCGGCTGTCAAGCAACATCTGCAACACCTGTACGACAAGTTCGGCATCAACACAGAGGGAGATCGCCGAGTCCGGCTAGCCAACGCGGCCATCCGGCTCGGGGCTGTCAACCGCTCCATGCTGCGTGACCGCCGTACGCAGCAATAGTGAGCACTCGGGCGGTTCGGTGCGCGGCCGGGGTTGTTACTAGGACGCCTTTTCGAGCACCCCGCCGCCGAGCATGGCGACGGCGTTGAGGACACTGCGGCGGTATTCGTCGCATGTGGAGCACGACTCGATATGGCGCGCAATGCGTTTCCGCATCAGGACAGTGAACTGTTCGTCCCAGCCGGACAGGTCCGCGGCGAGCTGCGGGCATCCGTCCTGGGCAGCGCGTCGGGCCACCAGCAGCGCACCCAATGAGCGTTCGGTGGTGTCGCGCAGCCGCTGTAGGAGTTTCGTGGTCGCGTCGTAGCTGATGCCCAGCGTTTGTGCGAGATCGGTTCCGGTCACGCCGCAGCGGTAGGCAAGCTCCAGCACATGGCGGTCGCGCTCGGACAATCCGCAGGCTGCCTGGGCGACCAGTTGAGCGAGCTCGTTCTGCGCCGTCAACGTAAACGGCCCCGGGCCGGTCGCCGGACTGTCGGGCAGCTGGTCAAAGGCGGGCTCACGGCGGCGTTCGGATAGGGCACGCAGCGCGCTGCGACGGGCGATGGCATAGAGCCACGGCCGTAGCTTGTCCGCGTTACGCAGCTTCGGCAACTCTGCCGCCGCGATGCAGAAGACGTCTTGCACGCAGTCCGAGGCCGTGTGGCGATCGCGCACTAGTCCCACGCAATAGGCGTGCAGCCGGCCGGCGTAGCGGTTGTAGATCCCGGCCAACGCGGCACGATCGCCCGCTGCGGCAGCACGAGCGAGATCCGTGTCGCTGACAATGTCGCTCTTCGGCAGTGTGGTCATGAAAGTCATGACTGAAATGCTCGGGGATGCTGGGTGGTTTCGTAATCACCCGGAAAGCCAGATTCCACTCCCGAAAGGGAAGGGTTTCCTATCCGTCAAGTAAGGGGCCGATAAGCCCAATCCCAGGTACCTGGAGCCGTGGCCTGCCGGTCTGGTGGGGCGAGACGCGACGCCCCCTCTGGGGCGCTTAGCATCCCTATATGAGAAGGGCATTCGTCGCTACGTTCGCGTTCGGGTTGATCGTCGCACTGTTCGGTCTGATCTGGGCCCTCCAGGGATTCGGAGTGCTTGGTGGTAGCCCGATGAGCAACACCACGACCTGGTCCATCATTGGTCCGATCACGGTGCTGATCGGCATGGTGATTGCGGTATTCAGTTGGCGGAAACTCTGGTCGAAATAGTGCTTCATGTCTCCGTCACGGCGAAGTCCACTGTGTGCCAGCCGGTAGCGCCGTCTGGGACGGTACCGACCTGATTTGCCGTTTGGACGGCTCCGGTGTTGTCGGTTGCGCGCACGGTGATGGTGTGCTTTCCAGGGCTTTTCGCCTGCCAGGGGAAGCTCCACAATCGCCACGTCTGGTTGGAATAGCTCGCGCCCTGTTCAGCGGGCTGCCACACGCCATCGTCGATGAGGACCTCTACGGCCCGCACGCCGCGATTCTGCGCCCACGCGACACCGCCAAAAACGACGGGCCCCATCGGCACTTTCTGACCACCTTTCGGCACGTCGATCCGCGACTCGGTCTTGATGGGTGCGCGCGGTGCCCAGCCGTACTGCGTCCAGTACGCCTGTGCTCTGTCGAAGCGGGTCAGCTCCATCTCGACGACCCACTTGGTGGCCGACACGTACCCGTAGAGGCCGGGTACTACCAGCCGGGCCGGGTAGCCATGCTCGATCGGCAGCGGCTGACCGTTGAGCCCGACCGCCAGGAGCGCGTCGCGGCCATCGGTGAGCGCCTCCACTGGCGTGCCGGCGGTGAACCCGTCGATCGACGTCGAGAGCATCATGTCGGCGTCCGCGTGCACACCGGCGGCCGCCAGCAGATCAGCCACCCGGTAGCCCGTCCAGATGCCCGTCGAAATTAGCTCGCCTCCAACGGGATTCGACACGCAGGTTAACGTCGTCACCATTTCGACGACCTTGAAGTCGGCGAGGTCCGCGAAGCCGTAGGTGGCTTCGCGGTTCACCATGCCGTGGATGCGCAGGCGCCAGTCGCCGTGGCTAAGTTGGGGAACACTGAGTGCGGTGTCCACCCGGTAAAAGTCGGCGCTGGCGGTGACAAAGCTCGGTAGCGCAACGCCGCTCGGTTGCACATCAGCAGGTATTGGTGGCGCGGATATGCGCGGTCGGGCAAGTGCGAAGCTATTGCGGTCAGCGG
>DASZLQ010000049.1:0-2447 GCA_035552295.1 Mycobacterium sp. | reverse complement strand
GGCATCACCGTGGTGTGCAGCGCCGGACCGCCAGTGAGGCCGCTGGCGGCCACCGCGCCGCCGTAGTCGACGGCGCTGAGCACATCGGCCAGCGTCGCGCCGCCCACGCAGTCCACCGCCCCAGCCCAGCGCGTCTTGGCCAGTGGCCGCGGTTTGGCATCGGGATCGGCGGGCAGCCGACCGATAACCTCGGCGGCGCCAAGCTCTTTGAGCAGCTCGGCGGCCTTGTCTTTACCGCTGGAGGCAACCACCCGGTAGCCGGCGGCAGCGAGCAGGTCCACGCTGACCGAGCCGACCCCGCCGGAGGCGCCGGTGACGACGATGGCGCCGGCGTCGGGCTTGATGCCCCAGTCGATCAGCGCTTGCACGCTCATCGCGGCGGTGAACCCGGCGGTTCCGATCGCAGCGCCCTCGTGCGGACTCAATGCGCCGAGCGCCACCACCTGGTCGGCCGGCAGCCGGGCGTATTCGGCGTAGCCGCCGTGATGGGCGGTGCCGATCTGGTACCCGTGGGCCAGCACCTTGGCGCCGACGGCGAAGTCGGCCGACTGTGACTCGACGACCTCCCCGGTCAAGTCGATGCCCGGCACCACCGGGTAATTGCGCACCACGCCGCCGTTCGGTGTCAGTGCCAGCGCGTCTTTGAAGTTGACGCTCGAATACAGCACCCGGATCGTCACCTCACCGGGCGGCAGGTCAGCCGGGCTCAGCGTTTCGACCGACGCGGTGATTCGGTCACCATCTTGGCGCGCGACGAGCGCTTGAAACGTGTCCATTCCTCGACGCTAACCTCACCGTATGGATTCCTTTCCACTTGGTCGCTATTCGGTCGCCCGTATCGGGTTCGGGGCGATGCAACTGCCGGGTCCCGGTGTGTTGGGGCCGCCGCGGGACCGCGACGAGGCGCTGGCGGTGTTGCGCCGGGCCGTCGAGCTCGGCGTCGACCACATCGACACCGCTCAGTTCTATGGCCCCGACGTCGCCAACGAGCTCATCCGCGAGGCGTTGCATCCGTACCCGGAGAACCTGGCCCTGGTAAGCAAGGTCGGCGGGCGTCGCGACGACGCCGGCGCCTGGCTCCCGGTCGCCGAGCCCGCCGACTTGCGCCGTGACATCGAAGCCAATCTGCGCACTCTCGGCGTCGACCAGCTGGCCGCGGTCAATCTGCGACTGTTCGAGAGCGACGGGCCAGATCAACTGTTCGACGATCAGCTCTCGATCATGATCCAAGCCCGTGACGAGGGATTGATCGGCGGAATCGGGCTCAGTGAGATCACCCTCGAGCACCTGTTGCACGCGTTGCAGCGCACCGAGATCGTCTGTGTGCAAAACGCTTTCAATCTGGTTCACCGCGCTTCGGCGCCGGTGCTGGACGAATGCACGGCGCGCGGCATCGCCTTCGTGCCGTTTTTCCCACTGGGAGCGGCGTTTTCGGGACCGAACAATCCCGTGCTTGGTCACGAGTTAGTGCAAAGCGCCGCTGAGCGACTCGGCAGGACTCCGGCGCAGCTCGCACTGGCGTGGACGCTCAGCGTGGCGCCCAATGTGCTCCTGATCCCAGGTACCTCGTCGGTGCGGCACCTGGAGGAGAACCTGGCCGCCGCCTCGATTGAGCTCGACGATGAGACTCGCCAGCAGCTGACCGCAGTCGCTGGTTGATGCCGGCACGCGTTAGACCCGGGACCGCCGCCGATGCCGCGGCGTGCCTCGAGATCTACCGGCCGTACGTGCGGGACACCGTCATCACCTTCGAGACGGAGGTGCCGACGGTCGAGGAAATGGCAGCCCGCATCGTCGACTCGCGTGTGATGCACGAATGGCTGGTACTCGAGGTCGATGGAGAAATCACCGGTTACGCCTATGCACACCAGTTCAATTCGCGTGCCGCCTACCTGTGGTCGGTGGAGACGAGCGTCTATCTGGCGCAGGATCGGCTACGCTCCGGCGGCGGCCGAATGCTCTACGCCGAACTGCTGCGCCGGCTCAGCGAACGTGGTTTTCGGCGAGCGTTCGCCGGTATCGCTCAACCCAACGGCGCCAGCAACGCGCTGCATCAAGCGTTCGGTTTTCGGCTGGCGGGCCATTACCGGCGCGTCGGATGGAAACTCGGCGCATGGCACGACGTGCAGTGGTGGCAGCTCGACCTGCTGGGGCCCGACGACGGCGACCCTCCGCGCCCGATCGCTACTTGAGCTCAGACGACGAGAGCCCGAGCAGGCGGCGGGCGACCACCAGCTGCTGGATCTGCTGAGTGCCCTCGAAGATGTCCATGATCTTGGAGTCCCGTGCCCACTTCTCCAATAGTGTTTGCTCGGAATAGCCTGTGGTGCCGACCAATTCGACGGCCTTGAGGGTGATGTCGCTACCCACCCGGCCGGCTTTGGCCTTGGCCATGGACGCTTCTTTGGAGTTGGGGATCTTGTTGTCCGCCTGCCATGCGGCACGCA
>DASZLQ010000048.1:0-7460 GCA_035552295.1 Mycobacterium sp. | reverse complement strand
AGCTCGGCGATGACGATCTTGCGCATGCCGTACATCGCCTTGGTGGCGGCCGTCGCCCGGGCCGGATCCGGGTCGGTGACCAGCTCGTAGAGCCGGTCCGGAACGATCTGCCAACTCAGCCCGAACCGGTCCTTGCACCAGCCGCACTGCGATTCCTGGCCACCGTCGGTCAACCGCTCCCAGTAGTAGTCGACCTCGTCCTGGTTCTTGCAGCTGATGGTGAAGGACACCGCCTCGCTGAACGCGAAGTGCGGGCCGCCGTTGATCCCGATGAACCGGGTGCCGTCCAGCACGAAGCTGCCCGATAGGACCGTGCCCGGCTCGCCGGGTCCGGCATCGGTGGTTCGGTTGAAGCCCTCGATGTGCGAGTTGGGGAACGCCGAGGTGTAGAACGTGGCCGCTTCCTCGAGGTTGTGGTCAAACCACAGCGAGGGAGTGATCGATGGCATGCCGCCTCCTAACTGCTAGAGCAGGGTCTCATTTGATTGACCCCGACGACGGCAAAAACTCACCGCTGCCGGGGCCAGCTCGGGGGTGAATAGACAACCTAGGTAACGTCAGAGGCCGATCTACCGAGAGGACGCCCATGAGCGCGGTGAACAGCAGCCCCCAGACGGTCGAGTTTTCCGGTGTCAATGGGATCACGCTGGTCGCCGACGAATGGAACCGCGGCGCAGCCGCAACCGACCGGCCGACGATCTTGATGCTGCACGGCGGCGGCCAGAACAGATTTTCCTGGAAGAACACCGGCCAGATCCTGGCCGACGACGGGTTTCACGTCGTGGCGCTGGATTCCCGGGGACATGGTGACAGCGATCGCTCGCCGGACGCCGACTACGACGTCGAGACGTTGACCGCGGACGTGATGCACGTCCTGGACGCCATTGGCCGGCCAGTGGCGATCATTGGGGCGAGTATGGGCGGGCTGACCGGCATCCTCGCTGCCAATCGGGCCGGCCCCGAAAGGGTGTCCAAGCTGGTGCTCGTCGATGTGGTACCGCGATTCGAGAAGGGCGGCAGCGCCCGCATCCGCGATTTCATGATGGGCAACATCGACGGCTTTGAAACGCTGGAACAGGCCGCCGACGCCGTCGCCGCCTATCTGCCCTACCGGGAGAAGCCGCGCAGCCCCGAAGGGCTGAAAAAGAACCTGCGCCTGCGCGACGGACGCTGGTACTGGCACTGGGACCCGGCATTCATGACCAAGCCCGGAGACGACCCGGAACTTCGCACCGAGAAATTCGAGCACGCCGCGACCAACCTGGCCATCCCGGTGCTGTTGATTCGCGGAAAGCTGTCCGACGTCGTCAGCCCCGAGGGCGTCCAGCATTTCCTGACACAGGTACCCCGCGCCGAGTTCGTCGAACTCTCCAATGCCGGACACACCGCGGCCGGCGACGACAACGACGCTTTCAGCCAAGCCGTGGTGGCTTTCGTCGAGCGCGCTAGTTAGCGGGTTTCTCCGCGTGTCCGCCGAATTGCTTGCGCATGGCCGACAGCGCCTTGTTGGCGAAGTCATCGAGGCTACGCGAGGCGAAGCGGGCCTGCAGCGCGGTCGTTAGCACTGGCGCGGGGACTCCCTCGTCAATCGCCGCGATGGCGGTCCACCGGCCCTCCCCGGAGTCGGAGACTCGCCCGGAGAACTCCTTCAGATCCGGCGATTCGTGCAGCGCGATCGCAGTCAGATCCAGCAGCCAGGAGCCGATGACGCTGCCCCGGCGCCACACCTCGGCGACGTCCGGGATGTCGATGTCGTACTGATAGCACTCGGGATTCGACATCGGGGCAGTTTCGGCGTCACCCTCCTGCACGTGCTTGCCGATGTCGGCATTGCGCAGAATGTTCAACCCCTCAGCGAGGGAGGCCATCATCCCGTACTCGATGCCGTTGTGCACCATCTTGACGAAGTGCCCCGCCCCGGACGACCCACAGTGCAAGTAACCCTTCTCGGACTGCGCAACCTCGCCTTCTCGGCCCGGGGTGCGCGGGGCCGCGTCCACCCCGGGTGCGACGGTAGCGAAGATCGGCTCGGCGTGCGCGAACGCGTCCGCATCGCCGCCGATCATCAGACAGTAGCCCCGTTCCCGACCCCACACGCCGCCGCTGGTGCCGCAGTCCAGCAGCCGAATCCCGCGCTCGGACAGGAGCTGGGCGTGTCGGATGTCATCGCGGTAGTAGGTGTTCCCGCCGTCGATCACTATGTCGCCCGATTGCAGCGTGTTAACCAGCTCCTTAATTGCCTCGGTGGTGATATGCCCGGCGGGCACCATCACCCAGACGACTCGAGGCTTCGTGAGCTCGTCGGCCAGCTTCGACAGCGAGGACACCCCGGTGATCCTGTCCTCGCCGGCAATCGCCTTCACCGCCTCAGGGTTGTGGTCGTACACCACGCATTCGTGTCCGTCTTTGGCCACGCGGCGCACGATGTTGGCGCCCATCCGGCCCAGTCCGATCATGCCTAGCTGCATTTGCTCCGGTCTCCTTACTCTGCTGGTGGCGTGCTTCGAGGGAACCATGGCTCTTGCCAATGGCGGTGACCACGCAGCAGCGACTGCGCGGCGTCCGGACCCCAGGAACCGGGGTCGTAAAGGTGGACCCTGCCGGGCTTGTCCAGCAGCGGCTGCACGATCCGCCATGTCTGTTCGATGTTGTCTACTCGGGCGAAAAGCTGGCGATCGCCGGTCAACCCGGCGTACAGGAGCCGCTCATAGGGCCGTATCGGCTCACCGAGGTCGACCGCGAACGAGGAGTCCAGGTGCACGTCGTGCCACGAGTCGCCGACTTGGGCGGACAACTGCAGGCGCATTCCCGGATCGGGGTCGATGCGCAGGACGATTTGGTTGGGCTCGGCCGGTCTGCTTTTGGGCAAGAACGACAATCCGGGCACCCGGCGCAGAAACAACCGCACCTCGGTGACCTTCTCGGGCATGGCCTTGCCTGCCCGCAGGAAGATCGGCACTCCGCTCCAGCGCCAGTTGTCGATCTCGGTCCGCAGTGCGACGTAGGTCTCAGTTTTTGAATCTTTAGCCACCCCAGGCACTTCGGTGTAGCCGCGGTATTGACCGCGCACGCAGCGCTCGGGCTCCAGCGCCGGCATGGCGCGAAAGACCTCGGCCTTTTTGTCGTTGAGGTCATCGGCGCTCGGGCCAACCGGAGGCTCCATCGCGATGACGGCAAGCACCTGCAGCAGATGGTTTTGTACAACGTCGCGCAGCGCGCCCACTTGGTCGTAGAACTTGCCGCGGTCTTCCACGCCGAAGTCCTCGGCCATGGTGATGTGGACCTCGGAAATGCTGTCGCGGTCCCACAGCCCGGCAAGCGCTAGATTTGCAAATCGCAGGTACTCCACCTCGACCACGGGCTGCTTGCCCAAGAAGTGGTCCACGCGCAGGATCTGATCTTCATCCAGCACCGCACGTAACCGCTGGTTGAGTTCGCACGCGGACTCCAGGTCGTGGCCGAACGGCTTCTCGATCGCGACGCGTGCCCGCCGCAGCAGACCGACCTTCGCGAGGTTCTCCACGATCGGAGCGAACAAGGCCGGTGGCATTTCCAGGTAGAACAACGGTCGGTAGTCCGAACCGATCAGCTCGGCCAGCGAATCGTAGAGCTCGCTGTCGGTGACGTCGCCGTGCACGTAGTCCATCCGGCCCGCCAGCCGGTCGAATACTGCGTCGTCGATCTTCTCGCCGGAGTCGCCGATCGACTTACGCGCCCGCTCGACCAACTTCTCGACAGAGATATCGTCGCTGGCCACGCCCAAGATCGGGCAATCCAGTAACTCGCGGGCCTCGAGCCGATACAACGCCCGGAAAGTCATCTTGCGGGCCAGATCGCCGGTAATTCCAAAGATCACCAGCAGGTTTGACGAACCACCACCGTCGTCGTCGGCCAAGACCGAACCTCCCAAAAGTCACCTGATCGGCTCACTTGAGATTCATTACGCGGGGCGTCCGAACTCAACCCTAGACACTGCCGGTAGGCCCGACAACCTGGAGCGATCGCGGGCTTTGGCAGGATGCCTCACGTGGGTGATGCGCTGCAGATGACGGTCTACGTGCTGGCCGGGGTTGCCACCGTCGAAGCCGGCGCACTCGTGGTGCTGTGGCAACTGCTTGCCCGCAGTCGCCGGGAGGTCGACGAGCTGCGGCAGCGGACCGACGCCCGCAATTGGCTGCTGTCGGGCGGCCGAGAGGCGGTCAAGACGGTGTGGAACACCGCCAACCTGATGCGCAAGGAGGGCTTCGGCGCGGCCGTGCGCAGCTCGATCGAGGACCTCGCCGACTGGGCCGAGGTCGAGCGGCCCGACCTGGCCCGCGTCACCCCGGACGGCCGGGTGGTGATTTTGTTCTCCGACATCGAGGAGTCCACCGCGCTGAACGAACGGATCGGCGATCGCGCGTGGGTCAAGCTGATCAGTTCGCACGACAAGCTGGTTCAGGGACTCGTGCAACGGCGCTCCGGACACGTGGTGAAGAGTCAGGGCGACGGATTCATGATCGCCTTCGCACGTGCCGAGCAGGCAGTGCGGTGCGGTATCGACGTCCAGGACGCATTGCTCGACGACGCAAAGCGCAAGCGGCACGAGGAGATTCGGGTCCGGATCGGCATCCACATGGGTCGCTCGGTGCGCCGCGGCGACGATCTGTTCGGGCGCAACGTGGCAATGGCGGCACGGGTGGCCGCAGAAGCCGTGGGTGGCCAGATCCTGGTGAGCGAACCGGTGCGCGACGCCCTGAGGGACTGCGACGATATCGAGTTCGACGAGGGCCGCGACGTCGAGCTGAAGGGCTTTTCCGGCAGCTATCGCTTATTCACGGTTCAAACCGAACCCGATTTGGATTAAGAGCCCTCCGGATTGGACTCGGCCAACCGCTGATGCAGCCTCGCACGGATCTCGTCGGCCGTGTAGGCCCGACGCTTCCGCTGATCGCGGACTACCAGCGCACCGCCGGCGACGACCCCGGCGATACCGGCCAGGCCGATCCACTTCCAAATGTTGCGCACAATTGACAGGCTATTACCGCCATGGACACCCTCCGCGACAAGGTCGCCGTCATCACCGGAGCGGCCAGCGGTATAGGCCGCGCGATCGCCTGCGCACTGGCTGACGGCGGCGCTCACATCGTGGCCGTCGACCTCGACAACGACGGTATCCAAGCCCTGGCCGGCCACCTGGGCGACCGAGGAGCCACGGTACTGCCGCACCGCGCGGACGTCTCGGATCCGCAGGCGTTCGAAGGCATTCGGAGCGCAGCTCTGCAGCGATTCGGCCGGGTCGACATCGTGGTCAACAACGTCGGTGTACTGACGAACGGTCTGCCTCAGGACATTCCGGTCGCCGAGTGGCAACGCATTCTCGACATCAATCTGATGTCGGTGGTGCGCAGCAACGCCGCCTTCCTGCCATTGCTGCTCGAGCAGGGCAGCGGGCACCTGGTCAACACCGCCTCCTTCGCCGGACTTTTCACCTATTCCTATGATCGGCTGCCCTATGCGGCCACCAAAGCCGCTATCGTGCAGATCAGCGAAGGCCTGGCAATCTACTTGCGGCCCAAGAACATTGGCGTCACTTTGCTGTGTCCTGGACCGGTGCTGACCAATATCGCCGCTGCCGTTCCGACATTCGGCGGCGGGGCATCGCTGCGGATCCCCGGCGAACAGTTCGAGCTGCTCGACCCCGCATCCGTCGGCGAGCTGGTCGTTGATGCGATCCTGTGTAACCGATTCTTCGTGCCCACTCACGTCGGCGTCGTCGAGGAATTACGCCGCCGCGTCGAGGACTGGGACAGCTACATCGACTACCAGATCTCACGCGTACCCGAATGAAAGGCGCACACCGATGAACGACACCCACACCAAGGGCCTGGAGGTGCTGAAGGACATGGTGCCGGGGTTGATCCCGGACAACGCCACCAGTCTGAGCGACGGCGGCTTCGCCGACGAATTGGGCGACCTGGGCATCGACCACGTCTTCGGTGCGTTGTGGACCCGCCCCGGCCTGGATCGTCGCTCCCGCAGCCTGGTAACCCTCGGCGCGCTCATCGCCCTGCGGGCCGACCAGGAACTGAAGATCCATTTCCAGATCGCGCTGCGCAACGGGCTGACCCTCGAAGAAACCGAAGAGGTCATTTACCACATGAGCGGGTACGCGGGTTACCCCGCGGCGGCGACTGCCCGCAAGCTCGCACGCGAAGTACTTCCGAGCCCATAATGACTACACCATGACGAAACCCGAAGCGACCAGCGGGCTTACATGCTGACCTTGGACCAAGCGCTGAACGAGACCCGGACCGGCGACCTCTGGTTGTTCCGCGGCCGCTCACGGCCCGACCGTGCGATTCAGACCTTGACGAACGCCCCGGTGAACCACGTTGGCATGACGGTGGCGATCGACGATCTGCCGCCGCTGATCTGGCATGCCGAGCTGGGCGACAAGCTCACCGATATGTGGACAGGCACCAACCATCGCGGTGTACAGCTCCACGATCTCCGGCAAGCCGTCGTGCAGTGGACGGAGCGCTATCACCAGCGGTGCTGGCTACGACAGCTGACGCCTTACGCCACCCGCGAACAAGAGGACAAACTCCTGCGGGTGATAGCGCGAATGGACGGCGCCGCGTTCCCGACCACCGTGCGGCTGACCGGCCGGTGGTTCCGCGGCCGACTCCCGACCATTAACGACTGGGTACGGGGAATCCCGTTGGTGGACAGTAAGGTTCGCGAGCAGACGCAGCGACGCAGGGAGGAGCGCAAGGTGAGCCTGGAGACGGCGTACTGCGCGGAGACGGTGGCGATCACCTATGAGGAAATGGGGTTGCTGGTCACGGACAAGGATTCGAGCTGGTTCGACCCGGGGTCGTTTTGGAGCGGCGACACTCTCCCCATGGCACCGGGCTATCGGCTGGGCGAGGAAATCGCGATCTCAGTCGGTCAAGTCGGCTAGGTCGGTCAGTCGACCGACATCTCCCCCATCTTTGACCACCCCGTCGCATCGATCGTCTGACTGATGATCTTGGGCGTGGACTTCAGCGCCTGCGGCAGCTCCTGCATCGCCCGCTTGAAGTGATCGCTGTTGACATGGACACCGCCCGCGTCGGCGTCGCGGAAGGCCTCGACCAGGACGTACTCGGCCGCGTTGTCGAGGCCGCGCGACCACTCAAACCACAGGTTGCCCGCCTCGGCGCGGGTCGCGGCGGTGAACGCGGCCACCAGTTCCGGCCAGCGGTCGGTCCACTCGGGTTTGGTTTCGAACTTGACGACGATGAAGATCATTGCCGCTCCCCGCCTATGCTCGCCGCTCTCCGCTGCGCTCGCCGGCCCGATCATCGACCCTGGCGAGCAGGGCCAGGATACGTGCTGCCCGTGTCACCGCCATGGGCACTACGACGAGAGTGACACGCCACGTCCATGTAGTTTCTTGTTCCCTTATAGCGACGCAGCAAAGTCGGCCTAGACAT
>DASZLQ010000047.1:0-11880 GCA_035552295.1 Mycobacterium sp. | reverse complement strand
GTCGCCTCGTACCAGCGGCGTCCTCTCCCCTTCTCGCCGAGTCGTCGGGACAGGTAGCCCGCCAGCAGCGGGATGCCAAGGAAGATCAGCACCGACTTGGCGATCTGCCACGGCGAGGTGCGGATGGTGGTCTGTTCCATGCCGAGCCAGCCGGGCAGGACAGAGAGGTAGAACCAGCCGAGGACGGCGAACATGCCGACCTGAAACAGCGAGTTGAGGGCTACCAGGACCGCTGCGGCTTCGCGGTCGCCACACGCGAGGTCGTTCCAGATGATGACCATGGCGATGCAGCGTGCAAGACCGACGATGATCAGGCCGGTGCGGTACTCGGGCAGATCGGGCAGCATCAACCAAGCCAGCGCGAACATGACCGCAGGACCGAGTACCCAGTTCAGCAACAGCGAGGACACCAGCAACCTGCGGTCTCCGGTGACGGTACCGAGCCGGTCATAGCGAACCTTGGCCAGCACCGGATACATCATGACGAGCAAGCCGAGCGCGATGGGTAGCGAAATACCGTCCAGTTGAACGTGATTCAGCGCCATGTCCAGGCCGGGGACAAGCCGTCCCAGCAGCAGGCCGGCGGCCATCGCGGCGCCGATCCAGACCGGCAGGAGCCGGTTGAGAAGCGAAAGCTTCTCGACAACAGCGGGATGTTGGCCCTGCTGCACTGTCAGGCTCACAAAAGGTGACCTCCCGCGCCAGCACTCTCGGCGTCGCCAGCAGTTGCGCAGCAGGTGGAGCCGTTGTCGTCAGTGCTCTCGCCGGTTTGCGGGCCCGAGCCGAATGTCTCAGCGTCGGCCAGCACGGTGTACACCTCCCACCTCTCACCGCCAGGCCCGGTCACCCACGCCTTGTCCTGCGTCGCGAAGCAACACGTCGTTCCGATTTCCGCTTCGGTGAACATGCCTTCATCAGTCAGGCGGGCGATCTCGGCATGCACCGCGTCGCTGGACTCGACTTCCACGCCAAGGTGATTGAGAGTGCCACCCTGGCCGCGATTTTCGATAAGGACGAGCTTCAACGACGGCTCGACGATCGCGAAGTTGGCGTAGCCGGGTTTGACCTTGGCCGGCGCGGTGTTGAACAGCTTGGAGTAGAAGGTGATCGCCTCGTCGAGGTCGTCGACGTTGAGAGCGAGTTGAGCGCGGGGCATGCCCGGGGCCCTCCCTACCTCTGTGACTTATATCGAACATCTGACGACACCGATCCTGCCACCTCTTCGATATATGTCAATAACCTATGGCAAGATGGTAGGCATGCCGAAGACGTTGCCTGTGGTGGATGTATCCGCCCCGGTGTGTTGCTCACCTATGGCCGCTGGTCCTGTCGATGACGATGCGGCGTTGGAGATTGCTCTGCGGCTCAAGGCGTTAGCCGACCCGATTCGGGTCAAACTTGTCTCTCTGCTCTTTAGCTCGGATGCCGGCGAGGTGTGCAACTGCGATCTGGCCACTGCAGTTGACCTCGGCGAGTCAACCGTGAGTCATCACCTCTCGCAGTTGCGGCGCGCAGGGCTGGTGGAGTCCGAGCGCCGCGGCATGAACGTGTACCACCGGCCGCGCCGGGAATCCCTAATGGCCTTATGCACTGTGCTCGACCCGAATTGCTGTCGCTGAGACAGTGCTGCCACTGCCGGAAAGCCGTTAGTCCGGTCGGTCGGCATGCATCCGCTGGCTAGCGCTCCGAGGCGAGTGCCAACGTCAGCTCGGCGGCCGCGACACGCATTGCGCCGAGTACAGTTCCTCGCCCAGCTTCTCCATCAGCTCCAACTGCGTTTCCAGGTAGTCGATGTGGAGTTCCTCGTCGGCCACGATCTTCTCCAGGAGGATGGCGCTGGTGCTGTCCTGCTTCTCCCGGCACATGATGATTCCGGGCTTGAGGCGATCCAGGACCTCGTATTCGATCGCCAAATCCGCTTCGAACTGCTCGCGCAGCGTCTGGCCGATCCGTAACGAGAAGAGGCGCTGGTAGTTCGGCAAGCCGTCGAGCACCAGAATGCGATCGGTGATGGACTCGGCGTGCCGCATTTCGTCGAAGGACTCCGCGCGGGTGTGCTCGGCCAACTCGGTAAAACCCCAGTTGTCCTGCATTTTGGAATGCAGGAAATACTGGTTGATCGCGGTGAGCTCGCTGGTCAGTTGCTCGTTGAGCAGGCGCAAAACATCCGGATCACCTTGCATGATCACTCCTACGGTGTGAAGGCGTCATGTCTGAGCGCGGCAGGTGGGCTGGGCTGGAGCACACCGTGCTGGCTGTAGCAGCACTTTGCCATGCCGGTTTCGAATCTTCCAGCAAGGTTTGCCTGGGCTCACGTGTGTCGCCTGCATGAGCCACGTCACACGAGTTAGGTTAGCTACGCCTACGCCAACTTATGTTAGGCTGCACTAATATGTGGCCGGTTAGGGCTTTAGCTAGCGTGCTGGGGGTGTGCTGATGTACGTGTGCCTGTGTGTGGGGGCCACGAATCACACCGTGAGCGACGCCGTCGCGCGTGGCGCGTGCACCTCCAAAGAGGTTGCCGCCGTATGCGGGGCCGGCGCGGACTGCGGGCGCTGCCGGCGCACGCTGCGGGCGATCATCGCCGCCTCAGCCAAACTCGACCCCGCCGCAACGCACTAGTTACCCGCCGTAAGGCTCAACGGCCCCTGTTGAAATCGGCCAATGCCGCCGCGTTGGCTTGCGCGCCCATCAGTTCGGCGAAGTGCGCGTTTTCCCGCGCGCTGGCGGCCGCGATCTCGGGGCGGATGGGTTCGACCATCGTGTGCTTGACGGCCATCAGGCTCGAGATTGGCCGCGCGGCAAGGATTTCGGCATGCTTACGGGCTTCGGGTAGCAGCTCGTCCGGATCGCAGACCCGCCAGACCAGGCCCATCCGCAGTGCCTCATCGGCATCGATCCATTCCGAGGACATCAACAACCAGGCGGCGTTCTGCCGGCCCACCAGCTGCGGCAACAGATATGACGAAGCCGCTTCGGGTGCGACGCCCAGGCTGGTGAACGGGCACTTCAGGCGCGCGGTCGAGGACATGAACGCCAGGTCGGCGTAGCCCAGAATCGTGGCGCCAATCCCCACTCCCACGCCGTTGACCGCGCAGATCAGTGGCTTCGGAAATGCGCTCAGCGCGTCAATCACTCCGATGAAGCCGTGCTTTCCCGGAGTGAAATCGGGGTCGGTGATCCGTGCCTGCATTTCGGCGAGATCGGTACCGGCGCTGAATCCTCGCCCGGCACCGGTCAATAACACAACGGCGACCTCGGGATCGTCGGCGGCGGTCAACAGCGCCTCGGCTGTGGCGTCATAGAGCGCTTCGTTGAAGGCATTCAGCGCTTCGGGCCGGTTCAGCGTAAGGGTGCGCACCCGCTTTTCGTCGTCGATCTGCAGCGTCACGGCTGCAGCCTAACGGTTGGTGGATTCAGCCGTTGCTGTAGACGCGGGTCGGCGCGACCAACACCACGGCACGCCGCTCGTCGGCCATCACCCGGTCGTACTCATCCCAGTTGTCGTGCGTGCCGCCAGCCGACGTGAAGACCTCTCGAAGCAGCAACCGCAACTGGTCGGCGTCCGCCAGCCACGACTGCGCATCATCGGGGCCGGCCAGCTCCGCGCGGCCCTCGACGGTGGCCCACTGCCAGCCGTTGCGAAAGGTGATCGCCAGTTGCGGCCGGGTGCGCAGGTTGGCGAGTTTGACCTTGCCGTACGTGGTAAAGCCAAGGGACGGCTGGCCGCTGGCCGGATGCGGCAATAGGCCGACGTTGACCAGCGAAGCCTGCACGGTTCCGTCGGCGCGAACCGTGGATATCACCGCCAGACCGCTTTCTGCTGCCGCCAGCGCTACCGCGTCGTCGAGTGTTGTCATCTGCTGTCCTCACTTCTATAGGGCGTCTTGAACACGTACCGGCTGGTCGGCACGGTGTCGATGTTCTCGTTGGCGCCAAATGCAGTTGTGCTGGCGACCATCCGGCTCAGGCGGTTCTGCAGCTCGGTGTCGTCAGCCGCACCGAAGAACGCCTTCAGATCGGTGATCGCCTCCGCGGGGAACAACTCTTCGACGATGCCCGCGATTCCCGGAGGTCCTTCGGTGAGAGTTCGTACCACCCAGTTCTGGGTGTAGCCGAATGTCGACTGGGTGGCGATGGCGACCGACGTGTGGTCGCGCTGCCAACGGGTCAGCCAGGTCTCCTGATCCAGGGCGGCGGGCCGGCGTAGCAGTGCAATGTTGGCTAAACCTGGTGTGCGAGTACCGGATTGGACGGCTGGCGCGGCCAGGGGAACCGACTCCGTCACCAAGTACGCGCCCAGCAGCTCACATTCCCTGGCGAGCAGGTCCAGCGCCGCTGCCGTTTGGTCTCCATAACACTGCTGGGTCCACAGGCTGACCACCGCGGCGACCGGCGGGTCCAGCGTTGTCAACGTCATCAGTGAGTGGCGCACCACGCTGTCACGGACATTGACGGACAGCCCGGGCACGCCGAGCCCCAACAGCGCATCAGCGACCGGGCCGCGTTGCCGCGCGCACCAATCGTCGTCGACGTCGGTGCGCACGAGTACCGCGATTACCTTCTCCATGGGCCCGAACTTACAGCCGGCGGGACCAGGACCACAGTGGTGCTATTTGACCAGGCGGACCTTGTGTTCACCGCTGATCGACTCGCCGATGATGCCGGCAAGCCGCCGATAGGATTCGTCGCGACCGCTCGAGGAGCGGAACACCAGACCGATTCGTCGACCCGGGCGGGGAGTCGCAAACTGCGCGAGCCCGAGTTGGCTGCGCGCAGCCTCGACGGGTGCCGCGGTTTGCGGGATCAGTGTTACGCCCAATCCGCCCGTCACGCACTGCACAGCGGTCGCCAGCGACGCGGCCCGGGTGTCGGCAAGATCGGCCCGCACGCCCGCCTTCTGGCAGACGTCGAGGGCCTGATCGCGCAGGCAGTGACCCTCGTCCAGCAATAGCAGCGGAAGGTGCGCCAACGTCGCGGCCGGCACCCGATGCTTGCCCGATAGCGGATGCCCGGGCGGTACGGCGAGCAAGAAATCCTCTTCATAGATCGGAATTTCGGTGACTCCGCCGGCATCGGCGGGTAGCGCGATCAGGGCGGCGTCCAAAGCCCCGTCGCGCAGCGCCGCCAGGAGTCGTTCGGTCTGGTCTTCGATCACCCGCAGGGTCAGCGCGGGCAGGCGACGCGCCAATCCGGCCAACACCGCCGGCAACACGTAGGGCGCCACGGTGGGGATCAATCCCAACCGCACGCTGCCTTGCAGCGGGTCCGATGCCCCCGCCGCGGCGGCGGTGAAAGCGTCCGCTGCCTCGACGACGGCTTGGGCGAACGGCAGCAATTGCATACCCTCGGTCGTCACGCGAACCCGCCGTGTCGATCGCTCGACCAGGCGGGTGTCGACGCCGGTTTCCAGCGCCGCCAAAGCCTGCGACAGCGTCGACTGACTCACGCCGAGAGTGGTTGCCGCACTGCCGAAATGCTGCTTTTCCGCCACCGCGACGAATGCCCTCAGCCCGGCGATAGTGGGCTGGAAACTCTTATCGGTCATACCTATGAGTGTAGTGGGATATATCACCTTTACTTTAGATAGAGCCCACGGCAGCATGGTGGGCAGAAAGCTAATCTTGACTAGATCCAGATAAGGAGCGGATATGGCACTGCTGACGATCGGCGACCAATTCCCCGCCTACCAGCTCACCGCGCTGATCGGCGGTGACCTGTCGAAGGTGGACGCCCAGCAACCCGGCGACTATTTCACCACGATCACCAGCGACGACCACCCCGGCAAGTGGCGCGTGGTGTTCTTCTGGCCGAAGGACTTCACCTTCGTGTGCCCGACCGAAATCGCGGCGTTCGGCAAGCTGAACGACGAGTTCGAGGACCGCGACGCACAAATCCTGGGCGTCTCGATCGACAGCGAATTCGTGCACTTCCAGTGGCGCGCGCAGCAGGATGACCTCAAGCAGTTGCCGTTCCCGATGCTTGCTGACATCAAGCGGGAACTCGTTGAAGCCACCGGAGTGATCAACGCCGACGGCGTCGCGGACCGGGTGACCTTCCTCGTCGACCCCAACAACCAGATCCAATTCGTCTCGGCAACCGCGGGGTCGGTGGGGCGTAACGTGGACGAGGTGCTGCGGGTTCTGGACGCCCTGCAGTCCGACGAGCTGTGTGCCTGCAACTGGCGCAAGGGCGACCCGACGCTGAACGCCGGTGAGTTGCTCAAGGCGTCTGCTTAATCAGGGGCCTGATCCACGACCCGACTGGAAGAAGCGAAATGACTATAGAGACGCTCAAGGCTGCGCTGCCCGAGTACGCCAAGGATCTCAAGCTCAACCTGGGTTCGATCACTCGTACCACCGTTCTGGACGAAGAGCAGCTCTGGGGCACCTTGTTGGCCAGTGCAGCGGCTACACGAAACACTCAGGTGCTGACCGAGATTGGCACGGATGCCGCCGAGAATCTGTCCGCCGAGGCATACCATGCCGCGCTGGCCGCCGCGTCCATCATGGGCATGAACAACGTCTTCTACCGTGGCCGCGGCTTCCTGGAAGGCCAGTACGACGACCTACGCCCCGGACTGCGCATGAACGTCATCGGCAATCCTGGTGTGGACAAGGCGAATTTCGAACTCTGGTGTTTCGCGGTGTCGTCGATCAACGGGTGCTCACACTGCATGGTCGCCCACGAGCGCACCCTGCGTGAGGCGGGGATGAGCCGAGAGGCCGTCCTGGAGGCGTTGAAGGCTGCGGCGATCATTTCCGGGGTGGCACAAGCGATTATCGCCTCGCAGACACTGGCCACGGTCGGCTGATCGTCGCGACGTGACCGCATCCTGGGTGGAGCATGCGATCTGGTGGCAGGTCTATCCCCTGGGTTTTGCCGGTGCGTTCCCCGCGACCGAGCCGCCGGATTCCGGCGAACACCGGCTGCGGCGACTGGTCGATTGGTTCGACCACGCCATCGCACTGGGGGCCTCGGGAGTTGCGCTGGGGCCGATCTTTGCCTCGCGCACACATGGTTACGACACCACTGATCACTACCGGATCGATCCCCGGCTCGGTGACGATACCGACTTCGACTACCTCGTGGCCGAGGCGCACCGTCGCGGGCTGCGGCTCCTGCTCGACGGCGTGTTCAATCACGTCGGCGTGGACTTCCCGCGGTATCGCGAGGCGCCGCACAGCGACGCAGCGGCACGCTGGTTTCGCGGACGCCCGGGTCGGTTCCACACCTTTGAAGGCCATTCCGAGCTCATCACCCTCAACCACGACAACCCCGAGGTCGTCGCATACACCGTGGACGTCATGGCGCACTGGCTGCGCCGCGGGGCAGACGGCTGGCGGCTGGATGCGGCTTACATTGTGCCGCAAAAATTTTGGGCTGCGACATTACCGAAGGTCCGCGAACTGTATCCGGATGCCTGGTTCGTCGGCGAGCTCATCCATGGCGACTATGCGGCGGTGGTCGATGCGGCCCGGTTCGACTCGGCCACCCAGTACGAGCTGTGGAAAGCGATCTGGAGCAGCCTCAACGAGGCTAACTTCTTCGAGCTGGACTGGGCATTGCAGCGGCACACCACATTTCTGGCAAGCTTTGCCCCGCTGACATTCATCGGCAATCACGACGTCACCCGCATCGCCAGCCGGCTGGAAAACTCCTCTCATCTGGCCCATGCGCTGGTGATCCTGCTGACGGTGGGCGGCGTGCCGAGCGTGTATGCCGGCGACGAGTTCGGCTTTCGCGGTGTCAAGGAAGAGCGATACGGCGGAGACGACGCGGTGCGCCCGGAGTTCGGCTCTCCCCCAGCGCAATTGGACGCATTCGGCACCGAAGTGTGGGCGCTGCATCAGTACCTCGTCGGGCTGCGCCGTCGCCACGCATGGTTGCATTCGGCATCGACCACCGCGCTGCGGCTGACCAACCGGCACTACGTCTATGAGACCCGCAGCGGCGACAACGCACTGCTGGTTGCGCTCAATATCGACGACGAGCCGCTCCTGCTGGCCCTGTCCGAACTGGGCACGGGGCGGGCTGAAGTTGTCGCCGGGTCAGCGGCCCCACCCCAGGACGTCGCGCAGACGGTGGTCGTGGAGGCCAACGGCTGGCGCATACTGCGCCCCGTCTAGGAACTGCTCAGCCGAGCCACGGTCAGCTCGTCTTGCTGGCCGTCGTAGTACCGGTCGAGCAGCGCGACGAAGTCCTGGTTGTCCTCGGTCGCGCGGGCGAACAACGTCATCGACGAACGTAGCTTGAGGTCGTCGGGAGAACCGAAGATCTGCGCGATGGAACGGCCTTGCACCTGGCTGACCAGTTGCGTGCACTCGTGCAATCGCGGACCGAGCACGTCGTGCCGCAGATAGGCGCGAGCTTCGTCGAGCGAGGCGATGCCGTAGCGGGCGGCCATCGGACTGTTGCCCAGCCCGCGCAGTTGCGGGAACACGAACCACATCCAGTGGCTGCGTTTGCGCCCATCGCGCAACTCATCGACGACGCTGCGGTAGACCGGAGCCTGCGCATCAACGAAACGCTTCAGGTCGAAGGGGTCGCTCGCAGATTCCATATGACTACGGTTGCACATATGGCGGTCAAGCGACGAGTGCCCCGAGTCCGTGACCTGGCGCCGCTGATTCAGTTCAAACGACCCCAATTCGACGCGACCAAGCGCCGCCTCGACGCCGCGCTGACCATCCAGGATCTGCGACAGATTGCCAAGCGGCGCACGCCCAAGGCGGCGTTCGACTACACCGACGGTGCCGCTGAGGACGAGCTGTCCCTTGATCGTGCCCGACAAGCGTTCCGCGACATCGAATTTCACCCGACGATCCTGCGCGACGTCGCCAACGTGACCGCCGGTTGGAATGTGCTGGGCCAACCGGTCGTCCTTCCCTTCGGGATCGCGCCGACCGGATTCACCCGATTGATGCACACCGAGGGCGAGATCGCCGGTGCACTGGCGGCGGCCAGGGCCGGGATCCCGTTCTCACTGTCCACCCTCGGCACCTGCGCGATCGAAGACTTGGTGACCGCTGTTCCCCAGGGGCGAAAGTGGTTTCAGCTGTACATGTGGCGTGACCGCGAGCGCTCGATGGCGCTGGTGCAGCGCGCGGCTGACGCGGGCTTCGACACCCTGCTGGCCACCGTCGACGTACCAGTCTCCGGTGCGCGGTTGCGTGATAACCGCAACGGGATGACGATCCCGCCGACGCTGACGCTGCGAACCGTCCTCGACGCAGTGCCGCATCCGAAATGGTGGTTCGATCTTTTGACCACGGAGCCGCTGGCATTCGCGTCGCTGGATCGCTGGCCGGGCACCATCGGCGAATACCTGAGCACCATGTTCGATCCCAGCCTCACCTTTGATGACTTGGAGTGGATCAAAGCCCAATGGCCCGGCAAGTTCGTCGTGAAAGGTGTCCAGACACTCGACGACGCCCGTGCCGTCGTCGAGCGGGGCGTCGACGGCATCGTGTTGTCCAATCACGGTGGCCGCCAGCTGGATCGGGCTCCGGTGCCCTTCCACCTGTTGCCCGTAGTCGCGCGTGAGCTGGGCAAGGACACCGAGATCCTGGTGGACACCGGCATCATGTCGGGCGCCGACATCGTCGCGGCGATTGCGCTGGGAGCGCGGTGCACGCTGGTCGGGCGGGCCTACCTCTACGGCTTGATGGCCGGCGGCGAGGCTGGTGTCAACCGCGCCATCGAAATCCTGGAGACCGGACTGCTTCGGACGATGCGGCTACTCGGCGTCACCTGCCTCGAAGAGCTTTCGCCCAAGCATGTGACGCAACTGCGGCGGCTGGCGCCAGTTCCGATGCCGGACTGACGCCAGCGTGAAGCCGACGGCACGCTGCAGTCATCGGTTGTCCGCGAACGCCGCCCGGATTCCCCGATCAAGTTCTTCGTTCACGGCCGGACCCGCTGGGGTTGTCTCTTGGCAGTTGCAGGTGAGGCTGGCGAACGGGTTTGGGTCGGGCTGATTGGGGTCGGCGTTGGCCGGTGCTGCTCCCGCAACGAGGGAGCCGAGGATAGCAGCGCTGACAAGCATTTTCGTGATCATGTTGAGCTCCTTCCACTTTTCTCCACTAGCTAAGACGGCTGGTTATTCGCTTAGACGGACGAGATGCTCTCCCCGTTCTCGCTAGGTGTGTAACCGTCTTAGACAGTTACACCTTGCACCTCACTATGAAACCTGTCAAGGTGGTTACATGAAATTCGTCTACGTGAGCGGTCGGCGGTGCCTTGACCTCGCGGGCACGATGAAATACCGCCTTTCGGCGCGCGAGGAACTGTTGACGGAGCCTCGGCTGCTTTCGGACTGGGCGGTTGAGGCGGGACTGCTGGATAACGCCGTCGACATCACCGACGACGATCATGCGGCCGCAATCGAACTGCGCGAGGCCATCTACCGGACCGTCATCGCCCGACTCGAGCAGCGCCGGCCCCAGGTCGCCGACGTCGACCTGCTCAACGAGTGGGCGTCACAACCCCAGCTCACGCCGCGATTGCTGCGAACCGGAGCTACTCGCCGCGAGGGCACCGCATCGCAACTGCTCGCGAGCCTGGCGGCGGATCTGCTCGACCTGATTGCCGGGGGCGACATCGAGCACGTCAAACGTTGCGCCCATCCCGGGTGCACGCGCCTCTACGTTGATTCGTCGCGAGCGAAGAACCGGCATTGGTGCGGGATGAGCACCTGCGGGAACAAAGTCAAGGTCCAGGCTTTTCGGGCTCGCCAGCGCGCAGCCACCCACTGACGCGCGGAGCACCTTGGTTCCCGCCGGGAACAAACCACGTCCAACAAGGGTTGAGCGCAACAGACTAAACCTTTGGAGGACGAGTGTCTCAAGCCAAATCAGTGCCGGTGCTGTTCGTCACCGACACCATCGTGTTGCCCGGAATGGTCGTGCCGATTGCACTGGACGACGCCGCGCGGACGGCCATCGACGCAGCTCGGGCCAGCGAATCGGGGCAGCTGCTGATTGCCCCCCGGCTCGAGGACCGTTACCCGTCCCACGGTGTCATCGCGAAGATCCTGCAAGTCGGACGCATGGCCGGCGGTGGCACCGCCGCAGTTGTGCGGGGTGAGCGCAGGGCGCAAATCGGAGCCGGGGCCAGCGGCCCGGGTGCAGCGTTGTGGGTCGAGGTGACCGAGGTCACGGAGGCCGAGCCGACCGACGAAATCAAGGCGCTGGCCGCCGAGTACAAGAAATTGCTGCTGGCCATGCTGCAACGGCGCGAGGCCTGGCAGATCGTCGACTACGTCAACAGCCTGACCGATCCGTCGGCGCTGGCGGACACGTCCGGCTATGCGTCCTATCTGACCGATGTGCAGAAGCGCCAGCTGCTGGAGACGGTGGACGTCGCTGAGCGGCTGCGCGTGCTGATCGATTGGACCAGCGACCACCTGGCCGAGGTCGAGGTCAACGACAAGATCGCCGAGGACGTGCGCGAAGGCATGGAGAAGACGCAGAAGGAATTCCTGCTGCGCCAGCAGCTCGCGGCCATCCGCAAGGAGCTGGGCGAGGGCGAACCCGACGGATCCGACGACTACCGGTCCCGCGTCGAGGCCGCCGACCTGCCCGAGAAGGTGCGCGAGGCCGCGCTGCGCGAGGTGGGCAAGCTGGAACGCGCCAGCGACCAGAGCCCGGAAAGCGGCTGGATTCGTACCTGGCTGGACACCGTGCTCGACCTGCCGTGGAACGTCAAGACCGAGGATTCAACGGATCTGACGGCGGCGCGGGAGGTCCTGGACGCCGACCACCACGGGTTGGACGACGTCAAGGACCGCATCGTCGAATATCTGGCCGTGCGTACCCGGCGCGCGCAGCGTGGGCTGCAGGTCGTCGGCGGCCGCGGCTCCGGCGCGGTGATGGTGCT
>DASZLQ010000046.1:0-6257 GCA_035552295.1 Mycobacterium sp. | reverse complement strand
TGGCCAGCTCGGGGTACTCCAGGCCCGGAACCCCCGGGCCATGACCGAGGTGAAGGATGGCGGTGATGCCGGTCGTGATGAACGCGCCGATGAGCGAGGTCATCGGGGCGTGGCGCTGGCGCAGCGCTGCCGCGATGCCGAGAAACAGGGCGGCGACGACGATTGGCTGGTAGACCGTGGCGAGCAGCGACTGATCGAACGAGTAGTAGGCGGTGGTCTGGAGGAACCCAAGGGGTCCGTACGTGTATACGATCTCGGGGCCCCACACCAGGTCGTGGCCACGTGCCAGGGCGAGCCCGGCCTCCCAAGACGGATCGAGCCCGGCGATGGCATCGGCTGACCCCTGTGGCCAGAAAATGACAGAAGCGATAGCCGCTGCAAGGCCCCGTTGCCAACGGCTAGAGCCCCACGTTGTTGTCGAACACCACCTCATCAAGTCGTGTCCCAAGGTTCTCATCGGTACCAACGTGGATGCCGCCATTCCAAAAAACTATCAATGACTTCAGCCTGCGATGTGGCGATGGCTGCATGGAAGCTGCGATCGGTTAGCGGCTCGGCAGCTGCGCGGATTTCCCTGCGATCATCGACACAGCAGTGGCGCGTAGCGGCCGCCTCTTGCTCAACTTGACGCGAAACGAGCGTGCCAAGCCTGGGGACTCTTACCGGCCCGACAACCGTTGTCACTACTGATCTAGGCTGACGGCGAGCGGTTCACCAGCGAGCAGACAGGGAGAGACAAAGTGACGGTCCGAGTAGGCATCAACGGCTTCGGTCGAATCGGACGCAACTTCTACCGGGCCTTACTGGCTCAACAGGAGCAGGGCATCGCCGACGTGGAGGTGATCGCCGTCAACGACATCACTGACAACAGCACGCTGGCGCACCTGCTGAAATTCGACTCGATCCTCGGCCGGCTGCCCCACGATGTCAGCCTGGAAGGCGACGACACCATCGTCGTGGGTCCCGCCAAAATCAAGGCGCTCGAGGTCAGGGAGGGGCCGGCGGCGTTGCCGTGGGGCGACCTGGGCATCGATGTCGTCGTCGAGTCCACCGGGCTGTTCACCAACGCGGCCAAGGCCAAAGGCCACCTCAGCGCCGGCGCGAAGAAAGTGATCATCTCCGCGCCCGCCACCGACGAGGACATCACCATCGTCCTCGGGGTCAACGACGACAAGTACGACGGCAGCCAGAACATCATCTCCAACGCGTCGTGCACCACGAACTGCCTTGCGCCGCTTGCCAAAGTGCTCGACGACGAATTCGGCATCGTCAAGGGCCTGATGACCACCATCCACGCCTATACCCAGGATCAGAACCTGCAGGACGGGCCACACAAGGATCTGCGTCGCGCCCGCGCCGCCGCACTGAACATCGTGCCCACCTCTACCGGCGCGGCCAAGGCCATCGGTTTGGTGATGCCCAACCTCAAGGGCAAGCTCGACGGCTATGCGCTTCGGGTGCCGATTCCCACCGGCTCGGTCACCGACCTGACTGCCGACCTGTCCAAATCCGCCAGCGCAGACGAGATCAACGCGGCATTCAAGGCTGCAGCCGAGGGCAGGCTCAAGGGCATTCTGAAGTACTACGACGCACCGATCGTCTCCAGCGACATCGTCACCGATCCACACAGCTCGATCTTCGACTCCGGCCTGACCAAGGTGATCGCCAACCAGGCCAAGGTGGTGTCGTGGTACGACAACGAGTGGGGTTACTCCAACCGTCTCGTCGACCTGGTCGCACTGGTTGGCAAGTCCCTGTAGACCGTGTCTGTTCCAAGCCTTAAAGATCTTCTGGCGGAAGGTGTTTCAGGTCGCGCCGTGCTGGTGCGTTCCGATCTGAATGTGCCGCTCGACTTCGATGCCGGGGGAGACGGCGTCATCACCGACCCGGGCCGCATCGCCGCGTCGGTACCGACGTTGCAGGCGCTGGTCGAGGCCGGTGCCAAGGTGGTGGTCATGGCGCACCTGGGCCGTCCCAAAGACGGACCCGATCCCAAGCTGTCGCTGGCACCGGTGGCCGCGGCGCTCGGCGAGCAACTGGGCCGGCACGTGCAATTGGCCGGCGACGTCGTGGGTGCCGACGCGCTGGCCCGTGCCGAGGGGTTGACCGACGGCGACGTCCTGCTGCTGGAGAATGTCCGTTTCGACGCGCGTGAGACCAGCAAGGACGACGGCGAACGACTCGCCCTGGCTAATCAGCTGGCCGAACTGGTATCGCCGGGAGGCGCTTTCGTCTCCGACGGCTTTGGGGTGGTGCACCGCAAGCAGGCCTCGGTGTACGACATCGCCACCCTGCTGCCGCACTATGCCGGCACGCTGGTTGCCGAGGAGATACGGGTGCTCGAGCAGCTGACGGCCTCGACCAAACGCCCGTATGCGGTGGTGCTCGGTGGGTCGAAGGTCTCCGACAAGCTCGGCGTCATCGAGTCGCTGGCGACCAAGGCCGACAGCATCGTGATCGGCGGCGGCATGTGCTTCACTTTCCTTGCCGCACAGGGTCTTTCGGTGGGCACCTCGCTGCTTGAGGGCGATATGGTGGATACCTGTCGCCGGTTGTGCGAGACCTACGCCGATGTGCTGCACCTTCCGGTGGACATCGTAGTGGCGGAGAAGTTCGCCGCCGATTCGCCACCGGAGACTGTGGCGGCGGACCGGATTCCAGAAGACAAGATGGGCCTGGATGTCGGACCGGAGTCGGTCAGGCGGTTCACCACGTTGCTGTCCAACGCCGAGACCATCTTCTGGAACGGCCCGATGGGTGTGTTCGAATTCCCCGCGTTCGCCGCGGGCACCAAGGGTGTTGCCGAGGCGATCGTCGCCGCGACCGGCAAGGGCGCGTTCAGCGTGGTGGGCGGCGGCGACTCCGCGGCCGCGGTGCGTGCGCTCGGTATCTCCGAGGGCGACTTCTCGCACATATCCACCGGCGGTGGCGCATCGCTGGAATACCTGGAGGGCAAGACGCTACCCGGCATCGAGGTACTGGGCCGGCCACAGCCAAGTGGAGGAGTCTCGTGAGCCGCAAGCCCCTGATCGCCGGCAACTGGAAGATGAACCTCAATCACTTCGAGGCGATTGCGCTGGTGCAAAAGATCGCGTTCGCGTTGCCGGACAAGTACTACGACAAGGTTGACGTCACGGTTATCCCGCCGTTCACCGACCTGCGCAGCGTGCAAACCCTGGTCGACGGCGACAAGCTGCGCTTGACCTACGGAGCTCAGGACCTGTCCCAACACGAGTCGGGCGCCTACACCGGCGACATCAGTGGCGCCTTCCTGGCCAAGCTGGGCTGCTCCTTCGCCATCGTCGGGCACTCCGAGCGGCGCACCTACCACAACGAGGACGACGAGCTGGTGGCCGCCAAGGCGGCCGCTGCCCTGAAGAACGAACTGACCCCGATCGTCTGCATCGGCGAGCACTTGGAGGTCCGGGAGGCGGGAGAGCACGTCAGCCACTGCGAGAAGCAGCTGCGCGGCTCGCTGGCGGGGCTGTCAGCCGAGCAGATCGGCAAGGTCGTCATCGCCTACGAACCGGTCTGGGCGATCGGCACCGGACGGGTGGCCAGCGCGAGCGACGCCCAGGAGGTCTGTGCGGCGATCCGCAACGAGCTGGGCTCACTGGCGTCACCGCAGATCGCCGACACCCTCCGGGTGCTCTACGGCGGCTCGGTGAACGCAAAAAACATCGGCGAAATCGTCGCCCAGAACGATGTCGACGGAGGCCTCGTCGGAGGCGCGTCGCTGGATGGCGAGCAGTTCGCGACGCTGGCGGCCATCGCCGCCGGTGGGCCGCTGCCGTGATGCCACCCCGCGGCCGGTAGGCTGCGGGTCATGCAATTGGCCCTGCAGATCACCCTGGTCGTCACCAGCGTCCTGGTGGTGTTGCTGGTGCTGCTGCACCGCGCCAAGGGTGGCGGCCTGTCGACGCTGTTCGGCGGGGGTGTGCAGTCGAGCCTGTCCGGGTCGACGGTGGTGGAGAAGAACCTGGACCGGTTGACGCTGTTCATCACCGGTATCTGGCTGGTGTGCATCATCGGCATCGCCCTGCAGATCAAGTACCGCTGACGCACTGACCCCTCACCGGGCGCACCACACGATCCGCATCGATACTGGGACGCATGGTTGAGGTTTCCGACGCCGCGCTGGAACCGATCGGTGCCGTCCAGCGGACCCGGCTCGGTCGCGAGGCGACCGAGCCGATGCGCGCGGACATCAGGCTGCTCGGCACCATACTCGGCGACACCGTGCGTGAGCAGAACGGTGACGAAGTATTCGACCTCGTGGAACGCGCCCGGGTGGAATCCTTCCGGGTGCGGCGCTCCGAGATCGATCGCGCCGAGATGTCGGCCATGTTCGATGGCATCGACATCCACCTCGCGATCCCGATCATCCGGGCGTTCAGCCATTTTGCGCTGCTGGCGAACGTTGCCGAAGACATCCACCGCGAACGCCGGCGCGCTATTCACGTCGACGCCGGCGAGCCACCCCAAGCCAGCAGCCTGGCCGCCACCTACGCGAAACTCGATCTAGCAGAACTGGATTCGGAAACCGTGGCCGAGGCCCTGAAGGGCGCTCTGGTTTCCCCGGTCATCACGGCTCATCCCACCGAGACCCGTCGGCGCACCGTCTTCGTCACCCAGCACCGGATCACCGGGTTGATGCGACTGCACGCCGACGGCCACACCCAGACCGATGACGGCCGCGACATCGAACTCGAGTTGCGCCGCCAGGTCCTCACGCTGTGGCAGACTGCGCTTCTCCGGCTGTCGAGGCTGCAGATCACCGACGAGATCGACGTCGGCCTGCGCTACTATCCGGCCGCGCTGTTCGAGGTGATCCCGCAGGTGAACTCCGAGGTTCGCGACGCGCTGCGTGCTCGTTGGCCGGACGTCGAGCTGCTTTCCGGGCCGATTCTGCAACCCGGCTCCTGGATCGGTGGTGACCGTGACGGAAACCCGAATATCACCGCCGATGTGGTCCGGCGGGCCACCGGCAGCGCCGCGCTCACCGCGGTGGCGCACTACCTGGCCGAGCTCACCGACCTCGAGCAGGAACTCTCACTGTCGGCACGACTGATCAGCGTCACTCCCGAGCTGGCCGAACTGGCCGAGGACTGCCCGGAGCAGGCCCGGGCCGACGAGCCGTACCGGCGCGCCGTGCGGGTGATCCGCGGCCGGCTCACCGGGACCGCCGCCGAAATCCTGGACCGGCAACCTCAGCATGAGCTCGACCTGGGCTTGACCCGGTATCTCACGCCGGCCGAGCTGCGGGCCGATCTCGACACCGTCGACGCTTCGTTGCGCACCCACGGCAGTGCGCTGCTGGCCGATGATCGGCTGGCATTCTTACGAGAAGGCGTGGGTGTCTTCGGGTTTCACTTGTGTGGCTTGGATATGCGGCAAAACTCCGACGTGCACCAAGAAGTGGTCGGCGAGCTGCTGGCGTGGGCCGGTGTGCACCCGGACTACGGCTCGTTGCCCGAGGACGAACGGGTCGAGCTGCTGGCGGCCGAACTGAACACCCGCCGCCCGCTGCTCGGCGACCGCGCGGAATTGTCCGACCTGGCGCGCAGCGAGCTGGGCGTGCTGGCCGCGGCCGCCCACGCGGTTCAGCGCTACGGGCCCGCCGCGGTGCCCAACTACGTCATCTCGATGTGCCAGTCGGTGTCGGATGTCTTGGAAGCCGCGATCCTGCTTAAAGAAACCGGACTGCTGGATGTGTCCGGGCCCGAACCTTATTGTCCCGTCGGCATTTCCCCACTGTTCGAGACGATCGACGATCTGGACAACGGGGCGACGATTCTGCACGCGATGCTGGAGCTCCCGATCTATCGAGCGGTGGTGGCCGCCCGCGAGGATGCGCAGGAAGTGATGCTCGGCTATTCCGACTCCAACAAGGACGGCGGCTTCCTCACCTCGGGGTGGGAACTCTACAAAGCCGAGATCGGGCTGGTCGAGGTGTTCAAGCGCCACGGCGTGCGCATCCGGTTGTTTCATGGCCGCGGCGGCTCGGTCGGGCGGGGCGGCGGGCCGAGCTACGACGCGATCCTCGCGCAACCGGGCGGCGCGGTGCAGGGGCAGATCCGCATCACCGAACAAGGCGAGATCATTTCGAGCAAATATTCGAACGCCGAGGTCGGCCGGCGCAATCTGGAGACGCTGGCGTCCGCCACGCTGGAGGCGAGCCTGCTGCAAGAGCGGGTCGCGGCGCCCGATCCGGCCTATCTCAGCGCGATGGAGGCGCTTTCGCTCAGCGCCTACAA
>DASZLQ010000045.1:0-15922 GCA_035552295.1 Mycobacterium sp. | reverse complement strand
ATCGGTTGCGGTTCGGTCAGCCTGTGCCAGCAACTCGTCCAGATCACCGCCTCGGCGGGCGACGAGGTCATCTTCGGGTGGCGCAGTTTTGAGCTGTACCCGCCGCAGGTCCAGGTCTCCGGCGCGACCGCCGTCCAGGTGCCGTTGACCGACCACACCTTCGACCTCTATGCCATGCTCGCCGCGGTCACCGAACGCACCCGGCTGATCTTCGTGTGCAACCCCAACAATCCGACGTCCACCGTCGTCGACCCGGACGCGCTGACCCGCTTCATCCGGGCGGTCCCGCCGCATATCCTGATCGCCATCGACGAGGCCTACGTCGAGTACATCCGTGACGGCATGGCGCCGAACAGCCTGGATCTGGTCCAAACCCACAGCAATGTCGTTGTGCTGCGGACATTTTCGAAGGCATATGGGCTGGCAGGTTTGCGGATCGGCTACGCGGTCGGCCACCCCGACCTGATGACCGCGCTCGACAAGGTGTACGTGCCATTTACCGTGTCCAGCCTCGCGCAGGCCGCCGCCATCGCGTCGCTGGCCGCCGCTGACGAGCTACTGGCCCGCACCGACGCGCTGGTCGCCGAACGTGCGCGGGTCGCTGCCGCATTGCGTGACGCCGGCTTCGCGCTGCCACCGACACAGGCCAACTTCGTCTGGCTGCCGCTCGGGCCCCGCACTCTGGATTTCGTCAAGCAGGCCGCGGATGCGCGCATCGTCGTCCGCCCGTACGGCACGGACGGCGTCCGGGTCACCATCGGGGCGCCGGATGAGAACGACGCCCTGCTGCGGTTCGCCCGCGAATGGATCACGCAAACCGAACCGGAGGAGTGAGCAATGACCTTGGCCCGCAAGCGGTTCACCGAGTTCAAGGAACGCGGCGACCACATCTCCGATACCGAACTCGACGATTTCTGGGCGACTCTTGCGCCCGCGACCATCGACGGCATGATCGGCGAGTGGAAGGGCGGCGAGTTCGTCACGGGCCACAAGATGAACGGCCAGTTGGAGAAGGCCGGCTGGTTCGGCAAGACGTTCAAGTCGGCCGGCGACGTGCAGCCGCTGGTGTGCGTGGACGCCGACGGGAACAAGTTCTCGAATAAGGCGATGGGTAAGGGCGAGGCGAGCCTGTGGCTGGAGGACTTCCGCGGCGAGGTCACCGCGACGATGGTCTACGACGGTCAACCCGTGCACGACCACTTCAAGAAGATCGACGACGACGCGGTGATGGGCGTCATGAACGGCAAAGGCGTCCTGGATAACGGCCGCTATTACTACTTCTACCTAGAGCGGGTGTAGGCCCCGGTGTTTGAGTGTGCGGTGACGGTTTCGAGCGTGCGTCGAGGGCGGTAATCGACGCCGGATCGCGCCCTGAGTGCACACTCAACGCCCTAATCGCACACTCGACGCAGCAGCAAGGGCGCTCGGCCCTACCGGGCCGGGTTGCGGCCGGTGAACGCGACCAGCCGCTCCAGGCCGCCGGCGTCCGCGGGCACGTCAACCGGGTCGTCGAAGCCGGCGCTGCCGCGTAGCTCCGGCCTGATGACTTTATGGGCCAACCCCAGCACGTATTCGGACAGCGGTTCCGGGGCGTTGACCTCGTGACCCACGGCGGCGGCGTAATCCCAAGCGTGGACGAGGAATTCGAGCGACAGGATGGCGCACGCACCCTTGGCCGGCATTTCGCCTTTGCCGAACGGCACGGTGCCGTCCAGGCCGTGGCGGTGCCAGGCATCGAGAGCGGGCCGGGCGGCGGCGACCACCTGACTTTCCACCGAATCGCTTTCGTCGCGCTCAGGGAATTCCGCGCCCACCATGCCCCCGAGGGCCGTGATCGAATTCAGCAGGTGCCCGGTCAGCTGCGCCACGTCGAACTCTGTGCAGGGGGTCTGCCGGGACGTGTCGTCGGCGGCGACGGTGTGCAGAACTCGCTGCAACACCCCTAGCGTGTCCTCGGCGCTGTGCAGCTCGTCGGTCGGTGGTGACTCTGGTCCGGGTCGCAAATCACGAGGCATATTTGCCACGCTACGGTCTCGATATGGGCGAAACATACGAATCCGTCACCATCGACACGAAAGACCACGTCGCGCAGGTGACGCTGATCGGGCCGGGCAAGGGCAACGCGATGGGGCCCGCGTTCTGGTCGGAGATGCCGGAGGTGTTCGCGGCGCTGGACGCTGACCGCGACGTCCGCGCCATCGTCATCACCGGATCGGGCAAAAACTTCAGCTACGGCCTGGACGTGCCGGCGATGGGCGGGATGTTCGCCCCGCTGATGGCCGAAGGCGCGCTGGCCCGCCCGCGCACCGACTTCCACGCCGAGGTGCTGCGGATGCAGAAGGCGATCAACGCCGTGGCCGACTGCCGCACGCCCACCATCGCGTCCGTGCACGGCTGGTGCATCGGTGGCGCCGTCGACCTGATCTCGGCGGTCGACATCCGCTATGCCGCCGCTGACGCCAAGTTCTCGGTGCGCGAAGTCAAATTGGCGATCGTCGCAGACATGGGCAGCCTGGCCCGGCTCCCGCTGATCTTGAACGACGGCCATCTGCGGGAATTGGCGTTGACGGGCAGGGACGTCGACGCGCCCCGCGCGGAGAAGATCGGGTTGATCAACGATGTGTTCGAGGACGCCGATAAGACGCTGGCCGCCGCCCATGCGACCGCCGCGGAAATCGCCGCCAATCCCCCGCTGGCGGTCTACGGCGTCAAGGACGTCCTGGACCAGCAGCGGACTTCGGCCGTTTCGGAGAACCTGCGTTATGTCGCGGCCTGGAACGCGGCTTTCCTGCCGTCCAAGGATCTGACCGAGGGCATCTCGGCGACGTTCGCCAAGCGTCCGCCGCAGTTCACGGGGGAGTAAAGCACTGTCTGCCCGCCGGCACGTACCCTCGCTGGGGTGGCGAGCACGATGACCCCGGACGGAAGGATCCGTGTCCCAGCCGACTTGGACGCCGTGACGGCGATCGGCGAAGAGGACCACGCCGGCATCGACGGCGCCGCTGTGGAACGGATCTGGCGGGCCGCGCGGCACTGGTACCGGGCCGGCTTCCACCCCGCGATCCAGCTATGCATCCGGCATCACGGTCGCGTCGTGCTCAACCGCGCGATCGGGCACGGCTGGGGCAACGCCCCCGCCGATCCGCCCGACGCCGAAAAGATCGCCGTCACGACGGACACACCGTTTTGCGTGTACTCGGCGGCCAAGGGCATCACCGCGACCGTGGTCCACATGCTCGTAGAGCAGGGACATTTCTCACTCGATGACCGTGTCTGCGAGTACATCCCCAGCTACACCAGCCATGGCAAGCACCGCACCACGATCCGCCACGTGTTGACCCACAGCGCGGGCGTCCCCTTCCCCACCGGACCCAGGCCAGACCTTCGCCGCACGGACGACCACGCGTACACGCAGGAACAGCTCAGCAAGCTGAGACCGCTGTATCGGCCGGGACTGGTGCACATCTACCACGCCCTTACCTGGGGCCCGCTGATGCGTGAGATCGTCTATGCCGCGACTGGTAAAGACATTCGCGACATACTGGCCACCGAGATTCTCGATCCGCTGGGATTCCGGTGGACCAATTTCGGCGTCGCCAAGCATGACATCCCATCGGTCGCGCCCAGCCACGCCACCGGCAGGCCGTTGCCGCCGGTGGTCGCGGCGATCTTTCGCAAGGCGATCGGCGGAACCGTGCACGAGATCATCCCTTACACCAACACCCCGGCCTTCCTTTCCACCGTGGTCCCGTCATCCAATACCGTGTCGAGCGCGAACGAGATGTCCCGCTTCGCCGAGATTTGGCGTCGGGGGGGTGAACTCGACGGCGTGCGGATCATCAGCCCGGAACGGATGTACGCCGCGGTGCAGGAGTGCCGGCGGCTGCGGCCAGATTTCGCAGTCGGGTTACACCCGGCCCGTTGGGGCACCGGATTCATGCTCGGTACCAACAGGTTTGGGCCTTTCGGTCGCAACGCGCCGGCCGCATTCGGAAACCTCGGCCTGGCCAATATCGCGGTCTGGGCGGACCCGCAGCGCGGACTCGCCGCCGGTGTGATCAGCAGCGGCAAGCCGGGCCGCGATCCTCAAGTTCGCCGCTACACCGCGCTGATGGACACCATCGCCGCCGAAATCCCGACCGGTTAAGCGCCGACGACGCGCACGCGAATCGCCCCGGCCGGCCAAAGTGCCCGCTGACTTGCGGTGGCGGAGGGATTTGAACCCCCGGACGGTTTTAGCCGTCTCTCGCTTTCAAGGCGAGTGCATTAGGCCGCTCTGCCACGCCACCGCTGCTAAGGGTAGCGGGGCCCGAGTCTGGAGTGGCCCCTAGTAGCGTGGCCCGCATGCGCGCAATCGTGGCAGAATCCGCCGACAAGCTGCTGTGGGAAGAAGTGCCCGACGTCTCCGCCGGCCCCGGCGAGGTATTAGTCAAGGTCACTGCGGCCGGTGTCAACCGCGCCGACGTGCTGCAAGCCGCCGGTAACTATCCGCCCCCGCCGGGGGCCAGCGAGATCATCGGCATGGAGGTGTCCGGCGTCGTCGCCGAAGCGGGCTCCGATGTCACCGAATGGTCTGTCGGACAAGAAGTTTGCGCCTTGCTGGCGGGCGGTGGGTACGCCGAATACGTCGCCGTTCCGGCTGGCCAAGTGATGCCGATTCCCGACAGTGTGGACCTTGCCGACGCGGCCGGGCTACCGGAGGTGGCGTGCACGGTGTGGTCCAACTTGGTGCTGGTCGCGCACCTGAAACAAGGCCAGCTGCTGCTGATGCACGGCGGGGCCAGCGGCATCGGAACGCACGCGATCCAGGTCGCACGAGCGCTGGGCGCGCGGGTCGCGGTCACGGCCGGTTCGGCCGCCAAACTGGAAGTCTGCCGAGAGCTGGGAGCCGAGATCACCATCAACTATCGCGATGAGGATTTCGTGGCGCGGCTACGGGAGGAGACCAAGGGCGCCGACGTGATCTTCGACATCATGGGCGGCTCCTATCTGGACCGCAATATCGACGCCCTGGCCACCGACGGACAGCTGGTCATCATCGGCATGCAGGGCGGGGTAAAGGGCGAACTCAATCTCGGCAAGCTACTGGTCAAGCGGGCGCGGGTCATCGGCACCACGCTGCGCGGCCGGCCGGTGAGCGGCCCGAACAGCAAGAGCGAGATCGTGGCAGCGGTGACGGCTTCGGTGTGGCCGATGATCGCCGGCGGGCGGGTCCGGCCGATCATCGGCGCGCACATGCCCATCCAAGAGGCGGGCGAAGCCCACAAAAAGCTGGTGTCGGGGGACGTGCACGGAAAGATCGTGCTGACGGTCTAGCGACTCTCTCCTCGAATATCGGGTGTGCGCTCAAGTCATTGCACACTCAACGTAGTGGCGGGTAGACCCGGCACTCAGCCCAACGACGCCAGGGCCCGCACCAACTGGTCGACCTCGGCCATCGTCGAGTAGTGCGCCAGCCCGACGGTCACGGCGCCGCCGACCTCGTTGGCGCCCAGCGCTTCGAGCACGCGTGAACTCTCGTTGGACGCCGCGAGAATTCCGTTGTCCGCCAAGCGCTGCACCACCCGCTCCGCGGGCACGCCCTGTAGCGCGAAACTGACCACCGGTATGCGCGCTTCCGGACGGCCGATCAACATCATCAACGGCAACGACCGCAGCGACACCATCAGGTAGTCGAAGATCCGGTTCAGATACGAAGTTGCCGATTGCATTGACAGCGACAGGCGTTCGCGTCGGCTGCCGCGAGCGGACTCATCGAGTGCCGCGAGGTACTCGACACTGGCGACCACACCGCCAAGCAGACCGAACTGGTGCGCGCCGACCTCTAGCCGCGCCGGGCCCGTGGCGTTGGGGTCTGTCGAGACCGAGCCGAAGCTGTTGATCTGCGCAGGATCGCGAAACACGATCGCTCCGACCGGCGGACCACCCCATCCGACCGCGTTCACCGCCACCACATCGGCCTCGGTTTCTTTGACGTCCAGCAGTCGGTAAGGCGCCGCGGCGGAATGGTCGACCACCACCAGTCCGCCGACGTCGTGGACCAGCTTGGTCATCGCCCGCAGATCGGTGACCGTCCCCAACGTTCCTGATGCGGAGGTGACGGCGACCAGCCTGGTCGATTTCCCGATCAGGCTCTCCCACTGCCACGTCGGCAGTTCGCCCGTCTCGATGTCGACCTCGGCCCACTTCACCTTGGCGCCGTAGCGGTGTGCCGCCCGCAGCCACGGGGCGATGTTCGCCTCGCCATCGAGGCGGCTGACGATCACCTCGTACCCCAGGCCGGCCCGCGAAGACGATGCTTCGGCCAGCGATGACAACAGGATCGCGCGATCGGCACCCAGCACCACGCCCGCCGGGTCTGCGTTGAGCAGATCGGCCACCGCGGCCCGCGCGGCGTCCAGCACGGCGGCGCTGCGCCGCGCCGACGGATGCGCACCCACTGTGCTGGCGGCAGACCTGCGGAAAGCCGTCGAAACAGTCGTCGCTACGGAATCGGGGATCAACATTCCCGCCGGCGCGTCGAAGTGCACCCATCCGTCACCCAGGGACGGATGCAGTCCGCGCACCCGGGCGACGTCGTAAGCCATGCCAGCCACCTTAGAGCTTCCGCATTTCCGCGAAATTGTGACGGTAGCGGGTGTCACAGACGTTCGAGCCAGACGGTGGCGTTCCCGAGCCAAGTCACCCGGCCAGCCATACTAGTCGAGTGGGGCTCTGGATCGGAACGCTGATCGCATTGTTTTTGCTGATCGCGCCGGGGACGATCATCGCACGTACCACTCAGCTAACTTGGCCGGTCGCTCTCGCAGTTGGCCCGGCACTCACTTTCGGGGTGGTAGCGCTGGCGATAATTCCCTTCGGTGCGCTCGGAATCCCTTGGAACGGTTGGACTGCGCTCGCCGCGCTGGTTGCCGTGTGCCTCGTGATGACGGGTTTGCAGCTGCTACTGGCCCGCTACCGCGACACCGAGGCCGAGGCCCACGGCATCGGCGGTTGGCCGGCGCTGACGGTGGCGGCCGGTGTGCTGCTGGGCGCACTGCTGATCATGTGGGCGGCGTATCGGGGCATCACGCATTGGCAATCCATTCCCAGCACCTGGGACGCAGTCTGGCACGCCAACGAAGTGCGCTTCATGCTCGACACCGGGCAGGCGTCGTCCACCCACATGGGTGAGCTGCGCAATGTCGAAACGCACCAAGCGCTGTATTACCCGTCGGTGTTCCACGCCCTGACGGCGGTGTTCTGCCAGCTCACCGGGGCGGCACCCACCACCGGCTACACCTTGAGTTCGGTGGCGGCCTCGGTCTGGCTGTTCCCGACCAGCGCGGCCACGCTCACCTGGCATCTGCTCCGGCCGCGCACCACCCAGTGGCGCACCGCGGCAGTCTCGGCCACCGCGGCCGCGCTGTCGGCGTCGTTCACCTCGGTGCCCTACGTCGAGTTCGGTGTCGCCGCGATGCCCAACCTGGCGGCCTATGGGGTCGCGATCCCGACGTTCGTCCTGATCACCTCGACGTTGCGGCATCGCGACCGCATCCCGACGGCCGTGCTGGCACTGGTGGGCGTCCTGTCGGTGCATCTCACCGGCGGGTTCATCGTCATCTTGTTCCTATTGGCCTGGTGGCTTTTGCACACTTGGTGGCATCCGGTACGCGGCCGGCTCGCCGACCTGCTGACCCTGGCTGCCGTGGCCGTGCCGACCGCGGCGATATTGGCGCCGCAGTTCATCGGGGTGCTCAGGCAGGCCGACATCATCGCCGGGCACGCATTCCCCAGCTTCAAGAGCGCGAAGCAGGGTGTTATCGATGCGCTGCTCCTGCACACCCGACACCTCAATGACTTCCCGACCCAATACGGCCTGGTCGTGCTGACCTATATCGGTTTGGCGATCCTGCTGTACAAGAAAATCTGGTGGCCGGCCGCGCTCTGGCTGGTGCTGACCGTGGCGACCATCTACTCCGGGGCGCCGTTTCACAACCCGGCCGGCGCCGCTATCGAAGCATTCAGCCAGTTCTTCTACAACGATCCGCGACGGCTCACCTCGGGGGTGACGATGCTGGTGACGCCGATGGCAGCCATCGCGTTGTTCGCGGCGGTCATCCTGGTCGTCGGCGGTGCGAAACGACTCACCGCCCGGTTCAAACAGCTGCCTGCACCGATCTGGGTCTCGACGACCGCGGTACTGCTGGTGGTGGCCACCGTGCTCATTGCGCGGCATTACTTCTATCGACACCTGGTCCTGTTCGGCGACAAATACGACTCGGTGATGATCGACGATCGCGACCTCATGGCGATGGCCTACCTGGCCAAACTGCCGGACGCACGCGACACCTTGATCGGCGACTCAAACGTCGACGGCACCGCCTGGATGTATGCCGTGGCCGACCTGCACCCGCTGTGGACCCACTACGACTTTCCGCAGCAGATCGGCCCGGGCTATTACCGCTACGTCTTCTGGATCGCTGCGCGGAAAGGTGAATCCGATCCAAAGGTGGTCGAGGCGATCAAGGCGCTCAATATCAGGTACATACTGACCAGCACGCCGACGGTACGGGGATTCGCCGTACCGGACGGACTAGTCTCACTGGAGAAATCGAAGTCGTGGGCTCTGATCTACGACAACGGTGGGGCCAAAATCTACGAATGGCGCGGAAATGCCGCAGCGACGCCCCACCCCTAGACGCAACAAGAGGATGGTGACCGGATTGAGTAACGGCAACGATGGCCCGGACGACGACGGCATCGAAATCATCGGCGGCTTGGATCCGCGGATCATGGCGATACGCGAGGCGACAGACGACGAAGACTCCGATGATCGCTCGTTGACCGACCTGGTCGAGCAGCCCGCCAAGGTGATGCGAATAGGCACCATGATCAAGCAACTGCTCGAGGAAGTGCGGGCGGCACCGCTCGACGAGGCCAGCCGCAACCGGCTGCGCGAGATCCACGCCACCAGCATCCGTGAGCTCGAAGACGGCCTGGCACCCGAACTGCGCGAGGAACTCGATCGGCTCACCCTGCCGTTCAATGAGGACGCCGTGCCGTCGGACGCCGAGTTACGCATCGCCCAGGCGCAACTCGTCGGCTGGCTGGAAGGGCTCTTCCACGGCATCCAGACCGCGCTGTTCGCCCAGCAGATGGCCGCCCGCGCGCAGCTGGAGCAGATGCGCCACAGCGCGCTCCCCCCGGGCATCGGCAAGGCGGGCCAGGGCGGGCCCGGACACGGGCAGTACCTGTAAGCCGACGTGAGTAGCTAATGGTGGCGGGTTCAGGTCCTCATATCGAGACGCGCGACGCGTGGGTGGAATTTCCCATCTTCGATGCCAAGTCGCGGTCGCTGAAGAAGACCTTCCTCGGGGGCACGATCGGGCACAACAGCTCCAACGTTGTCGTCATCGAGGCGTTGCGGGACGTCACCATGTCGCTCGAGTTGGGCGACCGGGTCGGTCTGGTCGGTCATAACGGAGCCGGGAAATCGACTCTGCTGCGCCTACTTTCGGGCATCTACGAACCCACCCGCGGCTGGGCACAGGTCACCGGCCGTGTCGCACCGATCTTCGATCTCGGCGTCGGGATGGACCCCGAGATCTCGGGCTACGAGAACATCATCATCCGTGGCCTGTTTCTGGGGCAGACGCGAAAACACATGCTGTCCAAGGTCGACGAGATCGCCGAGTTCACCGAGCTCGGTGACTACCTGTCGATGCCGTTGCGCACCTATTCCACCGGGATGCGGGTCCGGCTGGCGATGGGCGTGGTCACCAGCATCAATCCCGAGATCCTGTTGCTCGACGAGGGCCTCGGCGCCGTGGATGCCGACTTCATGAAGAAGGCCCAGTCGCGATTGCAGGGCCTAGTGGAGCGTTCCGGAATCCTGGTGTTCGCCAGCCATTCCAACGAATTCCTGGCCCGGCTGTGCAAGACGGCGATGTGGATCGACCACGGGGTCATCCGGCAGACGGGCGGTATCGAGGACGTCGTACGCGCCTATGAGGGTGAGGACGCGGCACGGCACGTTCGCGAGGTGCTAGCCGAGACCGCCACCGACCGGCCGCTGGCGCAAAGCGCTTCCGGGGATGAGTGACTCCGTCTTCGCCGTCGTGGTCACCCACCGGCGACCCGACGAGCTGGCCAAGTCGCTGGACGTGCTGAGCACGCAGACCCGGTTGCCCGATCACCTCATCGTGGTCGACAACGATGGTTCGGAAGACAGCCGGGTCCGCGACCTGGTTGCCGCCCAACCAATTTCAACAACGTACCTGGGTTCACGCCGAAACCTCGGGGGCGCAGGCGGTTTCGCGCTCGGTATGTTGCACGCGCTGGCGCAGGGCGCCGACTGGGTATGGCTGGCCGACGACGACGGGCGCCCACAGGACACCGGTGTGCTGGCGACCCTGCTGACCTGCGCCGAGAAGTACGGCCTGGCCGAGGTTTCGCCGATGGTGTGCAACTCCGACGACCCTCAGCGCCTGGCGTTCCCGTTGCGGCGCGGCCTGGTATGGCGCAGGTACACAAGCGAATTGCGTACCGAAGCAGGACAGGATCTGCTGCGCGGTATCGCGTCGCTGTTCAACGGCGCACTGTTCCGGGCGTCCACCCTCGAGTCGATCGGTGTCCCGGACATGCGGCTGTTCATCCGCGGCGACGAGGTGGAATTGCATCGCCGGCTGGTTCGGTCCGGCCTGCCGTTCGGAACCTGCCTGGAGGCGGTATACCTGCATCCCTGCGGATCCGAGGAGTTCCGGCCGATCCTCGGCGGTCGGATGCACACGCAGTATCCCGACAACCCCACCAAGCGGTTCTTCACCTACCGCAACCGCGGCTACCTGCTGTCGCAACCGGGTCTGCGCAAGCTGCTGGCCCAGGAATGGCTTCGGTTCGTCTGGTTCTTCCTGGTGAGCCGCCGCGATCCCAAGGGTCTGATCGAATGGATTCGGTTGCGCCGCTTGGGACGTCGCGAGCAATTCGGCAAGCCCGACATCGGAGGGTCGTCATGAGTTTCCTCGACGCCGCGGCGCAGTCCAGGTCATTCACCCGCGCCCGGGCCGATCTTGTCGACGGTTTTCGTCGTCACGAGCTGTGGCTGCACCTGGGCTGGCAGGACATCAAGCAGCGCTACCGCCGCTCGGTGCTGGGACCGTTTTGGATCACCATCGCGACCGGTACCACCGCCGTCGCGATGGGTGGGCTGTATTCCAAACTCTTTCACCTCGACCTGGCCGTACACCTGCCCTACGTCACGCTCGGGTTGATCATCTGGAACCTGATCAATGCCGCCATCCTGGAGGGCGCCGACGTCTTCGTCGCCAACGAGGGCCTGATCAAACAGCTGCCGACGCCGTTGAGCGTGCATGTCTACCGGTTGGTGTGGCGGCAGATGATCTTGTTCGCGCACAACATCGTGATCTACGTCGTCGTCGCGATCATCTTCCCCAAGCCCTGGTCGTGGGCCGATTTGTCGGTGATTCCGGCGCTGGCGCTGATCGTGGTCAATGCAATCTGGGTGGCTCTTTGTTTCGGCATCCTGGCAACCCGCTACCGCGACATCGGTCCCCTGCTGTTTTCCATCGTGCAGTTGCTGTTCTTCATGACGCCGATCATCTGGAACGACGACACGTTGCGGCAGCAGGGTGCCGGACGGTGGTCGAGCATCGTCGAACTCAACCCACTGCTGCACTATCTGGACATCGTTCGTTCGCCGCTGCTGGGCTCCCACCAGGAACTGCGGCACTGGGTGGTGGTGCTCGTGCTGACCGCCGTGGGTTGGACGCTGGCAGCCTTCGCGATGCGGCAGTTCCGCGCCCGGGTGCCGTACTGGGTGTAGCTGGCCTCTTCGGTGATCGACGCCGCGCGGCTGCGCGGGCACGTCGGACGCAACCGATCCCACTTCGCTGAGCGGGTGGGGCCAGGAGTATTCGCTCTGTGGGTCAATCGGGGTCCTCACTGCGGCAAGATTCGGGGAAGTCCGAAGGGGACCAGCGTGCCGTTGTCGAACCGCGTCATCGCGCAGATGCGATCGCCTGCGAGCGTGAGGACCAGCAGTCCGGTGGCATGGAAGACGTTGGTGTGGGGGTCGCGGAGGTAGACACCGAAGGCGGGCTGTCCGTTGGCCCTGGTCGCTACCAGCCGGAATATGCGGCCTGGCCGGAACATGGCTGCTTGGAATTTCGCCGCCGACTCGAGGCCCTGGTACTCCATCGGCAGAGGAGGCATGGTCAGCTGGACGTCGTCTGTGAGCAGGGCGACCACGCCGTCCACGTCGCCGGCCTCAAAGGCTCGAGTGAGCCGTTCGACGAGTTCCTGCTCGACGGCGGAGTCCGGTGGCGGGGGTGGCTCTTGCGCTCCGGGCCGTGGGAGCCGACGGCGCAGGGTGGCGCGAGCCCGTTTGAGCGCGCTGGTCACCGACTCCTCGGTGGATTCGAGGATGGCGGCTACATCGCCAGCACGGAACCCGAGTACGTCGCGCAGGATGAGCACGGCGCGTTGACGCGGCGGCAGTAGCTGCACGGCAGTCACGAAGGCCAGCGAGATGGCTTGCTTGGCCTCGTAGCGCGCCTCGGGGCCGGGCGCGCTGTCCGTGAGCCCTTCGAGGAGGACGTCCGGGTAGGGCTCGAGCCAGACCACCTCGCCCAGGCGAGTGGGCACGGGTGGGTCAAATCCGGGTGGGGGCGCGCTCATACGCGGCCGCCGGCTGCTGGATCGCAGCGCCTTCAGACATTGGTTTGTCGCGACCCGATACAGCCAGGTCCGCACGGAGGCCCGCTCCTCGAAGCCGCGAAGACCCTGCCAGGCCGCCAGCAGGGTTTCCTGCAGCGTGTCCTCGGCGTCTTGGACCGAACCGAGGAACCGGTAGCAATGCACCAGCAACTCGCGTCGATAGGGGTCGATTAGCCGGCGGAACGCTTCCTCGTCTCCGGCTCGGGCCCGGGCGATCAGGTCTGTAGTCACCGCTCCATCCTCGTGTCACGTCTTCATCCCGCTTCTGGCGCGGTCAGCTGCGAGTTTTGATCCGTCGAGATCGTCAGTCACGTCCTGCCTGGATGAGGGTATTGGCGAGTTCACTGGGGCGGCTAACCATGACGTAGTGGGCGCCCTGGACTTGCAGGATCCGGCACAGCGGGCCGAGCCACTGAGCGAACCGCGGGAACGCGCCGTATTCGCCCGGTGGCAAGGCGAAGTCGTTGACCGGGTGTATGTAACTGGTCTTGAGCCTTCCCGTGCCAACCAGTTCATAGAAGACCTCGAGGTCGAGTTTGTCGGTGAAATAGGCGACCGGGATGGGCGACATTTCTGCATAGATTGCGGTGGCGGTGGTCAGGTCCATGTCGTTGCAGGCGCGTTCCCGGATCACCTCGAACGGGAGGAGGAACCCCTCGGCGGCGTCGGCCATGCCGAAGAAAGCAGCGTCCGCGGGCGGAAACTCATCGGCCAACGCGTTTCGGTTTGCCGCCGCGAAAGCGCTCTGGAACACAAGCCTCTTGATCAACTCGGGGGCCTGTTCGGCGGCCTTCGCGATGAAGGCCCCGGCAATCGAATGCCCGACCAGCACCACATCCGACAGATCGTGGTCGCGCAGGTAAGCCACAAGCGAGGCCACGGCGTCGGCGTGCGTCAAGTTCATCGGCGCGCCTGGGCCATGCCCGGCAAGCGTTGGCGTGTGCACGACGTGGCCCTGGCGGCGTAGCTCGGACGCCACGTCCTCCCACACGGTTCCGGTCTGAAAGGCCCCGTGCACCAGCACGAACGTCAACCCCTGTCGCGGTTGTTCGGGAGGGTCCTGCCTGGTCTGTGATGTGGCGGTCATTGCGTTGTCCTTGTCAGTTACAGCGATGTCATGGTCGGTCACTGGTACTGATCCCGGGGCGGCAGAGAACTGGGCGGTCGCCACCGCCCAGTAGCGCGTCCGGCCGGGGTCTATCCGACTGACCGGATGTGCTGTCGGGCTGACACCCGGACAGAAGGAGCTCTTCCGATGGCCAACTTGTTGTTCACGCCACCCGGGCGCCAGCGCCGGCCATTTCACGACCACGTGGTAGTCCGACCAATAAGAACATGGGAGCACAACATGGGAACGATTGTCGTCTTCGAGAACGTCTCGCTCGACGGAGTCACTCAGGACCCGACGGCCGACGAGGGCTTCAACCGCGAGGACTGGCGCGCGGGGCTCGCCCCGACCGATCGCGAAGAATGGGCCAAACGCCTCCTGAACGACGCGCTGAGGGCAGACGCTCTGCTGCTGGGCCGACACAGCTACGAGTTTTTCGCCGCACGGTACCCATACCGCTCTGGCGAGATGGCGGACAGGATGAACAGTCTGCCCAAATACGTTGTCTCCGCGACCCTCACAGATCCCGGCTGGAACAACTCGACGGTATTGGACGGTGACGTCGTGAACGAGGTTTCGAAGCTGAAGCACACGGTCAACGGCGAGATCCGCGTCTACGCCAGCTCCCAGCTGGTGCAAACGCTGGTCGAGCACGACCTAGTCGACGAATTGCGGTTGGCGATATTCCCGCTCGTGATGGGCGCAGGTGACCACCTCTTCGACCAGACCGGCAGCCTCAAACGCTTGCGCCTTGTCGATACCCACACCGTCGGTGACAGCCTCACCTACCTCACCTACCAATGCATCCGAGACGTCGAGGACTCGGCCGAATGAGTGGAGACCGTAGGGATGGGTCGGCGCACGAAGGAGGTGTTGGGTTTCAGCTTCTCGCCACGTGGGAGTAGCCGGGTTATCGCGGTTGGACGATGGCCCACCCCTGCGGTTTGGTTGTCGCAGCTGTGACGCACGCCGAGGGCGATGCTTCGCCCTTTGACGAGCATCAGGTCGGGCTCGTCCACGTCACGTTTCGTGTGAGCGACCTCGCCGCTCTTGAAGCGTGGGCAAACCGCATTGACGCGCTGGGTGTGACGCACTCGGGTGTACAAGACGTTCAAGGACGCCGCGGGGGTCCGCTCATTGTCTTGCGCGAACCGCTACCACCACCACCTACTCAAGACGTTCGTTATCGTCCGACGGGTTGGGCGGATCGGCAGGAGCCGGACGGCACCGTGGTTTCGACGTCGCCAACGGGCATGAGTGCATCACCAAACCCGTTGCAAGCCTGTTGTTTCCGGCCGCGCCGTTCCACCGGAAGAAACCGCAGACATCGATGCCGGCCCGATGACAACCCGGCGCGCCGAGCCTCTCGCGGCCCGCAATGATCCACCGCCCTAACCCACGGCAGCCACGCCAAGAATCCGTCAAGGTACCGCCCCGACGCTAAGCCGGTGGTGACGATGACCTCGCCACGCCAGCAAGACGATTCGGGAAGGAACACCGGGCTAATGAGCGACACGGCTTTCGATGACGACGTGTACGTCGCCGTCATGCATCGCGCCGACGCACCCGCCGGCCGGACGGCACGGTTTCACATGCGCGAGCTGTTCGACAATCTCCCCTGCTGCCGCCGCTCGTCGGCGAATCAGGGGAAGCGGTTTTTCCTACATGGCTACGAGCGGACGTTCGAAATCGAGTTCGCTTGCGCGGAAACCGAATCTGACACCGTGGTGGCCTCGAGTGCCGTCAGGGAGATCCGGGCGGCACTGCGATGCCAGTTCGATCACACCACGTTGATCGCCGTCGAGGACCCGCAGCGCGACCTGTTCGAGCTGCTGGCCGAGCGGGGTGTCATCGATCTGCGCATCATGGACAACACCGGGGATGGAGGGCTCGGCGGCTTGGGTGTTCGACACCGCCGAGCAGATCGTCGGGCTGGCGAGCGCAGGCCGGGTCTGGGTGTCGCGAGTAAAGGCCCGCGAGAGCCGCAACCACGTGGTCACGCTGACCGCGGGACCGGTGTGACGGATCCCGGGTCCAGCTGGTCAAAGACGACGAAACTCGACGCTGGCCCCGCCGAAGGGGCAGTATGCGATCGTG